>JBBQNR010000048.1:0-22276 GCA_038330145.1 Solirubrobacterales bacterium
GATCCGCCGCTGGAGCCGCTCGAGCCGGATCCGCCGCTACTGCTGCCGCCGAGCGCGCCCAGCGCACCGGCAGCCTCGAGTTGGCTCTGAAGCTCACTCAGCGGCCGCGCGTTGGTCGGCTCGGTGATCTGCTGCGGCTTGTTGAGGTTGGCGATCTGGACCGTGAAGCGCACGTTGCCGCTCTCAACCCCGGAGGTCTGCTCCTGCAGCTTCTTGTCGACGTCGAACTGCAGCTTGACGTCGAGCTTGCGCAGGATCTTGTCGTCCTTGCCGGTGTAGACGTCCAAGCTGGCCTGCTTGACCGAGTCCGTGATCTGCTTCTTGACCGTTGGGGAGATCGAGCCGGGTAGTTGCTGTCGCTGCGCCTGCGTCAACCCGAGCTGGCCGGTCTTCTTCAGCAGTTCGTTGAGGTCGTCCAGGAGCTTCGGGACGTCGACGCCGGCGGCGATGTGGGTCGTCTCCACTCCCTCGACCTCCTCGGTTCCCTCGTTCTTGGGGTTCTTCAGCCAGTCGCGCGGGTGCACTCCCAGCGCCTCCAGGTCCGGCGTGTCCTTGTTCGAGCTGCGCTGCTGCTTGCGCAGCTCGCGCCTGAACTGGCTGAACAGGTTCGCGGGCACGACGTAGTCCCTGCCCTGGAAGCTGACGTAGCCCTTCGTCCCGGTGGACACGACGCCTGCGCGGAAGCTCTGGCCGCCTGCATTCGCGCTCAGGTCCAGGTCAAGCTTCGGAACCCTGTTGTCGCCCTGAGTCTCGAACGGCCCGCCGACCTTGACGGTGACCGGCTCGGTCACCGTCGGCACGCCCTTCAGGTCCGCGGTCAGGTTCATGCTCAGCTCGCCGCTGTCGATCTTCTGGCCGCCGCCGAAGGTCTGGTTGAGGACCTTGTCGACGTCCTCGCTACCGCCATCGCCGCCGCCGCAGGCGGCAAGACCGCTCAGGGTCAGCGCCAGCAGCAGTGCCGACACGACGGCAAGCAGGCGTGGAAGGCGGGCGGAGGGAGTCGGAATCACGGAGGAGCGCAACTTGCGCGCGGGCGGCTCGTTGTCGTCAACATAGCGAAAGGATCGGGTAATTGCGGCAGATAAAGGCACAGCTGGGCATGGCCGTCGTATTGGCGGCAATCTTGGGAGCGTCTGCCACGGCAGCGCCCGCCGGCGCTGCCGGCGTGCTGGTTCTCGACCACGGCAAGGTTCGCTCCTATGACGACCAGGCCGTGCCGTCGGGCGGTGCGACCGGGTGGGTCGCCTCCCTCGCCGGCAGCGGTTGCTCCACCTGTACGTCGCAGCGAACTGCATCGGCCGCTGCCCGCCGTTCGGACCGGGTCAAGGCGGCGATCAGGCGCGCGCTCGCCGCGAGCCAGATCGATCAGGCGCAGGCCTCCGCTTACAGGGCGACGTATTCGGGGGCGGTGGGGCTGCGCTCGCGATTGGGGCTCACCGGCAAGCGAGAGCTCGGCTACGTCGTCGACACGATTCGAACGCTTGCGAAGTCCGGAAGGCTCTCCGCCGCCCGCATGCCGGCGTTGTTCCTGATGCTCCAGCGCAACCGCGAGTGGTGGGGGTCGAAGGGCGCTCCCGGATCGGGTGCGCGCGTTCGCTTCGGCAAGAGCCTGCTGATCTTCCAGTACTACCCCGGTCACGGCCTCCAGATCCAGCCGCTCGCCAATTTCGGCGCCGCCAACGGCTACTGGTACGCGAACAAGAACAAGTCGCTGCGCACGCTGGTGGACGAGTTGGTGTCGATCCGTGTGTCGCGCAGCTCTTTCACGACCTGGGAGTACTACTTCCATTTCGGCGGCGGCTCGCCGCCATGGATGTCCGGCATGGCACAGGCCACGGCGGTGCAGGCGCTGACGCGCGCGAGCACTCGTCTCAGCGACCCGACCCTGCTGGCCGTCGCTCGCGAGGGCCTGGGAGCGTTCGAGCAGCGCACACCTGTGGGCGCCCGCGTGCCGGCCGGCTCCGGCGCCTGGTACGCGCTTTACAGCTTCAGCCCCAGCCTCGAGGTGCTGAACGGGATGCTGCAGTCGCTGATCGGGCTCCAGACATACGCCACGCTGACCGGCGACCGTCGTGGCGCGGCGCTGTTCGAGCAGGGCGACCGCATCGCTCGCCTACGGATCGGCTCCTACGACACCGGCGCCTGGTCGCTCTACAGCCGCTCTGGGTCGCACCCCGGGGCGGAGGCCAACCTGAACTACCACACGCTCAACCGCGACTTCGCACGCCGCCTGTGCAAGCTCACCACCGCTGACCCGTACTGCACGGCGGCGGACAACTTCTCGCGCTACCTGAGCGAGGATCCGTCGCTGACGCCGTTCGGCCCGGCTCCGGCTCCGGCGCGCGCGGGACGCGGCGTGAGCTTCAGCTTCACGCTCTCGAAGGTTGGGCGAGTGGGGATCAGCGTCTCGGCCGGCGGGCGCACCTACCTTTCGACCAGCGCCGGCTTCTCCCGCGGCAAACGCTACTTCCGCTGGGTGCCGCCGCGCCTCAAGTCCGAGCGCACCTACGACTACAGGCTGTTCGCGCGTGACCTGGCGGGAAACACGAGCTCCGAGAGCGGCACGATCCGGGTCAAACCGGTCGCCAAGCCGCGCTAGGGCCACTGAGCCGCAGCCCGCCCTTACAATCGACCCGGAAATGCCAGCCCGGACGATCCTCTACACGGGCAAGGGCGGCGTCGGGAAGACGAGCGTCGCGGCCGCCACCGCACGCGCAATCGCTCGCCGAGGGTTGCGCACGATCGTGCTCTCGACCGACCCGGCCCACAGCCTCTCCGACTCGCTCGAGACCGAGCTGAGCGGCGACCCCACCGTTGTCGGCGAAAACCTATGGGGCCAGGAGGTGCAGGCCGAGCAGGAGATGGAGCGTCACTGGCAGGCGGTCCAGCAGTGGCTCGGGGCCCTGCTGGCCGAGCGCGGAGTGGACCGCATCGTCGCCGAGGAGATGACGGTGCCGCCGGGGCTCGACGAGCTCTTCTCGCTGCTCCAGATCAAGCACCACCGTGAGTCAGGCGACTTCGACGCGATCATCGTCGACTGCGCACCGACCGGCGAGACGCTGAGGTTGCTGTCGTTTCCCGACGTCGCGCGCTGGTGGCTCGAGAAGGTGTTCCCCTGGGAGAAGCGTGTCGTCGCAGCAGCGCGCCCGATCGCCCGCACGCTGCTCGACGTGCGGCTGCCCAGCCGAGACGTCTTCTCCGACGTCGAGCGGCTGGTGAAGAACCTGATCGCGATGGACGAGATCCTGCGTGACCGCGAGAGCTGCTCGATCCGGCTCGTGATGAACCCAGAGCGGATGGTCGTCAAGGAGGCGCAGCGCACCTTCACGTACCTGAACCTGTACGGCTACCTGACCGATGCGGTTGTGGTCAACCGCGTCTTTCCGGAAAACGTCTCCGAAGGCTATTTCGGCGCCTGGCGAGCCGTGCAACAGGAGCAGATCGAGCTGGTGGACCAGGCGTTCGCCCCCGTGCCCGTCCTGAAGGCGCCCTTCTTCGAGCAGGAGGTGATCGACCCCGAAATGCTCGACCGGTTGGCCGCTGAGGTGTTCGACTCCAGCGAGCCTCAGGAGATGCTGTACCAGGACCTGCGCCAGGAGCTCGAGATGGACGACGCCGGCGCGAAGCTGCGACTTCAGGTGCCGTTCACGGACAAGCCCGACATCGAGTTGAAGAAGGTCGGATTAGAGCTCTTGGTACGGGTCTCCAACCACAAGCGCAACATCATGCTGCCCGCCGCGCTGGCCTCGTACCGGCCGCGGGGGGCCAAACTGGATGCCGGCACGCTCACCGTTACCTTCGAGCGTCCCGCGAACGGCGCAGGCGACGATCGACGAGCACGGGCAACAGCACCAAACGCCGTTTGAGCCCTTCGCCTCCATGGGAGGCGAGGGAGCCGGGCCGACGCCGCCGCACGGGGTCGAGCACCGCTGCCTGGAACTGTGCCCCATCTGCCGCAGCGCCGACGTGCTGAGGGCGACGCTGCCGCCGGAGTTCCAGGACCACTGGCACGCGTGGCAGCGCGAAATGCTGCTCGCGGTACGCTCGCTCGTGGACCACTACATCGAGCACCTCGAGTCCGAGCGGCAGAGGGGGGTGCAGGTTGAGGACATCCCTATCGAGTGAAGGGGGCGCTGCCTCCGAGCGAAAGACCGCGAAGGACGCCGCCGGCGGCGGCGAGCGGCGAGCGGCGGGCCGCCTGAGAGCGCTCGCGCGCAACCTCGATCCCGACCAGCGGCTGGCCGCCGCGGCCGCCGCGGCGCTCGCCGCAAGCATCTTCCTGCCCTGGTGGCGGGATCCGATCTTCGGAATCACCTATGTGGGCCTCAGGAGGGCGACGTTGCTGGAGGCTGCGGTCGTCGTCGTCGCGCTGGCGGTGCTGGTCCTGCTGCTGCGCCGAGCCGAGGGGAAGTTCTTCCGCCTGCCGCTCTCCGACGGCACCCTGATCGCCGCCGCCGGTGCCTGGACCGGTTTCCTGATCGCTTTCCGGATGCTCGATCCACCCACGCGCAAGATCGCCGGCACGACACACGACTACGGCCTGCGCTGGGGGATCCTGTTCGCGCTCGCCTCCTCGGTCGTGCTGGCCGCGTCGGGTGCGCGCACGCGGCGAAGACACCACCGCGGCGTTCCCGAGGCCGTTGCCGCCGACGAGGACGCGACGGCCACGCTACCGCTGCTCTAGTGACCCTTTCTCAAAACGTTTCACCGCAACCGGCGGTCTCCGGAACCACCAGGCGGCGTACTCGGTCACCCGCGTACTCACCGAGTACGCGGGCTCCCTGCGTCCTTGCCTGGCGGCCCCGGAGCCGCGCCGTTTGCTGGCGACGTTCCGAGAAGGGCCACTACTGACTCAGTGCGAGACGTTCAGCGCCAGCGGGATGAGCAGCGTCGCGAGGAACACCATCGCGACTCCGACACCGACGATGAAGCGCGACCCGTACAGGTATCCGAAGATGCCGATCGCGAACCCCGCCAGCATCAACGCGATGAACGGGTTCGGTGAGGTGCGGAAGGAGTCGGCCAGTACGAGGAGCAAGACAGCTCGCAAGTATTATCCGTCTCATGCCAGCGGGTTCTGACCCTCAGCGAGAGCCCGCCTCCCTCGACGAGGTGCGTGAGGGCCTTGGGCAGGCCGGCTATCTCCCCTCGGAGGCGGCAACCCTGGTCTCCTTCCTTGCCTACAAGCTCGGCAAGCCGGTGCTGGTCGAGGGTCCGGCCGGGGTCGGAAAGACCGAGCTGGCCAAGGCCCTGTCGCGCTACTCGGGGCGGCCGCTGATCCGCCTTCAGTGCTACGAGGGCCTCGACGAGGCCAAGGCGCTTTACGAGTGGAACTATCGCAAGCAGCTGCTGCGGATCCAGACCGAGGCCGCCGGTACGGGCTGGGAGGACGTGCAGGAGGACATCTTCTCCAAGGACTTCCTGATGGAGCGCCCGCTGCTGAGCGCGATATCCGCCGCCGAGCCGGTCGTGCTGCTGATAGACGAGATCGACAAGACCGACCAAGAGTTCGAGGCGATGCTGCTCGAGGTGCTGTCCGATTTCCAGATCTCGATTCCGGAGCTGGGGGTCGCGGAAGCGTTGACACATCCACTGGTGCTGCTGACCTCCAACAACACGCGCGAGCTGACCGAGGCGCTGAAGCGACGCTGTCTCTACCTCTGGCTGGACTACCCCGACGCGGAACGCGAGCTCGAGATCGTCAAACTGCACGTGCCCGAGCTGCCGGACACCCTCTCGCGCAAGCTGATCGAAATCGTGCACATGGTGCGCAGCCTCGACCTCAAGAAGCCACCCTCGATCGCGGAGTCGATCGACTGGGCGCGGGCGCTGCTCGTGCTGGGCGCGACCGACATCGACAAGTCCATGTTCGACCGCACGCTGAGCATCATCGTCAAGCACCGCACCGATCTCGACACCGTCGCCGACCGCGTCGGCGTGCGCCTCGGCAATGGCCTCCTCGGAAGAGCCGAAAGCGGGTAACGGGCGCGCCTCGGGGGGGCGCCCGCGCAAAGGCCTCTACGGCGGCCTCCCCGACGCGCAAGCGCCGGGCCTGGCTCCGGCGCTGATGCGCTTCTGCGACGAGCTGCGCAAGGAGGGCATGGCGGTCGGCACGGCCGAGATCCTCGACGCCTTCCGCGCGCTGCGTGAGGTGTCATGGATCGAGCGCGAGGACTTCAAGGAGGCGCTCGCGGCAACGCTCGCCAAGTCGCAGGAGGACCGGCAGCTGTTCGAGGTGCTGTTCGATCGCTTCTTCTTCAACGCCGTCGAGGCCGAAGTGATCGACCGTGGCCTGAAGGAGGAGCGCTTCCAGGGCGGCGAGCGCATCGACATCGACGAGCTGCGTCAGCAGATCCAAGATGCGATCCGCCAGGGCCGCGACGGCGACATGGCGGACCTGGCGCGATTGGCGGTGGCCGCGTTCGGCAGCCAGGGCGAGAGCTCGGGCGTGATCGGCGTTGACGTGCAGCGGATCAGGCGAGCGCTCGAGCTGCGCGGCGCATCGAGCCAGCAGCGCCAGGGAGAGCCGGAGGGGCTCGACCGCGATGCGCTGCGGCGCTTCGAGCGCATGCTGCGAAGAGAGCTCGAGCGGGCTCTGATCCAGCGCACGGAGAGCCTGCCGCCGGCGAGGCCGCTGGCCGAGCTCGACCGGACTCTGCCGGGCGGCCCGCTGCAGGACCTGGCGCAGGTGCACCGGGTGGTCGCCCAACTCAAGCGCAGGCTCGCGACCAGCGGTCACGAGGCGCGCGGGAGGCGGCGCAGCCGGGTGGTGGACGTCCGCCGCACGATGCGGGCCTCGCTCGAAACCGGTGGCGTGCCGCTGCGGCTGCGTTACCGGCCCAGGCGGCCGAGGCGGCCAGAGATCTACGTGCTCTGCGACGTCTCGACCTCGGTGACGAGCGCCAGCGTCTTCTTCCTCTCGGTTCTGCACGCATTGCACGACGCATTCCGCAAGCTGCGCAGCTTCGCGTTCGTGGAGCGCATCGACGAGGTGACCGAGATCTTCGAGCGCGAGCGCCACTTCCGCGCCGTCTCTGAGCGGATCGCTCGAGAGGCCGGTGTCTCCGACGTCTCCGGCTACACCGACTACGGCCGCGTCTGGCACGAGTTCCTCGCTCGCATCGGCGACGACCTCGACCCCCGCTCCACGGTGATAGTGCTCGGCGACGCGCGCACCAACGGGCGTGAGCCCCATGCGGCGATGTTCGGCCGCGTGGCCGAGCGCGCCGGCCGCACCTTCTGGCTCAACCCCGAGCCGAAGCTGTACTGGAACTACGGCGATTCGGTGATGTCCGCCTACGAGCCCTACTGCGACGGCGTCTTCGAATGTTGGACGACCAAGCAGCTGGAGCAGTTCGTGAACGTGATCGCGGGCCGCCCGGAGCTTCCCGCATAGTCGGATCTCGATGGCGGAGGCGCCGACCATCGAGCTGCTGCGACGAGCGTTCGAGGACTTCGCGCGCGGTGACATCGATCCATGGTGGCGGCATGCCATTCCGACATCGAGCTGCGGGCGGAGCCCGAGCTGCCGGACTCGCGCACCTGGCACGGTCACGAGGGAGCGCGCAGGTACTGGGCGGAGACCACCGCCCGCTGGAGCGAGCTCGGCGTCGAGCCGCGCAGGGTCATCGAGGTCGACGAAGCGGCCGGGGCCGAGCACGAGGCCTGAGCCCGGCGACGCCATGCGTCAGGAGGACATGGACATGCTGCGCCGCATCTTCGACCACTTTGCCGAGGGCGACTTTGCCGCGGCCGTGCGCCACTACGACCCCGAGGTGGAGTGGATCGAGACGCGCGGGATCCCCGGTCACGGCAGCTTCCAGGGCCTGACGGCGCTGAAGGCGGGCTTCACCGAATGGCTGAGCGTCTGGGACGCCTACCGCTGCGAGACGCAGGAGCCGGTCGACGCCGGCGATGGCGGCGGCGGACGTCCCGGCCGGTGACGGCGGCCGCTAGACTCGTCATCCAATTCAGGGGGGCTCGCGGGCAGCGGGCTGAGATAGCGCTTGAGACCGGCGCTGACCCTTAGAACCTGTGGGGTAATGCCCGCGAAGGGAGCAGACTTGATCGAAACCGAGGCTCCCGAGAAGGAGCCTCGACATTTACGGGCCTCGGAGCCGCCGGGCGTACCGGTGTCGCTGTCCGGGGTCTCGAAGTCGTTCGCATCGCGGCACGGCACGGTGCATGCGCTCGAGAACCTCACGCTCGCATGCGATCCCGGTGAGGTGCTGGGCGTTGTCGGCCCGTCCGGTTGCGGCAAGACGACTCTGCTCGAGCTGATCTGCGGACTCGATTCCCCGGACGCCGGCGCGATCTCCGTCGCGGGCGCTGAGGCCGACCGCGAGCGCCTCGAGCGCTGTGCCCTGATGCCGCAACGCGATCTGCTGATGCCGTGGCGCTCGGCGCTCGACAACGCCACCCTGCCTCTGGAGCTGTCGGGCATGCGGCGGGCGAAGGCACGGGAGCGCGTGGCCCCGCTGCTCGAACGGCTCGGCCTCGAGGGCTTCGGCTCGGCGCGGCCGCAGGAGCTGTCCGGAGGCATGCGACAGCGCGTCGCCTTCCTTCGCACGTTGCTCGCCGGCAAGCCGGTGCTGCTGCTCGACGAGCCGTTCGCGTCGCTCGACACGATCACGCGCGCCGACATGCAGGAGTGGCTTGCGGGAGCGCTCGGCGACCAGCCGCGCACCGTCGTGCTCGTCACTCACGACGTTGAGGAGGCGCTCTATCTCTCCGATCGCGTCGTGGTGCTGTCGGGACGGCCTGGAACGGTCAGGACCGAGCTGCCCGGGGCGGGCGCCGACCGCTCGCGGCCGCGGCGCGAGACGATCACGTCCCACGGCTTCATGGCGCTCAGGGAGCGAGCGCTGGAGGCACTGGCATGAGCATCCTGCTGCCACTGCTGTTGCTGGCGTCGCTGATCGGCGGTTGGGAGCTGGTCGCGCGGGCGGGCGGGATCGAGAACTATCTGCTGCCGGCGCCGAGCGAGGTCGCGCGGTCGCTGGTCGAGGACCGCGACCTGCTGCTGCCGGATGCCTGGGTCACCGCGCAGGAGGTGCTGCTGGGGTTCGGGCTCGCGGTCGCGATCGGCGTCCTGCTCGCCATCCTGCTGCACCTCTCGCCCCTGCTGCGCCGCACGGTCTACCCGCTCGTGGTCGCCTCGCAGGCGGTGCCGGTGATCGTGATCGCGCCGATCCTGGTGATCTGGTTCGGCTTCGGCATCGCGCCGAAGCTGATCGTGATCGCTCTCATCTGCTTCTTTCCGATCGTCGTCAACATGCTGGACGGGCTGCGCTCCGTCGACCCCGAGCAGGCGAAGATGCTGCGCACGCTCGGCGGCTCGCGAGTTGCCCTCTTTCGGCGCCTCGAGCTTCCCTCGGCGCTGCCCCAGCTCTTCTCGGGTGCCAAGATCGCCGCCGCCGTGGCGGTGATCGGCGCCGTCTTCGGCGAGCTGGTCGGATCTGACGCCGGGCTCGGGCACGCGATCCAGGTCGGGACCGCACAGCTGTTGACGGCACGCGTGTTCGCGGCCGTGCTGATCCTGTCGGCGATGGCGATGCTGCTGTTCGCGCTCGTGGCGGCGCTGGAGCGATGGGCGGTGCCGTGGGCAAGCGACGCCCGCGCCGGTCGATGATGAAGACTCCCGTATCCCCCCAACGCTGCGACGAAAGGACTCGCTACCTCGTATGAGGATCCTGATCGCCCTGATCGCCTCCCTGCTGCTCGCCGCAGGCGTCGCCGCCTGCGGCGAGAAGTCCGAGTCCGCCCCCGGCGAGGTGAAGCTCACCACCTTCGACCTGGCGCTCGACTGGTTCCCGAACCCCGACCACGTGGCGATCTACGAGGCACTCGACAAGGGTTACTTCCGCGACGTCGGGCTCGACGTCAAGCCGCATGTGCCCTCCGACCCCTCGGCGCCGATCAAGCAGGTCGCGGCCGGTCGCGTCGATCTGGCCATTTCCTACGAGCCGGAGGTTTTCCTGGCGCAGGAGCAGGGGCTGCCCGTGCGTGCCGTGGCGGCCCTGGTCCAGCGTCCGCTGACGTCGCTGATGGCGATCAAGTCGAAGAACATCCGCTCACCCCGAGACCTGCGCGGCAAGCGCGTCGGCACGGCCGGCATTCCGTACCAGTCGGCCTACCTGCGAACGATCCTGGAGCGCGCGAAGGTGAACCCGTCCTCGGTCAAGGAGACCAACGTCGGCGCCAGCCTGCTGCCGGCGATGCTGTCCGGAAAGGTCGATGCCACCCTGGGCGCGTTCTGGAACGTCGAGGGCGTCGAGCTGCAGCAGCGCGGCAAGCGGCCCACGGTACTACCGGTAGACCGGCTCGGCGTTCCTGAGTACGACGAGCTTGTGCTGGTCGCGCACGAGAGCTCGGTCGACGACAAGCCCGACGACCTACGCCTCTTCATCGGGGCGGTCGCGAAGGGAGCGCGCGAAGCCCGCCGCGACCCGCAGGGAGCAGCGCGAGCCCTGCTGGACGCCAACAAGGACCTGAAGCCCAAGCTGACCCGCGCCGGCGTGCGTGTGACGCTGCCGGCCCTCTTTACGGGCGGCGACGCCCCCTGGGGGTCGATGGACGCAGCCCAATGGCGCGTCTACGGCGCCTGGATGTACGCGCACGACCTCCTCAAGCAGAGGCCGCTCACGTCGGTGGCGTTCACGAACGACCTCCTGCCGGGCGCCGGGCTATAGGGCAACGTCGGCTCCGGCAGAACACCTGGCCGGCTTCGCCGGACACCTAAAGGCATGAGCGTCCGCCTTCAGCGGCCGCCCCTATCTATCGAGCAGGTGCACGTCGACGAGGAAGGACCGCTTTCCGACCACCTTGCGGGTGACCAGGTCCCTTCCTCCACGCTTGCGGCGGTGGGTGGGGCGGCGCAGCCGTAGGGCTCGCAGCGTCGCGATCGCCGCCAGGCCGGCGAGGAAGCCGCCACCCACGGCGACGAGGGCATTGGAGATTGGCAGCGCGGGCAGCAGACGGCCTCGCCGCTCGATCACGCGCACCGGCCCTGCCGCCGGCAACGACGAGTGCTCGACGTCGCCGTTGGTCGTGGGGTCCATGGACACCCGGCCAAGTGTAGTTGCGCTGGCGGCCGTTGGTCACGCTTCAAGGCGATCGCCGCCGGGCGCGCCGTCAGGGATCTCAGTCGCGGAGCGGTTTGCTGAAGATTCGGTAGCGCTTGACGATCTCGCCGCCCATGCCCTCCATGGCGCGGTTCATGGCCTCGTTGGTCTCCAGGATCCAACCCATCTCGCCCCACCAGACGCCGCGGCGGTCTGCGTTGTCGAGATGGCGAACGTAGAAGGCGGCGGCGATGCCAAGGTCCTGGTACTGAGGCTTGACGCCGAGCGCGAGCACCCTGATGCGGTCGATCTTTCGCTTGTAGTACAGGAACTTCGCCCAACCGAGCGGGAGCACGCGCCCCTTCATGTGCACCAGGCACTGGTTGACGTCGGGCAGCGAGAGCGCGGCGCCCAGCACCTCGCCGTCGCGCTCGGCGATCATCGCCCACCTCTCGTCCAGGATCTGCTTCAGGTCGGCGGCGTAGTAGCGGACCTCCTCCTCGGTCAGCGGCACGAAGCCCCAGTTACGTTTCCAGGCGGCGTTGTAGACCTCCATGAAGCGCGACAGCTCGGCCTCGAAGTCCTTGCGCCTCATGTTGCGGATCGTGACGCCGTGCTCCTCGACGACCTTCTTGGCCGTGGCGTGGATGAGCGGGTGGAAGCCGCCCTTGTCCTCGACCTTGTCCAGTCGCAGCTGCCACATGTAGAGATCCATCTCTTTTTCCAGCCCGGCTCCCTCCAGCAGCGTCCTGTAATGGGGCGGATGCCACGGCTGGAGGATGATCGGATCGCGGTCGTAGCCGTCGACCAGCAGCCCGCACTCGTCGTTGGTGCTGAAGTCCATCGGGCCCAGCATCTCCCCTCTGCCCCGCTCCGCCAGCCAGCCGGCGGCGGTGTCGAGCAGCGCTCGGGCCACCTCGGGGTCGTCCTCGGCTTCGAAGAAGCCGAACAGGCCCCAGTCGTTGCTTTGGAACTCGTTCAGGCGCCGGTCCACCTGGGCGCTGATGCGCCCTACCGGCTCGCCGTCGCGCCAGGCCAGGAAATACTCGGCCTCGGCGTGCTCGAAGAAGGGGTTCTTGTCGCGATCGAGGAAGCGCCGACGCTCCGACACCAGCGGGGGAATCCAGTGTGGCTCGTTACGATAGAGGCGCCACGGAAGCCTGATGAAGCGCGTGAGCTCGCGCCGCGACGCGACCGGTCTCACCTCTACTTTCACGGCGCGGCACGCTAGCGGATATGTCCGACCCCCGCCCACAGCAATCGACTCCCCCGGTCGACGTCTTCGAGAAGGCGCGCAGCCACGATCGGCGCGAGCTGATGGAGACGGCGCGCCGCGAGGATCTGATGCCCTACTTCCGCCAGGTCGAGTCCGAGTCGGGCCCGGTCGTTCAGATGGAGGGCGCCGAGCGGCTGATGCTCGGCTCGAACAACTACCTCGGGCTGACCGGCGACGAGCGGGTCAAGCAGGCCGCTCGCGACGCCCTCGACCGTTACGGGACCGGCCTCACGGGCTCGAGGCTGATGAACGGCACGCTGCCCATGCACCGCGAACTGGAGGAGGAGATCGCCGCCTGGATGGAGACCGAGGACGCGCTCGTGTTCACGACCGGCTATCAGGCGAACCTCGGCTGCCTGTCCGGAGTCCTCGGCCCCTCCGACACGGTGATCGTCGACTCCTCCGATCACGCCTCGATCCTGGACGGCTGCAAGCTCTCGGGGGCGCGCATGCGCCCCTTCCGCCATCGCCGCCTGGAGCGCTTGGAGCAGATGCTCGAGCGAGCCGCCGGCGACGGCGGCGGCGTGCTGGTGGTCGTGGACGGCGTCTACTCGATGGAGGGCGACATCTGCGACCTGCCCGCCGTGGCTGAGCGCAGCCGCCGCCACGGCGCCCGCCTGATGGTCGACGAGGCCCACGCCGTCGGCGTGCTGGGGCCCCGCGGCGCCGGCAGTTGCGAGCTCTGGGACGTCGAGGATTCGGTCGACCTGCGCATGGGGACCTTCTCCAAGTCCCTCGCAAGCTGCGGCGGCTTCATCGCCGGCCCCGCGGACGTGATCGACTACCTGCGGGTCTCCTCACGAGCCTTCCTCTTCACGGCGGCGGCGGTGCCGGCCGCCACGGCCGCCGCGCTGGAGGCGGTGCGGATCTGCCGGTCGGCCGAGGGCGCCGAGCTGTTCGCCCGTGTGCTGGACAACGCCGCATATCTGCACCGGGGCCTGCGCGAGCTCGGCTACCAGGTCGTGGAGCCGACCGCCCTGCCGGACGGCAGCGAGGTCGTGACGCCGATCGTGCCGGTGGTGATCGGCGAGGACTTCGAGACCGCCACGCTCTGGAAGGCGCTCTGGGACGAGGGCGTTTACACGAACGTGGCCCTCTATCCCGCCGTTCCCCGCGGCCGCTCCCTGATCCGCACCAGTGTCATGGCCACGCACGAGCGCGAGCACCTGGACCGGGCGCTCGAGGCGTTCGCCGCCGTCAAGGCCGCCAGCGCCTGAGCGGCAGGCCCCTCGACATCTGCTACGGCCCGGATAGGATCGCGGGCGTGCGCGCCGTGGCGATAGCCGAGGACCGGTCACTCCAGCCGACGGAGCTCGAGGAGCGCCCGCTGGGGCCGGAGGAGGCGCGGGTCGGTGTGGCCTTCTGCGGAATCTGCGGCTCGGACATCCACCTCCGGGTCTCCCCGGCGCTGGCGCCGGGCAGCGTCATGGGCCACGAGTTCGCCGGGGCCGTGACGGAGGTCGGCTCGTCGGTCTCGGGCTTCTCGCCGGGCGACCGTGTCGCGGTCTACCCGTTCGTGGCCTGCGGAGAGTGCCCCAACTGCCTGCGGGGAGACGAGCACGTTTGCCAGAACGCGGCCGTGACCGGCCTGGGGCTGGGCGCGAACCCGGGCGGCTATGCGGAGTCGGTCGTGGTCCACCAGTCGATGCTGGTGCCGATTCCGGCCGACCTCTCGTTCGAGCACGGGGCGCTGGTGGAGCCGCTGGCGGTCGCGCTGCATGGAATCGACATCGGCGAGGCCTCGCCGGCCAGCCGCTGCGTCGTGATCGGCGCCGGCCCGATCGGGGTCATGACGGCGCTGGCCCTCAGGGCGCGCGGTAGCGAGCAGGTGCTGGTGATCGAGAAGAACGAGCAGCGTCAACGGCGGATGCAGGAGCTGGGCGTCGATGCGATCGGGCTCGACGACGTGCATGTTCAGGTACTGGAGCGCTTCGGCGGCGAGCTGCCCGACGTGATCTACGAGTGTGCCGGCAATCCGGCCGCGCCCCAGCTCGCGATTGAGCTGGTGCGCTCGCGAGGCATCATCGTGCTGATGGGTGTGCTCGAGGAGCCGGTCGAGATCTCTCAGCTCGTTCTGATCATCAAAGAGGCGCAGCTGCGCGCGTCGTTCGCCTACCGCCGCGACGACTTCGATGAGGCCGTCACGTTGCTTTCCGAGCGCAGGCTGCCTGCCGACCGGTTGATCACCGGCACCGTGCCGCTCGAAAAGGCGCAGGAGATGTTCGACCGCCTGCAGGACCCGCGCACGGCCGAGATCAAGGTCCTCCTAAAGCCTTAATCCGTCTAGGGTGGGGGACGGCGTATCCCCCATCCGGATGGCTCGCCGCGGCGGTCGGGGCGGCCCAACCCCGGCTCAAAAAAGGTGGCCTTTTGCAGCCCTTCTTCGAGCTGCATCGCTTGTCCAATTTGAACAAGACCCGGGACCATCAAAAAAGGCCGCTACTAGCGGTCCCCGATTGTTCACATTCGTGCACCTGCATGTTCCAAGCCCTATTGTTCCGCCAGCCTTATACGACCCATTCGGCGTTCGAGTACTTCCAACGGCCATCAGTGACGGGGAGCCAAGCGGCACAAGGGTGTGTGCGTTTGCGCCGGCCGAGCGAGAAGGGCCCGATGGGGGTCGATGATCTTTATAAATGCCTGATACCTGGGAGGGTAGATGGACGCTGCCACCGTTGACTCCGGCCCACAGCACATGCTCGCGCTCGAGCGCGCCAATCGTGTGAGGCTCGCGCGAGCGGCCCTCAAGCGCAGAGTCGCTGCGGGCGAGATGGATGCCGCTGAAGTTGTTCTGACCTGCCCTTGGGAGACCGAGAGCATGACGATCAGCGAGCTGCTGATGAGTCAGCGGCGGTGGGGTCGCACCCGCTGCAGGAAGTTCCTGTTCTCGATCGGACTCTTGGAGACGAAGACTCTGGCAACCCTGACGGAGCGCCAGCGCATCACGCTCGCCGCGTTGCTGACAACGAAGGCACAGGCGGGCCGCGCTCAGAGCCGGCAACAACACGCCTGAGGAGGAACCACGTCATACCGAGAACGGCCCCGTCCCCGGCGCTCCGCCGGCAAACAGGACGGGGCCGTGGCTCGGCGGCACCGCTCGCGGCGCCCTCGGCAGGGCTCGCGAGCGCCGGTCGCCCGCCGGCGGATGCCGAGTCGGCCCTAGCGAAAGCCGAGGCCGCCGGACCGGCGCTTGAAGGCCGCCCGGAATAGGTAGAACGCCGCGGCGAAGACGATCACCGCCACCAGCAGGCTCGGTCCCTGCGACCAGCCGTCGGGCAGCAGGAAGAAGCCCAGCGCGGCGGCGATCACTGCCACCGTCCCGGCGAGCACCGTGGAGTGCGACTTGTAGCCGGCGAAGTGCTCCCGGACCGACAGCTCGAGCCCGGCCAGCGAGCCCAGCCCCACCCCCGCCGCGATCATCGTTATGCCGCGGGTGCCCTGGACGAAGAAGCCGGCGATCAGCAGCGCCAGCGCCAGCAGCACGACCAGCTCGACGAGCGGAAAGGAACCCCAGGGCGCGGGCGGGCGGTCCCTCAGGCCCCTGCGGCGTGGCGGAGCAGGCGCCGAGGTCGAGCCTTCCCCGGCCGGCTCGGGTGGCAGAGGTGGCGAAGCCTGGCCGCCTGGGGCCCTGAAGTCCGGACGGCGCTTGCGGCGCCTGCGCCCCTGCGAAGGCATTACTGGCGACCTACCGTGACGCTGGGCGGTATCGGGGTCGCGGCCTCAGTGCCGCGCCCCTGGAGTCACGGACAGCCGGACGAGATCCGGACCCGCCACCATCCCATCAGCATCCCGAGCAGGCCCCACCGGGGGCGCGAGTGCCAGAACTTGCAGCCGGGCTCGCCGATGTCCGCATTGGAGATCCGGACCCACTTGAAGCGTGCCGGATCGGCGATCAGGGCCTCGATGCGGCCCCGGTTGCCCTCTTCGAAGTCGGCGTGCTCACGCAACGCGCGGCGGGTGTCCTCGACGCGGGCCGCAAGCTCGTCACGCAGTACCTCGAGGTGGCCTATATCCAGCAGGCGCGGTCCTCCGGGCGAGGGCACTCGCCACTCGAAGCCCTTGCGCGGATACGCCGATGCGAACAGGGCGGCGTGCTCGCGCTCGAGGTGGGCGATCTGCTCGCGCAGCGACCGCCGCGCGGCGGCCTGATCGACATCGGTGCGCAGGCGCTCGACGGCGGGCACGGCTGCCGACGGCACGCGCTCCAGCAACTCCTCGTAAGCGAATTCGCCGTCCAGTGTCTCAGGCAAGAAAGCCCCTCCCAGGAATGGGCTTCGACATCGCGATCATACCAGCGCCTGCCCCCCCTTCCGATCGGCCACGAGAGCGTTGATGCAGTTCCAAATCGCCTCCTCGACGCTGATCTCGGGCACTCCCTGGACCTGGATGGCGCAGACCGCGACACGTTCGGTCTTGCCGCTCACCTCGACCTCGGGCGCGGTCTCCCCGAAGATCAGCCCCAGAGCCCGGCGCTCGTCCGCGAGCACGAGCGTGCCGTCGGGCAGCTCGAGGGCCTGGCCGCCCTCACCGAGGCGCTCTCCAGGCTGGGCCAGTCGAAGCGCGAGCCCGCCCTCGATACGGTCGGCGTCGATGGCCCGCATCGCGACACCGGTCTCGATCGTCCCGATCGTGATCGCGTCATCGATCCTTCCGTGGCTCTTGAAGCCGCCCGCCCGCAGGCGCTCCAGGACGATCGCCTCCACCGGCGTTCGCGTCTCGTCGGGGTCGAGGCCGATCTGGCGAAAGAAGACGCGGTATGCCGAGGCGACCGGTTCCTGGCGCAAGCTGAGCGCCTGCCGGCCGTGAAAGCGGTTGGACATGTAGCGCAGCCGCTGCTTCACCCCTGCGGGACTGCGGCCGCGGCCCGCGAGCAGGACCGCATAGCGCAGCCCCAGTCCCGGGAACTCGCTCCGCAGCGCCGATGCCACCTTGCCCTGCTGGATGGGAACGTCGACCATCTAGTGGCCCTTCTCGGAACGTTCGCCAGGGAACGGCGAGGCGCCCGAGACCGCCAGGCAAGGACGCAGGGAGACCCTGTACTGGTCAGTACAGGGTCGACCGAGGACGCCGCATGGCGGCCCCGGAGGCCGCCGTTCCCGGTGAAACGTTTTGAGAGGGGCCACTAGATGACTGATCGCTCGGTCATAGGACCTAATCCAGCAAGCCGAGCCGGCGTGAGGAGCGGAGCAGGCGCCTCAAGCGGGTGGTCAGCTCCTGGCGGTCGAGTTCTCCGAATACGGTGTCCATCGTGACGCCGCCAGGATAGGCGAAGAAGGTGGTTGGCCCAACGCCTACTCCGTACAGGGTGCTGACGGCACCGTCGCGGTCGACCGCCATCGGAAAGCTCCAGCCGTTGTCGCGCACCTCGCTGCGCGCATTGTCGAGCGAATCGGCGATGTCCAGGCCGACGAAGTTCACGTTCGGGTACTGCCCGCGGATCTGCTCGACGGTGTCCAGCTGGCGTCTGCAGGACCCGCATCCGCGCGTGAACCAGGCAACCATCACCAGCGGCTTTTCCCAGTAGTCACAGGGGACCCGGATCACGTCCCGTGGGGATCCGGGCACGTCGCAGGCGGGCGTACGGTGTTTCCCCGACGCGTTGGTGTCGTCCTGGTTGACATTGGCGTCGCCGTCCAGGCTGCCGGTTGCCGACGGTGCAGCGAAGCGGGGCAGCGGCTTCCAGTTCGACAGGCCCTCGATCGAGACGCCCTGGTTGGAGACCGCGTTGATGCCGGCGATCACGATCAGGACCAGGAACAGCAGACCGACGACCATCGAGTACGGGCGCGCCGCCTTGCGCAGCTCCTGCTCGTCAGGCGGGTGCTCATCCCGCTGCTCGAGCTCCTGCTGGAACCGCTCCCGTGCGCTGCCGGGGCGCGGCGTGTCCTCGGGCCCGTCGGGAGGGTGGTTGTGAGGGTCGTCGTTCAAGTAGCAGCTGTCGAGCCGAGTCTAGGGACGCTGCCCTTCGCTTCGGCGTCGCCAACCGCGCCAGCGTGGGCGCTTGCGCCGGGACCACCTGTTGCGCGTCCTGCCCCCGAACGAGCGCGCGGCCGCGGGCAGGGACCTCGCGCGTGCCGGCATCGACCGTGCGGCGGCGGGCAGCGAGCGCCCCCTCGCCTGCAGCGAGCGCAGCAGGGCAACGACCTCTGCGCGCGACTGTGGCAGGCGCAGCGACAGCGGGCGGCGCTGCTCGGCCCACACGAGTGCCGCCGGGAGCACCACCGCGATGCCGGCGCAGACGAGCCCAAGGTCGACCACGGCCACCCATCCGAGCTGGCGCAGCGCGGGCTGGTCGCTCGCGACAAGCGCCAGCAGGCCGGCACCCGCTATTGCCGCACCGGCCCACAGCAGCCGCGAGGCGGCTGCAAACGAGGCGGAGAAGGCCTCCTGTGGATCTGCTGGTGCGGGGCCGCCCGATTCCCGACGCTGCCGGTAGCCCGCCGACAGCATCGCGGCGACCGCGCCGCCGAAGCCGACCACAAGCGCGGCGAGGCCGGCCGTCAAGGGGTTGAGCGAGATCGGCAGCAGGAAGAGGACGAGGGCCGACCAACCGGTCGCGAGCGCCACGGGGAGAAGCGGCACGAGCGCCCAGCGGTTGGACCGGTGGGCGGCCAGAAGCAACAGCAGGAACAGGGTGAGCGCGATCGCCGCCAGCGCGATCCAGTTGGTCTCGAGGGCGGCTCCGCCGTCGGCGATCATCACCAACGGCCCCGCCAGCTCGGCGCTGACTCCGGGCGGCGCATTGAGCCGTGCTCGCATGTCGTCAAAGAGGTGCTTCTGGCGCTCGACCGACATCGAGGCGACCGTGAACGACATGTTGGCCGTACGGCGGTCGGGCGTGATCAGCGCGCGTGCGAAGTAGGGAGGCAATCTGCGCAGCTCGGCTCGCACCTCTCGCGAGCTGCGCGCCGCACCGAGCAGGTTGGGAAGCGAGAGAGCGGGACAGAGCTCCGCCGCCTGGCAGACACGGTCGCCCCTGAATCCATGCGCGGCCAGCACGAGTCGCTGGTAACGGGCCATCCATCTCAGCACCGCCGGCGAGGTGAGCTGCCGCGAGCGCACGATCACGCTCACCTGCCCGTCGGAGCCGGTTGCCCGTCTCAGGGCCGTGGCGTCCTTCAGCTCCGGCAGGTCCGCGGCGGCGAGGCGGTGCGTTCCCGAGACGACGTCCGTTCGGATGCTGAGCACCCCTCCGGCCACGGCGACTACGAGTGCGAGTGCGAGCACGCGGCGAGGCCTTCGCAGCGCGAGCCCGACCAGCTTCGCGGCAGCGCTCTTCACGAGCCGGGTAACGCGCTGGATCAGCGACAGGCGAGCGAGGCGGGAGCCGCGCGCAGCTGCGCCCGTGTCCGCGGCGGCGAGCGAAGGCCCGATTCGAAGCCGTCCGGCGACCACCACCGACAGCAGCGCGCCGACGGCCACCAGCACGCCGAAGCTGCGCGCCAGCGGCACCGGCGACACCAGCAGCGCCGAGAAGCCGATCGCAACGATCGCAGCCGCGATGCGCGGGACCGGGAGCCTGGCCGCGGCAGGGTTCCGGCCTGAGAGCAGCGTCACGCCGGCCGCGCCGACGCCGAGCATCACCGGCAGTGCCGCGACCGCGCCCAGCGTTAGCGAGCCGCCAAGCAGGGAGAGGGCCGCGAACGCCATCAGGGCCCCAACCAGAACCGGCAGCAACGCTCGTAGCCCCGCCAGTGACCGCGTCACCGCAATCAGCACCGCGCCGACAAGTAGCACGCCGGCGGCGAGCATCAGCCAGAGGGCGCCCGGGAGGTCCTCCTCGACGGCCTGCTCTACAACCGGCTCGCCGGAGACACGGTAGTCGCCGCGCTCGAGCCGGAAGGCGCGGCTCGAGACCGCCCGCTGCACGAGGTCGATCGCGTTGCGCTGCGCGGAGTCGCTGAGACCAGGCCGCAGGCGAGCCTGGATCAGGGCGGTCCGGTCCGTCGGAAACAGGTACGCGAATCGAGACTTCGGCGTCGCGAACCCCAGTGACGGCTCGAACACGAGCCTCAGCACGAAGTCAGGGTCGTTGAGCTGGGGCACCCGCGACAGCCCGTAGCGCAGCGCCAGGCCGAGCGCGTCCTGGAACGACTGCGCCAGCGCAAGTGATCTCGCCTGCGCGGCCAGGCTTTCCTGCTCGGCCGGGCTCTTCCCCTGCGCCGCCGCGACCTTGCGTGCGGCGTTGGCGGCTTTGTTGGCCTCCTTGCGGCCGCGGACCCGCTCGGCGTTGAAGCGGACGGCGATCTGTCGAGCCGACTCGTTGATGAAGGTGCCGGGCCCGTACACGACCTGGATCGGCTTGAGCCGTGCCAGCTCCCGGCAGACCGGATCCGGTGCCTTGGCGCGCCGCGGCAGGTTGCCGGAGAGGCAGCCCTCGAGGCCGAGCATCCGCCTCAGGTCCTCCGTCAGCAGCAGGCCGGGCAGACGGCCCTGGTTCTCGCTGCCCTGGATCAGGATCAGGATCGGCTCCTCGCCGAACTGGCGGTGCAGCTCCTTCGTCGGCTTGGAGGCCGGTGACCCGTCTCCCGCCAGCGTGCTCACCCCGGCTTCCGGCTCGAGCCGCAGCGCGAGGAACCCAGCGGCCACGAGCAGTGCCAGGCCCGCCATCGCCATCAGCAGGTTGCGCCGTCCGGCCGAACGAACGGCGCGCACCGCGGCGGCCGGCCGTGACCAGAGCGACGTCATGCGGTCGAGAGTACGAGACCGGGCAGGCGCCAGACCCCGATCAGCCGCCTTGCGGCGGCCGCTACCGGAATATCGAGCCGGCTACGCCGGACACCTAAAGTCACGAGCGTCCGCCTTGCGGCGGCCGCTACTCCATACCTAGCGGGCCCGCGGACTCCCCGGAGAGGAACTGCCGCACGAACGGGTTCTCGGACTGGAACAGCTCGCCCTTCATGCCCGCCTCAACGATCTTCCCGCGCCACAGGATCGCCATGTACTCGGCGAGCCGGCGTGCGGAGGCGATGTCGTGCGTGATCACGATGTAGGTGCCGCCGTTCTCCTCGTGCACCTCGCGGATCAGGTCGCACAGCAGCGCCGTACGGACCGGGTCGAGGCCGGAGTCCGGCTCATCGAAGAGCACGATCTCCGGGTCGAGCACCAGCGCGCGGGCGAATCCGGCGCGCTTGCGCATGCCGCCCGAGAGCTCGTTCGGCATCTTGTCCTCAGCGCCGCCGAGGCCGACCTCGCGCAGGCGGCGAGAGCAGATCTCGCGGATCTCGTCCTCCGACTTCTGGGTGTGCTGGCGCAGCGGAAAGGCAACGTTGTCGTAGAGGTTCATGGAGCCGAACAGCGCTCCGTCCTGGAACAGCACGCCGAACTTCTTGCGCATCTCGAACAGCTCGTCGTCGGCCATGTCGGGAACGGAGTCACCATGCACGAGCACGTCTCCCTCGTCGGGGTAGAGCAGCCCGACGATGTGCTTGATGCAGACCGACTTGCCTGTGCCCGACGGGCCGAGGACCATCGTGATCATGCCGTCGGGTACGCCGAGGTTGAGGCCGTCCAGCACCGTGTTGCGCCCGAAGCGCTTGACGACGTCGATGAACTCGACCGTGTCCTTGCGGCCGTGGTCGTGGACAACGCCGTGGTACTCGAACTTCTGGTCCGGCGCGGCCCCCTCGGCCACGCCCTCACGCAGGTTGCCCTCTTCGCGAATCCTGTCTGCTGCGTCCTTCTCTTCCACCTTCGCTCCCTACTGGTAGCTGTGTTTGTGGCGCCGCTGCCCGCCGCGCGGGCTCAACCGCCTATCGGCGCCCTTGGATTGGCGCCCCAGAAGATCTGGCTGGTGAGCGCCCCGATCAGGTGGATCAGCACCATGTTGAGGATCATCGACTTGGCGGTCGCCTGCCCGACCCCGACCGGGCCGCCGGAGGCGTTGTAGCCGTAGTAGCAGCCGACGGCCACGATCGCCGTCGCCATCACCATGCCC
>JBBQNR010000049.1:0-21285 GCA_038330145.1 Solirubrobacterales bacterium
CCGCGTGCGTGCGGGGGCGAGGCAGATCAAGCTGGGCAAGGACGAGGGCGAAGCCCATGCTGGTTGCATGGGCGAGCTTGAGGACGCCGATCCAGCGCCGGGATGACTCGTCATCCGTGCGTGCGTGGATCGTGGAATCAATCATCTAGACCGGCGTGACGGGGTTGCGGCGCTCGGAGAAGGCACGCTCCTTGCCCTCGTAGAGCGAAAAACGACGCACAAGCTCGGGCCTCAGCGTCTCCGGCTCGATGACGGCGTCCACGACCAGCTCCGAGGCCAGGTGGAGGATGTCTATGTCCTCCGCGTACTCGGTCCGCTTCTGCTCCACGAAGCGGGCCCGCTCGTCGTGATCCTCGACGGCCTGGATCTGGTTGTAGAAGACGGCGTTGATGGCGGCTTCCGGCCCCATCACGGCGATCTGTGCCGTCGGCAGGGCGAGACAGCAGTCCGGCTCGAACGCCGGGCCCGCCATCGCGTATAGGCCCGCCCCGTAGCACTTGCGCACCACCACCGAGATCTTCGGCACGGTCGCCTCCGAGACCGCCGAGATCATCTTGGCGCCAGAGCGGATGATGCCCTGGCGCTCGACCTTGGAGCCGATCATGAAGCCCGGCACGTCGGCGAGAAACAGAAGCGGCACGTTGAACGCGTTGCAGGTCCAGATGAAGCGGGCCGCCTTGTCGGACGAGTCGACGAACAGCACGCCGCCCTTGACCTTGGGCTGGTTGGCGACGATGCCGAGCACGCGGCCGTCGAGGCGGGCGTAGCCGACGATCAGCTCAGGCGCCCAATCGGGCTGGACCTCGAGCCAGGAGCCCTCGTCGACGAGCGCGTCGATCAGCTCGTGCATGTCGAACGCCCTGTTCTGGTCGGCGGGCACGATCTCGCCGACCGGCCTCGTGCTCGAAGGCTGCGCCGGCGGGGCGGGCGGCGGCAGCTCCCGCCAGTTGGAGGGGAAGTAGGACAGGTAGCGCCTCGCGAGGTCGATGCCCTCTTGGTCGGACGCGACCAGGAAGTGGCCGCATCCCGACACCGACGTGTGCATGCGCGCGCCTCCCATCTCCTCCAGCGTCACCTTCTCGCCGATCACCATCTCCGCCATGCGCGGCGAGCCCAGGTACATCGAGGCGTTGCCCTCGCGCATGATCACGACGTCGCAGAAGGCGGGGATGTAAGCGCCGCCGGCGGCAGACGGCCCGAACAGCACGCAGACCTGCGGAACGGCACCCGACAGCTTCACCTCGTTGTAGAAGATGCGCCCGGCGCCGCGGCGGCCGGGGAACATCTGCACCTGCTCGGTGATGCGGGCTCCTGCCGAGTCGACCAGGTAGATCATCGGCACGCGCTGCTTGAGCGCCTGCTCCTGGATGCGAAGGATCTTCTCGACCGTCTTCGGTCCCCACGAGCCCGCCTTGACCGTGGGGTCGTTGGCCATCAGCGCCACCTTGCGCCCGCCGACCAGCGCCATGCCCGTGACCACGCCGTCAGCTCCCAGGCCCTCCTTGTCCCAGTTGGCGAGCAACGCCTGCTCGGCGAAGGAACCGCTGTCGACCAGGTGCTCGACGCGGTCGCGGGCCGGGATCTTGCCCTGCTCCGGAAGGCGCTCGCGGTACTTGTCGGGGCCGCCGGCATAGGCGCGGTCGAGCGCCTCTAGGAGGCGGCCCCCGGTGTCCTGTGTGTTGGTCGGCTTGGACGTCAATCGGTTGCGTGCTGCCGGTCCAGCGGCACCGGCTCGTCACCCGAGTAATCGTAGAACCCGCGACCTGTCTTGCGCCCCAGGAATCCGGCCGCGACCAGCTTGCGCAGGGTCGGGGGCGGCGCGACTCGCTTCTCGCGGTACTCCTCGAACATGATCTCCCCCACCGAGTTGCTGGTGTCGAGGCCGACGAAGTCGAGCAGCTCGAACGGCCCCATCGGGTGATTGGCGCCGCCCTTCATCGCGATGTCGATCTGCTCGATCGTGCCGAAGCCCTCCTCGTAGGCGCGGATGGCGTCGAAGAGGTAGGGGATCAGGAGGCGGTTGACGATGAAGCCCGCCTTGTCACGGGCGTGCACGACGGTCTTCTTGAGGCTCTTGCCGAACTCGAAGCCGGCCTCCAGCGTGCCGGTCGAGGTGGTGATCGCCTGCACGACCTCGAGCAGCGGCATCACCTGGGCGGGGTTGAAGAAGTGAAGGCCGAGGACATGCTCGGGCCGCTCGGTCGCCGCCGCCTGGTCCACGACTGTGAGCGAAGAGGTGTTGGTGGCGAACAGAGCCTGCTGCTTGACGATGTTGTCGAGCGTCTTCCACATCTCGATCTTGAGGCCCAGGTCCTCGGTGATCGCCTCGATCACGAGGTCGCTCTCGGCGAGGTCGTCGTAGGAGAGCGTTCCCTTGATGCGGCCGAAGACCTCGTCTGCCTGGGATTGCTCCATCCTGCCCTTTTCGACCGCGCGCGCGAGCTGCTTCTTGATCTTGCCGAGCCCGCTGTCGAGCCGCTCCTGGTCCACCTCGCGCACCACGACTTCGTAGCCGGACTGCGCGCAGACCTGGGTGATGCCGTGTCCCATCAGGCCGCAACCGACCACGCCTACCCTCTTGATGTCCATGTAGCCTCCTGTCGACGCCTGTGCGAGTGCCAGCGTATAGAAGGCCAAGGGCCGTGGCGGCGCGAGGCGCCGCGCGCGCGCCGACCAGAAGGGAGCCAGACCATGAGCCAGCCAGTGACGGTGGAGGACGACGGACGCGTACGCCACGTGATCCTGAACCGGGCAGAGAAGCGCAACGCGCTCAATGCGGAGCTGATCCTGGCCCTGCGAGACACGCTGCGCGAGGCGGCGGACGACGGTGACGTCCACTGTGTCGTGCTGCGCGGCGAGGGACCCTCCTTCAGCGCGGGCATCGACGTCTTCGAGCTCGGCTCGCTGGGCAACGAGACTCACGAGCTGCGCCCGTTTCGGAGCAGGTGCCTGGAGGCCGCGAACCTGCTGGAGGAGATGGCCAAGCCGACCATCGCCCAGATCCAGGGAGCGTGCCGTGGCCTGGGCGCCGAGCTGGCCGTAGCCTGCGACATGCGCGTGATGGCCGACGACGTCAGCTTCGGCCTGCCGGAGGTGAGGCTGGGCCTGATCCCGGACGTCGGCGGCTCGACGCGCCTTCCCGCAATCGTGGGGCTCGGCAACGCCAAGGAGCTGGTGATGACCGGGCGCACGATCGGGGCAGCCGACTGTCACCGCATCGGGCTAGCCAACCGGCTGGTGCCGGTCGCGTCGCTGGCCGAGGAGACCCAGTCATTGGTGGACGAGCTGCTGGCGGCGGCGCCGCTGGCGGTCGGGCACTCGAAGCTGGTCCTGAACGCGGTGGCGCGCCCAACCCTGACGGCGAGCCTGGAGCAGGAGGTGACGATCCAGCAGATCCTGGTCGGCACCGAGGACTTCCTGGAGGCGGGCGCGGCGTTCATGGAGAAGCGCGAGCCGCAGTGGACCGGAGCGCCGCCCGGTCGCAAGGCGCCGAGCGCCTAGATCCCAGGCAGGTCCGGGCTCAGGCGCGGTGCCAGTCGACCGGCCCGGCGGTCAGCAGGTGGCCGCTGAGTGGTCGGCCGAGGATCTCCTGCGCCCGGCGCGCACAGCCGAGCAGGCGCTCGAGGTCGATGCCGGTCTCGATCCCCATCTCGTGCAGCATCGAGACCAGGTCCTCGGTGGCGATGTTGCCCGTTGCGCCCCTGGGCACCGGACAGCCACCCAACTCGCCGAACGAGCTCTCGAACGATTCGACTCCCGCCTCGATCGCGGCGAGCACGTTCGCCAGGCCCTGGCCGCGAGTGTTGTGGAAGTGCGCCGTCAGCTCCACCTCGCCGAGCCGCTCCCTTGCATGCTCGAAGAACGACCGTACCTGGATCGGATTCGCCATGCCGGTCGTGTCGCCGAAGGCGATCTCGTCACACCCCGCCGCCGCGAGCCGGCTCGCGATGCCGAACACTCGCTCCTCCGGGACCTCACCCTCGTAGGGACAGCCGAACGAGACCGAGATCACGCCCTCGCAGCGAAGCCCCTCGCCACGCGCGCGAGCGATCACGCGCTCGAGGCCCTGTAGCGACTCCTCGACCGAGCGGTTGACGTTCTTGCGGTTGTGCGTCTCGCTCGCAGACAGGAACAGGTTGACCTCGTCGAACAGCCTGCCGCCGGATTGTCGCACCAGCTCCAGCCCGCGCTCGAGGCCCTTCTCGTTCGGGATCAGGACCGTGTACGAGACATCCGGGTTGCGGCGTATCGCCTGCAGCACCTGCTCGGCGTCCGCAAGCTGAGGGATCACGTCGGGGCGCACGAAGGAGGTCACCTCCAGCCGCCGCAGGCCGGTCTGGGAGAGACAGTCGATCAACGCCACCTTGTCGGCGCTGTCGATCACCTCCGGCTCGTTCTGAAAGCCATCGCGCGGGCCGACCTCGCGAATGCTCACCGCTCTTGGAAGCTCGCTCACTGCCTAGTGGCCCTCCTCCAAACGTTTCACCGAAAACGACGGTGTCCGGAACCACCAGGCGGCGTCCTCGGTCACCCACGTACTCACCGAGTACGCGGGCTCTCTGCGTCCTTGCCTGGCGGCCCCGGAGCCGCGCCGTTTGCTGGCGAACGTTCCGAGAAGGGCCACTGCTAGATCATGGCGAGGCCGCCGCTGACGCCCAGCGTCTGGCCCGTCACGTAAGAGGCGTCGTCCGAGCACAGGAAGGCGATCGTCGCGGCAACCTCGTCGGGCGATCCCATCCGCCTCAGAAGAGTGGACCCGACCATCGTCTCGATCACCTTTGGCCCGACATGGCCGAGCTCGGTCTCGGCTCGGCGCAGCAGGGGAGTGTCGATCGGCCCGGGCGCGACCGCGTTGCAGACCACGCCGTAGCGAGCACCCTCGCGTGCGATCGTCTTGGTGAAAGCGATCACGCCTCCCGTGGCCGCCGAGTAGGCAGCCGATCCACTGGAGCCGACGCGCCCCGCCTCGGAGGCGACGTTCACGATGCGGCCGTCTCCACGCTCGATCATCCCCGGCAGCACCGCGTGAGTCGTGCGCATGACGCCGATCAGGTTGATCTGCACTATGCGCTCCCACATGTCCTCGGTGGTGTTCTTGAAAAAGCCGAATTCATCGGTGCCGGCGTTGTTGACGAGAATGGCGGCGGTGCCGATCGCCTGCCCCGCCGCGGCGATTGCCTCGTCGACCGACGCCAGATCAGTCACGTCCATGCGGATCGCCTCGCCGTCGATCTCCTCTGCAATCTCTCGAGCGCCGTCCATGTTGATGTCGCAGACCGCCACGCGCGCGCCCTCGCCCGCGAGGCGACGGCAGCAGGCAGCGCCGATTCCGCTCGCGCCGCCCGTCACGATCGCGCTCATGCCCTCCAGTCGCACGGCGTGAGCCTACAGCGCACGAGCCGCGTCAGTACATTTGACCGGTGACCCGGCTTCCTCCCGGCTCGAGGCTACCCGCGCCGATCCAGATGTGGCAATGGATCGCGCGGCCGATCCCGTTCCTGGAAAGCAACGGGCGCAGGTACGGCGACACGTTCACCGCTCGCTTCGTGCCCGGCGAGATCGTGTTCGTATCCGACCCCGAGCTGATCAAGCAGGTGTTCCAGGGCGACCCCGACGTGCTGCACGCCGGCGAGGGCAACGCGACGCCGCTCGAGCCCCTGATGGGAAAGAACTCGGTGCTGCTGCTCGACGGGCCCGAGCACATGCGCCAGCGCAAGTTGATGCTGCCCTCGTTTCACGGCGAGCGCATGCAGCGCTACGGCGACCTGATGCGCGATATCACCGAGGACGAGATCGGCCGCTGGCCGCTGCGAGAGCCGTTCGGCCTGCGCCTTCGCACTCAGGCCATCACGCTCGAGATCATCATGCGAACGGTTTTCGGCATCGAGGACGCGGAGCGCCTGGCGAAGCTGCGAGACAGGCTCGGCCGCATGCTCGACATGGGAATGCACCCGGCCGCGCTGGCGCAGATCGTGATCACTCCGCTGCGCAAGACGATCGGTCGCAGGACATGGCAGCGGTTTCGGCGGCTGCGGGCCGACGTCAACGAGGTGCTGTACGACGAGATACGGCGGCGGCGCCAGGTCCCGGACCTCGCCGACCGTGACGACGTGCTTTCGATCCTCGTCCAGGCGCGAGACGAAGAGGGCAGGCCGATGAGCGACGTCGAGCTTCGGGACGAGCTGATGACGTTGCTGGTCGCAGGCCACGAGACGACCGCGACCACGCTGGCATGGGCTTTCGACCTGCTGCTGCGCCACCCGCGAGAGCTGACGCTCCTACAGGAGGAGATGGAGGCCGGCGAAAGCGATCAATACCTGGACGCCGTGATCAAGGAAACACTTCGCATTCGACCGGTCGTGCCGGGGGTCGTGCGCAAGCTGACGGCGCCCTTCCGGCTGGACGGCTACGAGCTTCCCGCGGGCGTGCGCGTCGCCCCCAACATCTATCTCACCCACCGCCGGCCCGACGTCTACCCCGAGCCGGCCCGTTTCCGTCCCGAGCGCTTCCTCGAGAGCCCGGCGGACACCTACTCCTGGATTCCGTTCGGAGGCGGCATCAGGCGCTGCCTCGGCGCGAGCTTCGCCCTCTACGAGCTGAAGGTCGTGATCCCGACCATCCTTCGCAACGTCGAGCTTCGTGCCGTCGGGGATGGCCCCGAGGCGATCCGGCGCCGTGCGATCACGTTCGTTCCGGCTCACGACGCAATGGTCGAGGTCGAGAGCTTCCCCGATCTCGCCGCGCGCGGTTCGCGCCCCGCGCCGATGGCGGCCTAGGTCTCGGTTGAGGCGCTAGCCTACGCCGATCGTGACGGCCCGGCAGCAGCTCGCGCAAGCAGGTAGGACGGTCGCCGTCATCGGCGGCACGGGCGCACTCGGCTTTGGTCTCAGCGTGCGCTGGGCGGTCGCAGGCGTGCCGGTGATGATCGGCTCGCGCGATGAGGAGCGGGCCGCGGAGACCGCCGGCAAGGTGCGCGAGCGTGCATCCGAGTTCGGCGCCAAGGAGGTCGACGTTCAGGGCCTGGGCAACGCGGAGGCGGCCAAGCGAGCGCGTACGGTGGTGCTCTCGGTGCCGTTCCGGGTCCAATCCGAGAACCTCAACAACCTCCGCAACGCGCTCGAGCCCGGCACCGTGCTCGTGGACGCAACGGTTCCGCTGGCGGCCGCGATCGGCGGTCGCGCGACTCGCACGCTGGGCGTCTGGCAGGGGTCCGCGGCGCAGCAGGCGGCGGAGATGGTTCCCCGCGGCGTGATCGTGGTGTCCGCCTTCCACACCGTCAGCGCCAGCTCACTGTCGGATGTCGGCGCTGCGCTCGACGAGGACGTGCTGATTGCCGGCGACGACCGCAAGGCCAAGGACCAGCTCGCAGAGCTTGTCCGCCGTATCCCGGGCCTGCGCCCGGTCGACTGCGGCGACCTCGAGTTGGCTCGCATCATCGAGCAGCTGACGGCGCTGCTGATCTCCGTCAACAAGCGTCACAAGATCAAGCACTCAGGCATTCGCGTGACCGGCCTGACGGCCGACTCAGCAGCGTCTTGATCGTCCTGCTCTCCGGTGGGACGGGGGGCGCGAAGCTGGCCCGCGGGCTGCTGGAGGAGCTCGGTGACGATCGCCTGGCGGTTGTCGCCAACACAGGCGACGACATCGCCGCCTTCGGCCTTCACGTCTCCCCCGACCCCGACCTGGTGACGTACTCGCTGGCGGGCGTCATCGACGAGCAGCGGGGCTACGGCGTCGAGGGAGAGACGCACAACACGTTCGAGCAGTTGAAACTGCTGGGGGCACCGGACTGGTTCGGCCTCGGCGACAAGGACCTCGCAACCTGCCTGCTGCGCACCGAGCTGCTGCACGAGGGTCGGCGGCTGACCGAGATCGCGCGTTTCCTGGCGGAGGCGCTGGGAGTCGGAGCGGCGGTGCTGCCGATGTGCGACGAGCCGGTACAGACCTACGTCCGCACCGAGGGTGAGTGGCGGCACTTCCAGGAGTACCTGATCAAGCAGCACTCGAAGCCGAAGATCGAGGGAGTCGAGTTCCGGGGCGTCGAGCAGGCGAAGGTGACGCCGGAGGTGGCTTTGGTGCTGGAGGAGGCGGAGATGGTGATCGTCGGCCCCTCCAACCCGATCGCCAGCATCGGACCGATCCTCGCCCTGCCGGGAATGAAGGAAGTACTGCGAGCGACGGACGCGCCGGTCGTCGCGGTCAGCCCGCTGGTGGCGGGAAGGTCGCTCAAGGGGCCGACGGAGCGGTTCATGCGCTGGGCGGGGCTGGAGATCAACGACGGTGGCATCGCCCGGCACTACGGCGACCTGATCGACGGCCTGGTATCGGATCAGGGCACCGCCCCCGGCGAGCCCACGCTCTCCGGCGTCGTGCTGCGGCAGACCGACACGATGATGTCCGACGCGCAGGGGCGCGCCCGCCTGGCGCGTGAGGTGCTGGACTTCTCGCGCGCACTTTCGGTATAGAGGGGCAATGCCCACCGCAGCAATCCTGCCGGTCAAGCGCTTCTCACAGGCCAAGCAGCGCCTGCAGCCGGCGCTCGGCGCCGGATCCCGCACCGCTCTCGCGGCCGCCATGTTCGCGGACGTGCTGGCTGCCCTACGGCACGCCAGCCTGATCGACACGATCCTGCTGGTCACGGGCGAGCCGACCGTCCAGGACGTCGCAATCGACGCCGACGTGACGCTGATCAACGACCGCACCGAGAAGGGACAGTCGCACGCCGCGCTCTCGGGCCTGGCTCGGGCCTCGGCGCTCGGCTACGACAGCGCGCTCCTGATTCCCGGCGACACGCCGCTGATCGACCCGCTGGAGATCGACAGCCTGGTCTCGAACACCGCCCTGGCGGACGTGGACGTCGTGATCGTGCCCGACCGCCACGGAACGGGGACGAACGCTCTCGTGATGAATCCCGGCGGGACGTTTCAGCCGCAGTTCGGCCCCGACTCGCTGCGCGTCCATGTCGAGCAGGCGAAGCGCCGATCGCTGCGCCACGAGGTTCAGCCGCTCGAGTCCCTGGGTCTGGACATCGACACCGGCGAGGACCTGGCCGCGCTGCGGAAGGCTTTCGAAACCCATCACGGGCGCGGCCCCCGCACCCAGGGCGTGCTGAAGCAGATAGACCGCAGCCAGCGGCCGATCCCCGCGTGACCGACACTGAGCGCCTGCGGCTCGAGGTGGTCGCGGTGCCCGGGATCCCGGAGGTCGAGGCCGAGGACGACCTTGCGCAGTTGATTTCCGGTGCAGTCGAGGCTGCATCGATCCCGCTGCGGGACTCGGACGTGGTTGTGGTCGCGCAGAAGGTGGTCTCCAAGGCGGAGGGCAGGGTGCGGCCGCTCGCAGAGGTGCAGCCATCCGATCGCGCCACCGAGCTGGCGGCTAAGCTGGACAAGGACCCTCGGATGGTGGAGTTGGTACTGCAGGAGAGCATCGAGGTGCTGCGAGCGGAGCGAGGAGTGTTGATAACCCGCACCCATCACGGCTTCGTGTGCGCCAACGGGGGCGTCGACGCCTCCAACGTCCCCGGCGACGCGGTGGCGTTGCTGCCCGAAGACTCGGATGCCTCGGCGCGCGCGCTGCGAACCGGCCTCCGCGCCCAGCTTGGACAGCGGCCCGCGGTCGTGATCTCCGACAGCTTCGGCCGAGCCTGGCGGCTCGGGCAGGCGGAGGTGGCGATCGGGTGCGCAGGGTTGGAGCCACTGGACGATCGCCGCGGCGAGCACGACGCGCTCGGCAAGCAGCTGACGGCGACCATGCTGGCGGTGGCGGACGAAGCCGCGGCAGCGGCCGGCCTCGTTCGCGACAAGAAGGGACGCGAGGCGGTCGTCATCGTGCGGGGCCTGGATCGCCACGTGAGCGAGGACGACGGCCCCGGCGCGGCGGCGCTGCTGCGCCCGCGCGCGGAAGACCTGTTTTCGTAACCCTGGCCTAAGGCGTGAACACGCCCTGGCGCACGAACGGCTGCTCGTCGCCGGTGCCGCAGGTGGGCGGGCAGCCCGAGGAGGCGATCTGGCCGTCGGCGCCGACGTCGAGCATCTGGACGAGGCGTGAGGCGATCACCGCCCGCCTTCCTTCCTTGGCAGTGCCCGGCAACAGCGTGTCGAGGGTCGTCTGCAGGTTGCAAGCGCCACCGATCGCGGGGTCGGGAGTGGCGAGGCAGTCGAGCGGCATCGAAAATCCGAAGTCGCCGGTCGTGGCCGAGACGCCGCCGAAGCCCGAGGCGCGGTCGGTGATGCGAAGCGTCGCGTTGAGGATCAGCTTGCCGGCGTAGTCGGAGCCATCGGATGTGTTTCTGACGTCGCTGATGGAAGCCTGGATCGCGACGTCTGCCTCGTCGGTGCCCGTCAGCGGGTCACCGGGCTGAACGTCGAAGCGCACGTGGCCCTGGCCCTTGCCGGTGGAGGAGGTGGTGAGCAGGCTCGAAAGTGGCGCCGGCGGTGTGCAGGAGGGACTCGAGAGCGGGGCCACGTGCTCGGAGTTGGCGTTGGTGCACTGGGCGTAGACGGGCACCAGTGGCACGCGCAGCGGTGTGGCGCCGCCGGGGCGCGGGAAGGGGTCGAGGGCGCGCAGGGGTTGCCAGTCGGGCTGCACGTTGACACCCGACGCCACGATCGGAGTTCGATTCGAGCCGTCGGCGTTCATGACCACGACAGGAACATCGGGACCGCAGGCGGAAGGACACGCCTGGTTGCTCTCGTTGTTCGAAGCAGTGACCTTCGTGCCGTCGGGAGACCAGCTGGCCTCCGTGCCGCCAGAGGTCAGCAGCGCCTGACCAGTTCCGTCGGAGTTCATGGTGAAGAGGTCGTAGAAGGAGCTCCCTGTGTCGGGATGGATAAAGCCAGCTCGGGCGAACAGGATCTTGTGCCCATCCGGCGACCAATCAGGGAATCGGTCGCTCTCCGCATTGCTGCTCAGGTTGACCTTTCCGCTGCCGTTGGCGTTCATGATCCAGATCTGCTTGACGCAACACGCCGTGTAACGCGAAAAGGCAATCCTGCTGCCATCGGGAGACCAGGCGGGCTCGCCGTCGAAATATCCGATTTCCGGCGTGAGATGGGTGAGTCCGCTTCCATCCGCGTTCACGGAGTAGATCTCCTGCACGGAGCCAACCTGACGCTCAAATGCGAGCTTCGACCCGTCCGGCGACCAAGCAGGCAACCGGTCCGCCCCAGGCTCGGAGGTGACACCGGTCTGGCCGGAGCCATCGGCGTTCATGATGAGGAGGTCGCTTTCCTGAAAAGTTCCTCTGGTGAACGCGATCTTGCTTCCGTCCGGTGACCAGACCGGGTAGAGGTCGCCTACCGCGTTGTTGGTTAGCCTCTGAAGGCCGCTGCCGTCCGGGTTGACGGAGTAGATCTCGCCGTTGGCGTCATCCCGCGTGCTCCAGAATGCGATCTTTCCGTTCGCCCCCGGAAACGCGGCATGGGCGGGAACTATCCCCGTCAGAAAGACGGTGAAGCACGCTGCCACAAATCCCAGCTTCCTCATAACCCTCCCGCAGGGGAGTCTGTCACGGCCTGTTCGGCGAATCAAGGAACCAGGACCGCGGTTCCCGCCAGGCTTCCGCACTTGTGCGCGCGCAGAGCCTCGTTCGCCTGCTCGAGCGGGAATTCGACGGTCCGCGTGACGATTCTCACCTCAGACGCGAGATCGAGGAACTCCTCGCCGTCGAGGCGGGTCAGGTTCGCAACCGAGCGCAGCACCCGCTCACCCCACAACAGCTCGTACTCGAACTTCGGGATCGGCGACATGTGGATGCCAGCGCAGACGACGACGCCGGCCTTTCGCACCGACCGCAACGCCAGCGGCACCAACTCGCCGACGGGAGCGAACACGATCACGCTGTCGAGCTCGTCGGGCGGCAGCTCGTCGCCGCCGCCGGCCCACGCCGCCCCCATCCCGAGCGCGCGTTGCCGTCCCGCCGCGCCGCGGGTGTAGACGTACACCTGCTCGCCGGCCGCAAGCGCGGGCTGAATCACGATCTGCGCCGCGCTGCCGAATCCGAACAGCCCCAGTCGCGCCGGCCGGTCCAAACCGGTCGGGTTCGCGAGGCGCCACGACCTGTACCCGATCAGACCCGCGCAGAGCAGCGGGGCAGCCTCGACGTCGCCGTACCCGGACGGCAACGGCAAGACGCAGTCGGCCCGTGCCACCGTGTACTCGGCATAGCCGCCGTCGACGGTGTAGCCGGTGAAGAGCGGCGCGTCGCAGAGATTCTCCATTCCAGCGCGGCAGTACGGGCAGCGTCCGCAGGTCCAGGCCAGCCAGGGCACGCCGACCCGGTCTCCGACCGCCGGACGCTGAACGCCCTCCCCCACCGCTTCCACCACGCCCACGATCTGATGGCCCGGGACGACCTCGGGCTTGGGATCGGGAAGGTCCCCCTCCACCACGTGCAGGTCCGTCAGGCAGACAGCGCACGCCGCCACCTTTACCAACACCTCGCCCGCCGCCGGCGCCGACACCGCCACGTCCCGCAATTCAAGCCGGTCGCAGTCGATCGGCCCCTGCTGCGTCAGGACCATCGCGCGCACCCGAGCCTCCGTCAGTAGGTCTCGAGGATCCTGTACAGCGTGTCGCGCTGCGCCGGCTGCCTGCCCGCGCGCCGCGCCGCGGCGACAAACTGATCGGGATCGAGCTTGACGCCGTGGTAGGAGCCCGCCATGCGCGAGATCGACTCCTCCATCAGCGTGCCGCCGAGGTCGTTCACTCCCCAGCGCAGGCTCTCTGTCGCCGCCTCGATGCCCATCTTGACCCAGCTCGCCTGCAGGTTCGTGATCGTGTCGCCCAGTGCCAGCCGGAACACCGCCGTGTGCTTGAGGTTGTCCTCGGCAGAGATCTCCTCGATCCCGTGCGTGCGGCCGAGCAGGGTGTGAAACGGGATGAAACTCAGCGGCACGAACTCGGTGAATCCACCGGTGCGCTCCTGAAGCTCGCGCACGACCTGCATGTGCTCCGCCAGCTCCCAGGGCTCCTCTACGTGACCGAACATGACGGTGACGGTCGAACGCAGGCCGGTCCGGTGCGAGGCCTCGATGATCTCGACCCAGCGGTTGACCGGAAGCTTGTTGGGAGAGATGCGCTGGCGCACCCCGTCGTGCAGCACCTCCGCCGCGGTGCCGGGCGTCGATCCGAGGCCGCATTCGATCAGGTACTCGAACACGTCCTCGGGGTGCTTGCCCGAGCGCTCGCACATGTAGTGCACCTCCATCGGCGAGTACGCGTGCAGGTGCACCTGGGGCGCGGTCTCCTTCACGACCTGCAACCAACGGCCATAGTCCTCGAGCGTGTACTCGGGATGGATGCCGCCCTGCATGCAGATCTCGGTCACGCCGTAGTCGACCGCCTCCTGCACCTTCGCCACGAAGTCACGCTCCTCGACCTCGTAGGCGTCGGGAGAGCGCTTGCCCTGGCCGAAGCCGCAGAAGGCGCAGCCGACCGTGCAGATGTTGGTGAAGTTGATGTTGCGGTTGACGACGAAGGTGACCGTGTCCCCCGCCAGTCGCTGCCGGATCTCGTCGGCCGCCAGTCGCATGTCCTCGATCACCTCCGGCCGCCGCTCCGCGAACAGGGCGGTCAGCTCGGCGTGCGTCAGTCGCTGGTTGTCGCGCGCCCTCTCGATCGCTCCCGGCGCGACGTCGTCGTCGATCCGCAGCTCGCGCCGCCGGCCCGAGCCCTTGCGCGGGATGAACGACCAGTACTTGAGCTTCACCGCGTCGAGCACGCCCTGCGCCATCCAGCCGGGGTCGATGTACTGCGGATACACGCACAGCCGCTCCGTCAACGCGTAGCCCTCCGGCTGCAGGCGCTTTCGCACCTGGTGCGGACTCGGGAACGGATGCTCGGGCGAGATGTGGTCGCCGTTGGCGGACAGCCCGCCGAGGTCGGTCGCCCCCTCGCGGATCAACGGCAGCCACCAGTCGGCGAGGTTGGGCGGGATCTGGACGCCGACGTCCGGCATCAGGCGGCGGCACTCCGCCACCAGCCGCCTCATGTCCTCCACCGTCACAGGCGTGGCCCAGTCGGGCAGCGCAGCCCCGCCCGTCACCACGGCGTCCCCCTCGTCACCCGACCACCTGCGCCGCGCGGCCGCGTCCGCGATCTCCGCCACCTCGCGGCCGTAGTAGTTCGGGTGCGGGACGAAGTTCTGCAGGATCACCTCCTGGATGTGCCCGTGCCGGCGGTGCGACGCCGCCAATGCCTCCAGTGAGGCGACCCGCTCCTGCTCGGTCTCGCCGATCCCGACCAGGATGCCGCTGGTGAAGGGAACGCGCATCTCCCCTGCCACCTCGATCGTCTCCAGCCGGCGGTCCGGGTGCTTGGTCGGCGACCCGGCGTGAACCGTCTCCATCAGCCGCTCGGAGACCGACTCCAGCATCAGCCCCATCGAGGCGTTGACCTCACGCAGGCGTGCGATCTCGTCCCTGTCGAGCACGCCGACGTTCGAATGCGGCAGCAGGCCCCGCTCGAGCGCCCGCTCGCATGCCCACACGACATAGGAGGTGAAGTCCTCGTGACCGAGGCGGTGCAGTCGCTCTGCGACCTCGGGGTTGACCTCCGGTCGCTCGCCCGTCAGCACCAGCAGCTCCTTGCAACCGCGGCGGGCGGCGTCGTCGAGCTGGCGCTCGACCTCTTCGGACTCGTGCAGGTGGGCGCTGTGCGTAGCGAACGCGCAGTACTTGCAGTAGCAACGGCACGTGCGCGACAGCGACAGCGTGTAGTTGCGCGAGAAGGTGATCCGCCTCATCGCCGAGCCGCCAAGTCTAGCCGTCCCCTGGCCGTCAGCCCCGTAGCCTCGGTGCGGACGCTCAGGATCACCCTTCCGAGCTGTGACAGCAGCGAGAGCAGCCGGTCCGGTCCGGGCAGCACCAGCTTCGCCAACTCAGCCAGACGGTGGGCGTCGCCGCGGAAGACCAGCGAGCCCACGCTGCCCCGGACCCTCCTGCCTGGAGTCGGCCGAGGAAGACCCGACAGCCCCGCCGATGCCACGATCGAGCCGCCGCGCACGGCGTAGCGCACCAGCACCAGTCGACCGCGCTGAACCCGCCAGTACCGGCCCGGTCCGAACCCGCTCGGCTGCACCGAGGTGCCCGGAACGATGTCGCCGATACCGATGTCGAAGGCCGGCTGCGCCCGGCCCAGCACCCGTTCGACCTCGGCTGCCTGGCCAGACCGAATACGCCCTTCCAGCGTCAGGGCCACGGCCGACGGGAACGCCACCGACAGGTTGGTCACCTGGGCGAGCAGGTCGTCGTGGACGTCGATGCCGAAGAACGAACGCAGCTGGTTGGCCGCCGAGCGGTACTGGGAGTAGGCATCGGGGTCGGTCACCCCCAGCACCCGCTCGAGGAAGCGGGCCAGGCGGTCCGGCGCCAGCAGAGCGACCGCTGCACGCGCATTGGGGTCGTGCAGGCGGGGGCTCCGCGGGCCCGGCTCCAGCGGCAGGTCATCGTCCGACAACGCCGCGCGATTGCTGTGCAGCGAGAACTCGATCCTGGCGCCCCCCGCTGCAGCGAGCACCACGCCGTCGAAGTAGCCCAAGGAGCGCAGCCATGGCACTCGACGAAACAGCTCCGACTGATCAGGGTCGCGGGCGAGCAACCGCTGCGCGTCGCCCGCGAGCCTTGCCGGCGCCTCGTCGCCCAGCCGCGCCAGCATGGTCAGCACGGCGTCCTGGAAGGCCATGCTGTCCGAGCCGGCGCCGGCATCGAGTGCCTGCTCGAGGTCGTTGCGAGAGTGACCGAGCACGACGACGTCGCCCTGCACCGCCCCGTATCCGGAGCCCTGCTTCCAGAGCAGCGCACCGTCGTGCTCCCCGGCGCTTGCGGCACGGCCGCGCTCGATGCGAGCCTGCACCTGGCGACCCAGGGCCTCGCCGTCTCGCACCTGCGTCGCGCCGACGAGGCGCCCGCTGCCGACCAGCCCGAGCGCCAATGGGTTTCCGCGCTGAGCCGCCGGCAGCAGTTCGAGCCGGACGCCCGACGCCGCCACCAACCGCCGCACCAGGGCGGGGAGCGCCGACTTGCTCTGCGCGGCCTGGAAGCGAGTCGGCACCGCTATTGCGACGCCGGAGCTGGCCGGCAGATATGCGAGCCCCGCCGCCAGAGCACCCGGCGGCCTGTCCGCAGAGTCATCGCCTCCGAGGCAGCCGGCAAGCCCCATGGCCAGCACGCCCGCCGCGATCGCGGCGAGGGCCCAGCGGAGCGGCCCTGCCGCCGCTGGACCCCGCGTCGCTTTCATGTTTTCGAAGCTAGCGCAACCGTTCCCGGCCGCGCGCCAGTCTTACGGCCTGGGCTTGGGCGCGTCCTGCCTCAGTCCCGCCGGCCCTGCTCCGGGAGCCGCAGTGGGACCACCGAGCCGGCCCTCGACGAACAGGAACCAGTAGGTGATCGCTCCCAGCACACCACCCACGAGCGGTCCGACGATGTAGAGCCAGGCGTCGGCCCATTGACCCGCCACCAGTGCCGGGCCGAACCAGCGCGCCGGGTTGAACGAGCCGCCGGTCAGGGGAACACCGATCATCACGATAAAGCCCAGCGTGGTTCCGATCACCAGACCGGCCCAGTCACGCGCGGCGCGCGGATTGACAGCCACTGACGTCACGGCCCAGACCAGGACGAAGGCGCCGATACCCTCCAGCACCGCGCCCTGAGCGACGCCACCGATCAGGGTGTCGTTCAGCGCCGGCGTGCCGACCTCCGCCGACTTGGCCCCGGCGGCCGCCGTGCCGTCAGCGATCTGGTCGGAGAGGATGAACTTGGTCACCAGCGCTCCGGCAACTCCGCCGGAGAGCTGAAGCAGGATGTAGACGACCGCGTCGTTGAGCCTGATCTTGCGTATTGCGGCCATGCCCAGCGTTACCGCCGGGTTGACGTGCGCGCCCGAGACGCTGCCGATCGACTGCACCAGCAGGAATAGAACGAACGCGTGCACGAGCCCCACCACGGCGAAGTCGGAGCCGCCGCCCCCACCCGGGGTGACGAATAGAACGACCACCGTGGTGATGGCAAAGACGAGTAGGAAGGTTCCTAAGAACTCGGCCACATATGCGGCCGGGGACCTTTGTTCCACTGTGACACCTCCGATATAGCCTGGGAGCTAAAGCGCGGGCAGTCTATACAGCAGCGCGGTCAGGGGTCAGGCCGCCATCGAGACCCAAAAATGCGCTATTGCGCCCGTCGGCGGGCGAACTCCTGACGCACGCTCTCCGGTCTACCCCACATCGGGACCGCCTCAACCCGCCCCTCACGGACTCCGCTGACGGCCAGCTCACCTTCGATGCCGGCCTCGTCGAGCTGCCGAAGCGCGCCCTCGACGGTCTCCGCGGATGCCGCATGCCCGAAGTTGTTGGCGCAGATCAGGTGCCAGTGCCAGTCGCTGCGCGAGTAGGGCTGGGCGTTGCAGGTCGTCAGCAGCGTCGCCGCCTCCACATATCGGCTCTCGTCCGGGATGCGCAGGTCCAGCTCCAGGTCGGTCCAGTCGCCTGGAAGCGAGTCGACCACTTGCTTGAAGGTCTCAGCGAGTGCCACGCTGCTCAAGGCTACAGCCACCCGCCATTAGTGGCCCTTCTCGGAACGTTTGCGGTGAAACGTTTTGAGGAGGGCCACTAGAATCGGTTGACACATGACGACGCAGGCGACAGCCGACCTGGAGCTGCAGTACCGCGCGATGCGGGAGGGCGTCGCGCTGGTCGATCCCGGGCGCGCAGCCCTGCGCGTCAGCGGCGCCGAGGCCGTCGGCTTCCTGCAAGGCCAGGTCACAAACGACGTCGACGCGCTGGAGCCGGGGAGGGGCTGCTACGCGCTGCTCCTCAACCCCAAGGGCAGGATCCTCGCCGACATGCGAGTTCTGATGCTGAGCCCCGAGGAGCTGCTGATCGACAGCCGGGAGCACGACACCCTGAGATCGAAACTTTCGATGTACACGATCGGGCGTGACGCTCGTGTATCCGATGCCGAGATGTCGGTGCTGTCGCTGGTCGGGCCCTCCGCAACTGCGGCATTGGGGCTGGAGCCGCCCGAGGCCGAGCATGCCTTCGTGCAGGGCCGGCTTGGCGAGCTGAACGTGATCGCAGTCAGAACCGACGCCGGTGTCGACCTGCTCTTCGCCTCCGCGGACACCGGCTCGGTCGAGGCGCTGCTTGGCGAGAAAGCCTCGCAGCGCGCGATCGAGGAGGCGGCGGAGATCGTCCGCATCGAGAGCGGGCGGCCGCGTTACGGAATCGACATGAGCGCGGACAACCTGCCGGGAGAGGTCGGGCTGGAGCAGCGCGCCATCAGCTTCACGAAGGGCTGCTACGTGGGGCAGGAGCCGGTTGCCCGCATGCATCACCGCGGACATCCGAACCGGCATCTGCGCGGACTGCGGCTGTCCCTTCCCGCGGCGCCCGGCGACGCGCTCGAGGCGGGCGGCAAGCAGGTGGGAGCGATCACGTCCGCATGCGTGTCTCCCGCTCTGGGCCCGATCGCCCTGGCGTTCGTGCGTCGCGAGGTCGAGCCCGGCGCGCTGATCGAGGTCTCTTCGTCGAACGCGGCAGCGACGGTCCTCGAGCTGCCGTTCGAGCACGATGGATAGCCGCCGCACGGCGCAGCGCCCGGCCCGCGTCCTGAGCGCGGACAGCCCGCTGCTGGGTGGCCCACTTCCCGCCGAGGCCGGCGCCGAGGACCGTGCGCCGAGGACCGTGTACGACGAGAGCGCCGACCTCTACCGGCTGCCCGAGCCCACACCCGAGCAGGCTCCCAGCCTGGGTGACCTCCGTGACCTGCGCAATCTGCTGCCGGATCCGGACCCCGAGCGCCAGGTGGACGACTGGGGCCGCTCGGAACGCGTTTTCCAAATGATCGAGCCGCTGCTGAACCTCTACTACCGCTACTGGTTCAGGGTCAAGGTGGAGGGGATAGAGCACGTCCCCGCGGACGGCGGAGCACTGCTGGTCTCGAACCACTCCGGCGCGCTGCCGCCGGATGCCCCGATGATCATGCAGGCGATTCGGAACGAGCACTCGACGCCACGGCCGCTCTACATGATGGGGGAGAACTGGTTCAAGGGTTATCCCGGCGTCGGCATGCTGGCGACCAAGATCGGGATGGTCTCGGCCCACCCGGCCAACGCCCATCGCCTGCTACGGGACGAGGGCAAGCTGGCGCTCGTGTTCCCGGAAGGGCAGAAGGCCACACGCAAGGTCTACTGGCAGCGCTACAAGCTACGAAGGTTCGGCCGCGGCGGCTTCGTCAAGACCGCGATACGCGCGGGCGTTCCGATCGTCCCGATCGCGGTCGTCGGAGCCGAGGAGGCGATGCCGATCTTCGCCCACGTGAAGCCGCTCGAGCGGCTCACCGGGCTGATCTACTTTCCCATCAACCACGCCTTCCCCCAGTTCGGCCTGCTCGCCGGGCTGATGTACCTGCCGGCGAAGTTCCGCATCCGCTTCCTGGAACCGATCCACTTCGAGCGTCATGGCCCCGAAGCCGCCGACGACGTGGCGTTCGTGCAGCAGGCCGCCGACGACGTTCGCGCGCGCATCCAGACCTGCCTCGACCAGATGCTGAGGGAGCGCAAATCTGTCTGGCTCGGATAGGACCCGGTCTCGGAACGTTCGCCGAGGACCTGCCAAGAGTGGAAACGCCCCGGTGAGGCGGCGATCCTAGACCTGGGACCGCGGCCGTATGGGATAGGGTGCGCCGTGCTTTTGAGAGGGAATCGGGACGGCAAGGTGGAGGGAATTGAGCACAAAGGGGGTTAGGCCAGGCCAGGTCGTGCTGGCCACCTTGGTCATCGGCGTGCTGGTTGGATTCGCGGGCTGCGGAGGCAGCAGCGAGCGAACCAGCAACCTCAGGCCTCCCTCAACGATCAACTTGGCGGTCACGATCCAGGACGACGAGGTGACGGCTTCGCCTCCCAAGATCGGCGCCGGGCCGATCAACCTGCTGGCCAGCAACCAGTCGAGCGCCTCTCACAGGCTGACCATCGACGGGCCGCAGCTGAAGCAGTCCGTGGGGCCCATCAATCCCAAGGACACAGCCACTCTGAAGGTGACGCTTCGTCCTGGCGAGTACACGATCACCGCCGAGGGCTCCTCCGGGCCAAAGCCGGAGACCCTGACCGTCGGGCCCAAGCGCCCGGCCGCGAACAACGAGCTAGAGCTCCCCTAGCGGAACCGTCAAGCGGCGTCCTCGGCCGACCCTGTACTGACCTACTCGGCCAGGCCCCCCGGGGACCTACCCGCTCTCTCTGTGACCCGTTCCACATAAGCAACCTTTCCGGGGCTGCAATAATTGCGTCTATGCAAGCTTCTGGCATCGAGTCCGGTGCGGTGACCGACACCCGAGAGCTTTCTCGGCATATCGGCGCCTTCTTCCTCTACCTGGCGAACGCCAGCAACCGGGACTTTCTGCCGGAGACCTCCGAGCTGGACCTGTCGCTCACGCAGCTCAAGGCGCTGTTCCTGATCGGCGCTCCCACGGAGGAGCCGCTGTCGATGAAGAGCCTGGCCGAGGGGCTGGGCCTGTCGTTCGCGGCCACCAGCCGAGCGGTCGACGCCCTCTGCAAGCGAGGGTTGATGGACCGCGACGAGGACTCCGACGACCGCAGGATCAAGCGCGTCAGCCTCACCCTCAAGGGGCGGCGGGCGGTCGACCGGCTGACGGCGATACGGCTTGCGGGCCTGGAGCGTCTGGTCGAGACGTTCTCCCCCGACGAGCGCGAGAAGCTGGCCGTGGCCCTCGAGCCGATCCTGGCGCGCGAGGAGATTCGCCGCTTCCTGCCTCGCAGGAGCACGCGATGACTCGTCTGCAAGCGATCACCGAACGCAACCGCAAATGGTGGACGCTCGGCTCGATGAGCTTCGCACTCTTCATGATCATGCTCGACAACACGGTCGTGAACGTCGCGCTGCCTTCGATCCAGGCGGACCTGAACGCGTCTCTCGCCGGACTCGAGTGGACGATCAATGCCTACACGCTCACGTTCGCCGTCCTGCTCGTGACGGGCGGGCGGCTGGGTGACATCTTCGGCCGTCGCCGGGCCTTCCTCACCGGAGTGGTGTTCTTCGCGCTCTCGTCCGCCACGGCCGGCTTCGCTCCCAACGCCACGTCGCTGGTCGTCAGCAGGGCGGTCCAGGGAATCGGGGCAGCTCTGATGATGCCGGCGACGCTGTCGATCATCACCAACGCGTTCCCGCCACACGAGCGCGGCCGGGCGATCGGCACGTGGGCCGGGGTCTCCGCGCTGGCGCTGGCGATCGGACCGGTGCTCGGCGGACTGCTCGTCGAGCACGTCTCCTGGCAG
>JBBQNR010000050.1:0-20809 GCA_038330145.1 Solirubrobacterales bacterium
GCTTGGAGTGCAGCTGACCGGCACGTCGAAGCGGAAGTCCGACACCGTCGCCGAGACGCCGCCGAAGCCCGAGGAGCGGTCGGTGATGCGTAGTCTCGAGGAAACCAGCACCTGACCCGAGTAGTCGGACTGGTCGGAGGCGTTTCGCACGTCGGAGACGTTGGCCTCGATCCTGACGTCGGCCTCGTCGGCGCCTGTGGCGGGGTTGCCTGCCATCACGTCCAGGCGCACGAAGCCCTTGCCCACGCCGATCCTGGAGGTCGTGAGCAAGTCGGAGGTCTGCAGCGGTGGCGTGCAGGAGCCCTCTGCCAGCGGGGCGACGTGCTGGCTGTTGGGTGAGGTGCACTGCTCGTAGGCGGGGACCAGGTAGATGATCAGGGGTGAGCCGCCGCCCGGGCGTGGGAAGGGGCTCATGGCCCCCAGGGCTTGCCAATCCGGCTTGAAGTTCAGCGGTGCCGCGGTGAGCTTCGTCACACCGCTGCCGTCCGCGTTCATCGAGTAGATGGCCACCTGGCAATCGAACCTGCAGCTGCTCTCGAAGACGATCTTCGTGCCGTCCGGCGACCAGGCGGGACCATGATCGTTGGCGACGTCGTTCGTGATGTTGGTCTCGCCGCTGCCGTCGGAGTTGATGGTGAGGATGTTCGCGCCACGCTCGAACACGACCTTCGAACCGTCCGGCGACCAGTCCGGCGAGTAGTTCGGGCCGGGCGTGCTGCTGACGAGGATGCTCTCTCCGGTGCCGTCCGGGGTGACCGTGTAGATGGTGTATGCGCCCGAATTATCGTCGAAGCGACCATAGGCCAGCTTGGAGCCATCGGGCGACCACACCGGCCCAAGCTCGCTGATACCGCCGCCGGTATTCGTGATCTGCGTCTCGCTGCCGCCGCCGGCGTTGACCGTGAAGAGGTCGTAGCTGTTGTTCGGGCTGACCTTGTCGTAGACGACCTTGCTTCCGTCCGGAGACCAGGCGGGGTCCTCCGCGTTCGAGGCGACCATTGTCTGCCCCGTGCCGTTGGCGTTCATTACATAGATGTCGCCCTCGACGGAGCCTCTGACGAAGGCGATCTTGCTGCCGTCCGGCGACCAGACGGGGGAAGCATCGCGGCCGGGGTTGTTGGTCAGCCTCGTCGGGCTGCTTCCATCGGCAGCCATGACGTAGATCTCGCTGTTGCAGGGCGTGCAGGTGCCCGGATTGGGCTCGTCGCGCTGTGTGGCGAAGACGATTTTCCCATTGGCCCCCGGAAAAGCCGCGTCTGCCGCTGTCGGGGCGAAACTCAACCCGGCCATCACCACAAGTGCTGCGATTCCGAGTCTGACCACCAGTCGGTCCCCTCCGGTCTAGTAGGACCATCATCCCAGAGCGCCCCGCCCCGGTCAATGTGCGGCGCGTCTAGAATCGGCTCCCGAGCGCGCATAGCTCAGTGGATAGAGCGCTTGCCTCCGGAGCAAGAGGTCGCAGGTTCGAATCCTGCTGCGCGCGTCACCTCTGCGGGATACTCCGGCGATGTCGAAGGAAGCGGTAGAGAGGATCAGGCGGGGTTATGAAATGTTCAACCGCGGGGATCTCGCCGAGGCCGTGAGGGACCTCGATCCGAACATCGAGTGGCGGATTCCCTTTCAGCTTCCTGACAGCCCGCCGGACGAGACGTACCGGGGGCACGAGGGCCTGATGCGTTTCTGGGAGAGCTGGCGTGCTGCCTTCGATGACTTCTCGGTCGAGATCGAGGAAATAATCGACGGAGGCGATCACGTCGTTGTCTTCGGTGGCGTTCGTGGTCGCGGTGCCGCCAGCGGAGCCGACGTCGAGACTCCCACCTTCCCTCAGGTTTGGACCCTGGCAGATGATGGACGGCCGCTGCGCGTCGAGATGTACCAGAGCCGCGCCGAGGCGCTGGCAGCGGCCGGCATCAGGGAGTGAGCGATGTCGCAGCAGAACGCGGAGATCGTGCGGCGGATGATCGAAGGGTTCCTCGCCTTTCAAAAGGGCGATCCCAAAGCCCTTGCCGATGCGCTGACCGTGCTCGATCCCGAGATCCGGTGGCATGGCACCGTCGGAGGGATCGATGAAGGCCGGGTGGCTCACGGCTACGAAGAGGTGGCTCGCGCGTTCCAAGAGAACTTCGAGACCTGGGAGCAGCTCGAACTGCGCACCGAGCGCTACATCGACGCCGGCGACAAGGGCGTGATCGTTTTCTGGCACGAGGTCGCCCGCAGCCGCCACAGCGACAAAGAGCTCGAAACCAACACCGCGGTCATCTACACCGTCCGGAACGGCGCGGTCGTCGAGGCAAAGGGCTACATGGACAGAGGCGCAGCACTTGAATCCGTCGGCCTCTCGGAGCAGGACCTGCCGTGATGCCTTACCCCATTCGCCGCCTCTCGTGAGCGAGAAACGCTCGAACTGGTCCGCGTCGGCTACGCCGCCTGGAGCCGGGGCGATCTGGAGGGGTTCCTCGAGACCATGGACGAGAAGATCGAGTTCCACACCTCAGGCGTCTTTCCCGACCTCGACCCGGTCTACCGGGGCCACGGGGGGATGCGCAGGTTCTGGGATGACCTCCGAAGCCCCTGGCAGTCGCTCGAGATCGCGATCGATCATCTCCGGCAACGCGGCGACCAGATCGTCGCTCTGTATACCTTCGAAGCTGTCGGGCGCGACGGGCTTTCGGTGCATCGCGAGGCCGCGAACGTGCTCACCGTTCGCGACGGGCTCGCCGTGCGCATCGATGCTCACGGGAGCTGGAGAACGGCCCTCGGAGCCGTGGGGCTCGAAGAGCAGGATCCCGAGCACCACCGCTCCTGACGCTTCAGTCCGCTCGCTGGAAGCCCGCCAGGGCCGCGCTCTTGCTGCGGTGCGACTCCCACTGCACCGCGAGCCCGTCGCGAATCGTCCAGACATGAACGGGCTCGGTCTGTAGCTCGACTCCGCTGGCGGTGCCGCGGCCACGCTGGGCGAGCACGACCAGGATGCGGTCGCCCTCCTCCAGCAGCTCCTCAGGCTCGAGATCCATCTCGTTGAAGGCATCGAGCCACGACGTCATGTGGGCGAGAAAGCCGTCGCGACCGCGGTGCCAGCCCGCCTCCGGCGCCTGCTCGCCCGGATGCCAATCGATCTCGGGGTCCAGCAGGCCCCGGATCGCGTCGAGGTCGTGGCGGCCGAAGGCCTCGTAGCCCTCGCGCAGCCTCTGCAGATCCTCGCTCGCCATGTCCGCAGTATCCCGGTGCCCTCGCTGAGCCGTCGAGGCGGCGGGCTCTATGCGACGGCCGTCGGCTCTTCGCTGCGCACGGCGGTAAGCTCGACGGGGATCCCGTTCAGCACCGCGTTGCCCGACGGCACGTCGACCGCGAAATCGTCGGCGAGCACGTTGCTGTTCGCGCCGGCGTGCTCGGAGGCGATGCTGAGCTGCACTCCCTCCTCGTCGTGGCCCCACCCGTGCGGGATGCTGACGACTCCCGGCATGATGCCGTCGGTCACCTCGACCGGCACCTCGATCGTCCCGCGCTCGGAGCTGACGCGCACGCGCGCACCATCCTCGATCCCGAAGCGCTCGGCGTCGTCGGGATGGACGTGAGCGGTGCAGCGGTCCTTACCGCGCACCAGATGCCCGACGTTGTGCATCCAGGAGTTGTTGGAGCGAAGCTGGCGGCGGCCGATCAACACCATGCCGCCGTTGCGGTGGCGCGAAAGCGAATCCGACAATCGCTCGACGTCGACCACGATCGGCTCGGGGGCCAGCTCGATCTTTCCGCTCTCGGTTCGAAGCACCTCCGGCATGCGCGACTCCAGCGGCCCGAGGTCGATGCCGTGCGGCGCGGCCTCGAGCTTCGCCAGCGTCATGCCGTCGGCGTCCCCGCCGAAGCCGTCACCGTACGGTCCTGACCGCAGCATCCAGTCGAGCACCCGCTCGGGGCCGCGGCGGGGCTCCAAGGCCGACATCATCTCCGCGGCGCTGCGCCCCGAAAGCGGCGACGCCGGGTCCTGGAGCTCCCGTCGCACGAGCCCCGCGGCCACGAAGTCGTCGAGTGCGTCGATGTCCGCGTCGGGTCCCTGCCCGGCGGCGATCCCGGTCAGCCTCAGCAGCGTCTGCCACTCGGCCAGCATCGAGCTGTCGAGGTCGAGCACCGACGGCGAGTAGTTGGCCACGTTGCGCGCGGCGAGCTGGTAGAGCGCAAGGTCGTAGTGGGACCGGCAGAGCGAGGAGGGAGCCGGCAGGATCACGTCGGCGTGGCGGGTGGTCTCGTTGATGTAGATGTCGACGCTGACCATCAGCTCCAGTCCCTCCAGCGCCCGGCGCATGCGAGCGGAGTTGGGCGTGCTGACGACCGGGTTGCCGGCCATCGTGAAGAGCGCTCGCACCTGGCCCTCTCCGGGCGTGTCGATCTCCTCCGCCAGACATGCCACGGGCAGCTCACCGTAGACCTCCGGCATCTGGCGCACGCGGCTCTGCCAGCGGCCGGTCTTGACCCCCCTGCCGCGGCCCGAGGGCCCGCGGGTGTTCTGTGCGCCCGCGGCCGGGCGCGTGAACATCGCGCCGCCGGGGCGGTCGAGGTTGCCGGTCAAAACGTTCAGCACGTCGACGAGCCAGCTCGCCAGCGTCCCGAACTCCTGGGTGCAGGTTCCGATGCGCCCGTAGACGGCGGCGCGCTCGGCGGCGGCCAGCTCCCGGGCCATGCGTCGGATCTGACCTGCCTCGACACCGCAGACGTCGGTGACGGCCTCGGGAGTGAAGCGGCGGCTGAGCTGCTCGACCTCTTCGCGCCCCTGACAATGCTCGGCAAGCTGTCCCGGATCGGCCAGCCCCTCCTCGACCAGCACGTTGACCAGCGCGAACAGCAGGTGGGCGTCGGTCCCCGGACGGATGAAGACGTGCTCGTCGGCGACCTCGGCCGTGCGGCTGCGTCGCGGATCCACCACCACCACGCGGCCCCCGCGCTCCTGGATGGCGCGCAGTCGGCCTCGCATGTCGGGCGCGGTCAGCAGGCTCCCGTTGGAGGCGAGCGGGTTGGCCCCGAGCATCAGCAGGTGATCGGTGCGGTCCACGTCCGGGATCGGGATGCTGATCATGGTTCCGAACATCAGCCCGGCGGAGACGTGCTTCGGCATCTGGTCGACCGTGCTGGCCGAGAACACGTTCTTGGTGCCGAGGGCCTTCAGGAACGCCCGCCCGTAGACGAGGGCATCGAGGTTGTGGGCATTGGGATTGCCGACGTATGCCGCCGCCGCGTCGCGACCGCCCTGCTCCAGGATCGGAGTCAGGCGGCGGTCGATCTCCGCGAACGCCTCGTCCCAGGAAACCGGCTCGAAGCCTGATCCGGTGCGCACCAGGGGTGTGCGAACGCGGTCCGGGTCCTCGTGCAGCGCCTTGACGGCGAACCCCTTCGGGCAGATGAAGCCGTGGCTGAAGACGTCCTCCGCGTCACCGCGGATGCCGCTGACCTCCCCCGCCTCGATCGTGATCTCGAGTCCGCAGGTCGCTTCGCAGAGCGGGCAGGTGCGGTAAGCGGTGAAGCTGTCTGGCATCGGGGCCTCCTTGGGGTCATGCACATCCTAATGGCGGTTTCCCGCGCCTCCTGCGCCGGAAGCCCAGAATCGGGCTATCCTCGTCAAAGAGGCCCACCGTTGGGGGAGGCGTTCCGGATTCGGCAGCATCACTGGCAATTCATCAGCATTCCCGGCAGGCTGCTCGCAGCCGCGCTGCTGCTTGCCGCGATGCTCGCGGGCACGCTGAGCGCCCACGCAGCGGTCCACGACACCTCTCTGGCGAGCCGGGCTACCGGTCCCGCAGGAGCCGCCGGCAACGGGGATTCGGACGGACCCGTGGCGATCTCGAACAGCGGCCGCTATGTGGCATTCGTCTCGGAGGCCGACAATCTCGCGCCCGGCGCTGACCCAGCCGTGCGGAACGTCTTCAGGCGCGACACCGTCACCAACGAGACGATCCTGATCAGCCGCGCGACCGGGGCCGACGGCACCGGCGCCAACGCCGACTCGACCAACCCGGCCCTCTCGCGGGGCGGTCGCTTCGTCGCCTTCGAGTCGGGGGCGGACAACCTCAGCGACGAGGACGACAACGCCTTCACCAACGTCTTCGTGCGCGACACCACGAACGGAACCACGATCCTGGCCAGCCGAGCCGAGGGAGCCGCCGGGGCGGCTGCCGACGGCGATTCCCACAACCCGTCGCTGTCCTCCCACGGAAACCTGATCACCTTCGACTCCGACGCGACCAACCTGGTCGAGGACGCGAATCCGGCCGTGCGCGACGTCTTCCTTCGCAGCCTTCAGGATCAGACCGTCAGCCTGGTGAGCCGTAGCTCCAACGGGGCTCCGGGAGACGGTGACTCGTCCAACCCCTCCATCTCATCCAACGGCGAGTGGATCGCGTTCCAGTCCGACGCCGAGAACCTCAGCGACAGCGACGTCGCGGGAGTGACCGACGTCTACCTCCGCAACCGCTTCTATGGCTTCACCGACCTGATCTCGTGCGCTAGCGGCAACTTCCTCATCATCTGCGTGCCGCCTGGAGACGCCGGCAACGGGGATTCGCGCAATCCATCTATCTCACCCGACGGCCGCTTCGTCGCCTTCGAGTCCGATGCCACCAACATCAGCAAGGAGGACGACGACACGGCCACGGACGTCTTCCTGCGCGACATTCAGGCTTACACGACCACGTTCGTCAGCCGTGCGACCGGGCAGGCTGGCGCGGGTGGCGACGGCGCCTCGTTCTCGCCCACGGTGTCGGGCGAGGGCAGCGGCCAGTTCGTCGCCTTCTCCTCCGTGGCGGAGAACCTGAGCGATGTCGACGCAGGCACGTATGACGTTTTCGTGCGTGACACCTTCAACTACCTGACCAACCTCGCCAGCCGTGCCGGCGGCGAGAATGGCGCCGCCGCCGCGGGCAGCTCGCTGCAACCGGCATTGTCGGGCGACGGGCGGGTGGTGGCGTTCGCCTCCGAGGCCGACAACCTCAGCAGCCAGGACTCCGACGGCTTCTGGAACATCTTCACCCGTGAGCTGAGTCTCACGCCTCCACCGCCGCCACCGCCGATCATCGAGCCCGCCTGCCACCACGGCGTCTGTGAGCCCGGCGACACCGGCGCCGCTCACATGGACCACGGGGCGATGGGCCACTCGGCCGCCGGCGGGCACGCCGGGCACGATGCCACGGGCCCCAAGCAGACGCTGTTCGCACCGGGCCGCCAGAGCCTTTCCAAGCTGTTCGTGATGGTGCAAGCACACGAGAAGAGCTCCGTGCAGGTGAAGGGCACGGTCAGCGTCCCCGGAGCTTCCAAGTCGTTCCGATTCAGGACCGTGAAGCGGGAGATTCCGCTCCACGGCGTCAGGAAGATCAAGCTCCGGCTCTCCGCCACCGCGGCGCGCGTCGTCAAGCGCGCCCTGCGACGCGGCAAGACAGTGCGAGCAAAGGTGACCGCCATCGCCGTCGACGACGCCGGCAACCGCGGCGTCGCGCGCCGCTCGATAAAGCTCAAGGCCTGACGGGCGAACGAGTGCGCCTCAGCGCGGGCTGGCCGTGACCGAGCGCGCCTCAGCGCGAGCTAGCCCTGACGGGCGAACCGGCGCGCCTCAGCGACGGAGCTTGATTCGCTTGGTGTAGGTGCGGCTGTTGCCCGAGCTGTCGCGTCCGGTGCTCTTGACCGTTGCGTAGACGGTGTGCCTCTTGATCGCGTTACGGACCGAGCGCAGGGCAGACGTAGACAGCTTCGGGTAGATCTGGTTCGGGATGTGCTGGGTGACCTTCTTCTTGACGGTCCTGAACCGCTTGCCGCCGGCCGTCGCGGTCACCCTCAGCGTGCCCGACTCGTGCACGGTGATCAGCAGGTAGAGCCGGTTGGCCTGTTGCGACGAGGAGGCGAAGATGGTCTGCGACGGCGGCTTGGAGTCCGCCGCCCGCACGGCGGAGCCTGCCGTGGCAGCCGTTCCCCCCGCGGCAGCCGCGAGCGCCCCCGCAACAGCGAGGCCGACCTTCGTCTCGCGGATCAAGGAGTGAAGACCCCCTGGCGCAGGAACACTGCCTCGTCGCCGTCACCGCAGGTCTGCGGGCAGCCGGCGCCATAACCGGTGCCGTTGGGACCGGCGTCCTTCATCGTCACGCTCTCGAGTGCGAAGATCGTCCGCCTGCCCTCGAGGATGTAGCCGGGAACCAGCGAGTCGGCCGTGGTGTTGACGCTGCAGGTGCTACCGATGCTCGTATCCACGGTGCTCACGCAGTTGACCGGCACCTGGAACTCGGCGTCCTGGACCGATGCCGGCTCTCCGGCGACGCCGTTGGACTTGTCGGTCACGCGCAGCTTCGAGGTCAGCAGCACCGGCCCGACGTAGTCGGTGCCGTCACTGCGCTTCTTGACGTCGGTCGCTGAGGCCTGGATCCTGACGTCCGCCTCGTCGGCGTTCGTCGACGCATTGCCGGTCATGGTGTCGTAGCGCGCCGACGCGCTCTGCTTGCCGGTGCTCGAGGTCGTCAGCACGGACGACGTTTCGACCGGCGGGGTGCAGGACGGCTGGGCGAGCGGGCTGACGTGGCTGCTGTTGGAGGCAGTGCACTGGTTGAACTCCGGCACGAGCGGGACGCGCAGCGGGGTGGCCCCGCCCGGGCGGGGGAATTGGACATTGTTCGGCGCCCCGACGCCGGTCGCGAACCAGGCCATGAAGATGCCCATGACGTCGTTCTGCTGGAACCCGGTGTCGTTCTGGTACTGGCTGTGCACGCGGATCCACTGAAGCGGATTGACGGTCACGCCGTTGTATGGATACGCGGCGCCCGGCGGGTAGGCCTCGGCCTGTGCCCCGGGCGGCAGGCTCGAGAAGATGCCGCACAGGTTCATGGTGTCGAGGTGGCCCACCCATGGGCCTGCGTTTCCGCCGGACCAGGCCGTGCCGTAGTTGGTCTTCGAGCGGCAGAGCGTGGTCGTGGTACCCCCGGGCAGGTCCGAAGGTATCGGCCCCGTGCTGCTTGGGCCGTAGTAGGGGCCCGCAACCCGACCGGCCGCCAGATTGGGGTCGCCGTTGTTGCTTCGAAGCTCCGCGGAGACGGCTACGCCGCCACCCTCCCCGGGACAGTGGGCTGCGGGCGCGCACGCCCCCGGGCCGGTCACGTCGACGTCGTGCGAGTGGCCCGCCATCGCGATCAGCCGGGCTCCGGTGTTCCAGGGAGCCGCATTGGGGATCTGCCAGTCGGCCGAGTACGGAAGGGTGTTGTCGGCGTCGTGGTAGTCGGTGGTGTTGGTCGGTGAAGGTGGCGCCACACCCGGGATCGAGTATTCGGAGTCTCCGCCAGGCGGCGCGCTGAAAAGGTTCCCGCAGCCGTCGACGTCGAGCCAGGCCGGTATTGCCGCCACCGTCTCGCTCTTAGGCCGCCAGCGGTAGTCGACCTGGACGTCGACGTCCTTGGCGACGGTGTTGAAGTTGACGAGGTGGATGATCAGCGTCCAGTTGGCGCTGTCGTTGGTGTAGCCGTATGACTGGGGGACCTGCGGCAGGTGCTGATGGGTGCGCTCGTTGCCGGAGGCGAAGAAGCGCTGGCCTAGCTGGCCCTGGCCCATGGTGGGGCAGACGGTGTCGGTCGCGCCGGGGTTCAGCAGCACGAAGTGATGCATCATGACGCCGTCTGCGATGTTGACCGACGCGCCGGTGTTGGCGTCGACGAGGTCGGGGACCATGTCGGTGATGCGGCAGTTGGTGCAGGGAGCCTGCACGGTCAGGACCTGATTGTGGATCTGGCCGTACGGGTTGGCGCCCTTGGCGGGAATGCTGTAGTGGCCGTAGCGCCACCTCGCCATCGTGCCCGGGTGCGACGGGAAGTCTCCCCTGGTGTCGGTGGCGCCGTAGGTGTTGTTGTTGAGCGACGACGACGTGTCCGCTCCCGCCGGAGAAACCAGCGCCAGCAGAGCGACGACAGCTGCCACGACAACAGCCAAGAAACCCGTGCGGATCTTCACGCTATCCCCTCTCAATGGCCAAGAACTCCCCAAAGAACCAGTTCCATGGTAGCCGTATTCGCCGCCTTTCGGGTGGGGAAGCTACGCTTGAGCGCGTGAAACGGCTCGTCCTGGTCAGCGCCGCCGCGCTCCTGCTGCTGCCCGCATCCGGCGCTCCGGCAAAGACAGAGCAGAACCTGGTCTCAAAGCTGAGCACGCTGCGACCGCCGGCGCCCGGCCTGGTGCTCGAGGTCGTCGACGGCGACCGCTTCCTGCGGCTCCAGAATGGGGCCCGAGCCGCGATCGTGGTGGAGGGCTACGACAACGAGCCCTATCTGCGCTTCAGGCCCGACGGCACCGTCCAGGAGAACACGCGCTCGCCCTCCAAGTACGTCAACGAGGACCGCTACGGCCGCCGCCCGGTGCCTCCGCAGGCCAAGTCCGGCGCCGCTCCGAAGTGGAAGACGGTCTCGCGAGACGGCACGCGCCAATGGTTCGACCACCGCATTCACGTGATGACGCCCGGCACGCCCGAGGAGGTCAAGGACACGTCTAAGCGCACGAAGATCTTCGACTGGCGGGTCCCGATGACGGTCGACGGCAGGCCGGTCGCGGCGCTCGGGTCGCTGACCTGGGAGCCCGACCGATCGGATTCGGGCGGCGTCTCGGCCGGCCTGATCGCCGGCCTCGGCGCGCTCGCGTTGGCCCTGGCCGTGGCTGCCCTGCTGCTGTTTCGCCGCCGCCGCGTCCGGCCGGCCTCGGCGCGGCCGGACAAGCCGGTCGAAGAAGCTTGGTAGCCACTCGGGGGTAGCCGGGAGGGCCCGTACCGGCACTCCGGTGTAGCATTAGGCTGCCCTAATAAGGGCGCCCTAACCCCCATTCAGAGGAGAAACGTGCGCCTTCAGTCGTCCGCTGCCCCGTCCCGCCGCCAGATCGTGCCTCTCCTGCTGGCCTGTGTCCTGGTCGCCCTGGCGCTCGGGGCGTCGGCCTGCGGCGGCAGCGACAAGAACGAGGTCGTCGTCTACTCGGGCCGGGAGGAGAACCTGATCAAGCCGATCCTGGACGACTTCCAGCGCGACACGGGCATCGACGTCAGGACCAAGTACGGGGAGACGGAGGGCCTGACGGCCACGATCCTCGAGGAGGGCGACAACTCGCGGGCCGATGTCTTCATCGCTCAGGACGCTGGCGCAGTCTCGCGGCTTGCCGGGGAGAACCGGCTCGAGCCCTATTTGTCTCCGAACGTGCGCAGGATCCCGCTCCGCTTCCGCGCCCGCGACGGCAGCTGGACGGGGGTTTCGGGCCGTTCCAGGGTGCTGATCGTGAACACCGAGGAGCTGCCGGTCAGCCAGGCGCCGACGTCGATCTTCGAGTTGACGGACCCAAAATGGAAGGGAAAGCTGGTCGGCCCGGACATCACCAACGCTTCCTTCCTCGGCTGGGTGACGGCGATGCGGATCAAGCGCGGCGACGACTTCACGCGGCGCTATCTGGAGGGGTTGAAGCAAAACAAGTACGAGACCCTCAAGAGCAACGACGACGCGGCGGTGGCCGTCGGCCGCGGCGAGTTCCCGATCGGGCTCGTCAACCACTACTACGTGGCGATCCACAGTAAGGAGGGCGCTCCGGTGGCGGCGGTTTACACCGACCAGCAGCCGGGTGGCTACGGAACGATCATCAATGCCGCGTCAGCCGCGATCGTGCGCGGCGCCGACCACCAGAAGCAGGCCCGCAGGCTGATCGACTACCTGCTCCAGTCGGACGTGCAGCGCAAGTTCGCCAGCGGCGAGATGGAATACCCGCTGCTGCCAGGCATCCCGCCCACGAAGGGGGTCCGCCGGATCGAGGACGTGCGCCCGACCGACGTCCAGCTCGAGCAGCTGGGCCCCAAGGTCGAGAGCACCCTCGCCCTGATCAAGGACGTGGGGCTCGGCTAGCCGGGCGCTTGTCGCAGGGCGCGGCCGCGACTCCGGTCTCGGGCTGTGGGTTGCGGCCGGCGTGGTGGCGCTGGTGGCTTCCCTTCCGCTCGGCTATGTCCTGGTGCGCGCCGCCGGCGCGGGCAAGGACGTCTGGTCCACTCTGCTTGACGAGCGCATCCCGAGCCTGCTTGGCACCACGGTGCTGCTGGCCGTGGTCGTGAGCGCGGCCGCGGTGACGGTCGGCGCCGGCTTCGCCTACCTGGTCGTCCGCACCGACCTGCCGTTCCGTCGCGTGCTCGCGGTGCTGGCCGCCGTGCCGCTCGCGATCCCGCCTTTCGTGGGAGCGATCGTCTACGCCTCGCTGCTCGGCCCAAAAGGGGAGCTGCAGCAGCTCATGGAGCCGCTCGGCGTAGAGCGGCTGCCCAGCATCTACGGCTTCAGCGGAGCCGCCCTGGTGCTAGTCCTCTTCACCTACCCCTACGTGTTCATGCTGTCAGCCGCCGCGCTGGCGAGCCTCAGCCGCAACTACGAGGAGGCCGCGCGCGCGCTCGGGCGCACACGCCTGCAGGTCGTGCTCGGCACCACCTTTCGCATGATCACCCCCGCGCTCGCGGGGGGCGCCCTGCTGGTCAGCCTTCACGTGCTCTCCGACTTCGGCACCGTGGCGCTGATGCGGCTCGACACCTTCACCCGGGTCATCTTCATCCACCTCAGCGGCGAGTTCGACATCGCTGGCGCAGCCGTGCTCTCGAGCCTTCTGATAGCGCTGTCGCTGGGTGTGCTGGTGGCGGCCCGCGGCGTCCAAGGCGGGGGCAGCTACGAGCAGACCTCCGCCGGCCTCACCCCTCCCCCGCTCCACCCGCTGTGCCGCTGGCGCTGGCCCGCATTCGCAGCATGCTCGCTGGTCGTCGCGCTGTCGCTGATCGTGCCGCTGGTGACGCTCGTGGTCTGGACCGCGGACAAGCTGCCCGAACAGAACCTGGGCGACTACGCCGGTTGGGCGTGGAACAGCCTCGCGGTCTCGCTGGTGGCCGCAGCGGCGGCTCTCGTTTGCGCACTTCCGGTCGCGGCACTGGCGGTGCGCCGTCGCGGCAGCGCGGCGCTGGCTCTCTCGTCGTTGGCGCAGGCCGGGTTCGCGCTGCCCGGAGTGATCGTCGCGCTTGCTCTGGTGGCGATATCGACCCGCTACGCCAACCCGCTCTACGGCACGCTGGCTTTGCTCGTAATCGCGTTCGTGATCCGTTTCCTGCCGGAGGCCATACAGAGCATGGAGTCCGGCATCGGCCAGGTCGGCAGAGGTATGAGCGAGGCTGCGCGGGGACTCGGCGCCGGTCGTCTCGAGACCGGACGGCGGGTGCTGATGCCGCTGCTGCGGCCGAGCATGGTCGCCGCCTGGGTCGTCGTCTTTCTCTCGTCGCTCAAGGAGCTTCCGATCACGCTGATGCTGCGGCCCCTCGACTTCGACACGCTCGCGGTAAGGGTGTGGACGCCGGCTCGTAACGGCCTCTACGCCGACGCGGGCCCCGCCGCTCTGATGCTGGTGCTGGCGTCCCTGCTGCCGCTCTATTTCATTCTCGTGCGCCGGCGCGGGATGCTGCCCACGCTGTCCTAGCATTCCCAATGATTGCGGCAATGGCATCCGAGCAGACAGTGAGCGCAGGCGCGATAGACATCGGCGGCGTCAGCAAGCGCTACGGGCGCACGGTGGCGCTCGACGGTCTCGAGCTTCAGGTTCAGCCGGGTGAGCTGTTCGCGGTGCTGGGACCTTCGGGCTGCGGCAAGACCACGCTGCTGCGGGTGATCGCCGGCTTCGAGCGCCCAGACGCCGGCACGGTCACGGTTGGGGGCGAGGTTGTCGCGGGGCCCGCGGCATGGCTGCCGCCGGAGCGGCGGCAGATCGGCATGGTGTTCCAGGACTACGCGCTGTTCCCGCATCTGACGGTTGAGCGCAACGTGGCCTTCGGGCTCAGGAAGGTCTCGGCGGCGCAACGGGATGGCCGCGTTCGGTCGGCGCTCGACCTCGTCGGCCTGCAGCACAAGGCCGACCGGCACCCGCATGAGCTGTCCGGCGGCGAACGCCAACGCGTGGCCCTGGCCCGTGCGCTGGCGCCGGCGCCGTCCGTGGTGCTGCTCGACGAGCCGTTCTCGAACCTCGATGCATCGCTGAGGGCGGAGCTGCGGCGCGAGGTCGAGCTGATCCTGCGTGAGGCCGGCGCGACCGTGGTGCTCGTCACCCACGACCAGGAGGAAGCGCTCTCGCTGGCGGACCGGCTGGCCGTGATGAGGAGCGGGCGCATCGTGCAGGTTGGCGCGCCCCAGGACGTCTACTACCGCCCCGCCCACCGCTGGGTGGCGCAGTTCGTCGGCGACGTCAACGTGCTGCCCGGCTACGTGACCGGCGACGGTGTCGAGACCGACGTAGGCCTCTTCGACGTTCACCGGCATTCGTTCGCGGAGCGCACCAGTGTGCGGCTGGCCGTGCGGCCTGAGCAACTCGACCTGAACCCGGACAGGCTCGGCAATGCCGTCGTGACGGACAGGGAGTTTCGCGGCCACGACGTGCTCTACCGGCTGCGTCACGAGATCGGACGGGACCTGGTCGTGCAGCTTCCCTCGGTGCGGCTGGCGGAGGTCGGCGAGACCGTGATGGTGCGACCGGGCGCCGGCCCCTGCCAGGTGCTCGACGACCAGCCCTGAGCCCGAGCAGCGTCGTCTGTTCGTCGCCTGAGGCCGAGCAGCGTCGTCTGGTCCTCGCATGAGCCCGAGTCGGGCGTCGCCTGGGTCGTCCGCGACTACACGAGCGGCGTCTCGTCGAGCCGCTCGATCAGCTCCTTCAAGGAGGAGACGACCATCACCGCGCCGGCCTGCTCCAACTCGGCGGCCGAGTAGCCGCCGGTGAGGACGGCGACCGTCTCGATGCCGGCTCTGTTCCCCGACTCGACGTCCCAGGTCGAGTCGCCGATCATGACCGCCGTCTGGTCGCCGCCGACACGCTTCGCCATCTCCAGACCGCACAGCACCAGGTCCGGCTCGGGCTTGGTCCTCTCGACGTCGGCCGAGGTCGTCCACCCGTGCAACAGGTCGCGCGCGTCGAGCAGGTCGAGGTAGTGATCCACCTCCTCCGCCTTGGCCGAGCTGACCAGCACCGTCGGGTGGCCGCGGTAACGCAGCTCGAGCAGCAGGTCGCGGGCGGCCGGAAGCGGCTCGACCTCGGCGATCAGGGCGCCGTATTCCTCTTTCTCGGCGGCGCGGATGGCGTCCCCGCGCTCCTTCGCGAGTTGCTCGCCGACCAGCTTCGGCACCAGATGGTCACCGCCCATCCCCATGTGGCGATGGATGCGCCACAGCGGCAACACGACGCCGTGCCGTCGAAACGCGCGGTACCACGCGATCGCGTGATGGTAGTTGGTGTCGACCAGCGTGCCGTCGACGTCTATCAGCGCGGCGGGAAGGCTCATGCCGGTGTTCGTACCGTCAACCGCTCGGTGGTAAACGGGCTCGCGCTGAGGAGAATGCTCGCTTAGAGCCGCGGCAGGGCCTGCTCGAGCTCGAGCACCGGCTCGAACAGGTCGCCCCACTCGGCGTGGCGGGCCAACACGTCTTCGGAGTCGAACACGAGCAGATCCGCGTCGCGAGCTTCGCGCGCCTGCTCGACTTCCTCCCACGACACCGGCGTCGAGACGGTGGGGCGCTCGCGTGCTCGCAGCGAATAGACGCAGACCGTGGTCTTGAAGTCGTTGTTCTGGCTCCAGTCGACGAACACCTTGCCCTCGCGCAGCTCCTTCTTCATGTTCGAGACCACGAGCTTTGGGTCGTGCTTCTCGAGCAGCTTTGCGATCGCGTTCGCGAACGGTTTCGTCTGGCCGTAGTCGACGGGCGTATTGAGGGGCGCGTAGACCTGAAGTCCCTTTGACCCCGACGTCTTGGGAAAGCTCTTCAGGCCCAGCTCCTCCAGCACCTCGCGAAGCCGCAGCCCCACCTCGGCACACTCCAGGATCGCGGCCGGCGCACCGGGATCCAGGTCGAAGACCACCATCGTCGGCCGCTCGATGTCGTCGGCGCGTGAGAGCGACGTGTGAAGCTCGAGGTCGGCCAGGTTGGCTGCCCACACCAGCGACGGGAGTTCGTCGATGACACAGAAGTTGATCTCGCGCCCCTTGGTGCTGATGGGCGCGGTCCGCAGCCAGTCGGGGCGGTGCGAGGGGCACTCCTTCTCGTAGAAGTACTTGCCCTCGACGCCGTTCGGATAGCGCTTCAGCGTCAGCGGCCGGTCGCGGAGGTGCGGCAGCACGGCCGGAGCGACGCGCGTGTAGTAGTCGATCACCTGGCCCTTGGTGAAGCCGACGGCCGGGTACATGACCTTGTCGAGGTTGGAGAGCTTCAACCGGCGTCCGTCAACCTCCACCTCGACGGTCTGCCTGGCGCTCACGTCACTCCCCCGGGCCGGCGCGAATGGCCGGCTGGGATGGTCAGGCCTTGGCCTTCGTCTTTCGCTTCGGCGCCTTGGCCGATGCGGCCTTGCGGCCGGAGCCCGAGGACTTTGCGCCCGAGGCCTTGCCTGCGCCCGAGGCCTTCCGGCTGCCGCTGGGCTTGCTCGCCGGGGTGGAGCGCTTGCGCGGCGCACGCGCCGGCTTGCCGTCCGGCGCGGCCTTGCCGTTGCCGGCGGCCGTTGAAGCTTCTGCGCGACGCCCCTTGGCATCCGCCAGGCTGGCCTCCAGCGCCGCCATCAGATCCGGCACCTGGTCCGGCTCCGCCGGAGCGGCCTGCACCGAGATCTCCTGACCGTCGGCCTTGCGCTCGATCAGATCGAGTACTCGCTCGCGGTACTCGTCGCGATACTTGGAGGGGTCGAACTCCGTCGTCAGCGACTCGATCAGCTGCCGCGCCATGTCGACCTCGCGCTTGGTGGTCTTGACGTCGTCGTCCGGCAGCTCCTCGATCTGGTCGGGAGAGACCAGCTCATCTGCGAAAAGCATCGTCTCCATCGTCAGCAGCCCGTTCGCCGGTCGGATCGCCGTCAGATACTCCTTGGAGCGGATCACGACACGAGCTATCGCCACCTTGTTGGACTCCTCGAGAGCCGTTAGCAGCAGCTGGTAGGCCTTTGCGGCGCCGGTGTCGGGCGCCAGGTAATAGGGATGGTCGTAGAAGAGAGGGTCGATCTCGTCCAGGTCGACGAAGTCTTCGATGTCGATCGTGCGCGTCTTCTTGGGGTCCAGCGCCTCCAGCTCCTCGGGGCTGATCACCACGTAGCGGTCGGGGCTGATCTCGTAGCCCTTGACGATGCTCTCGAAAGGAATCTCCTGCCCGTCCTTGGCGCAGACCCGCTTCTGCTGGATGCGCGCCCCGTCGGCGTCGTGCAACTGGTTGAAGCGCACCGTCTTCTTCGATACGGCGCTGTAGAGCTTCACCGGCACGTTCACCAGCCCGAAGCTGATCGCGCCCCTCCAGATCGACCTTGCCATTCGGTTACCGAACCTCCCTTGGCCTAGCTGTATGCCTTCGTGTATTTCATCAGGTGGATACCCAAATACGACACACCCAGCCGTTTTCGGCATGCCGGCAGTCTCAGGAAAGGGTTATTTCAGGCCAGGGACGGCAGTTCCAGCACCACCTCGCGCGGTTCCTTGTCGTCGCGGAGGCCCTTGAAGGACGGCGCCCGCAGCGTGCGTGAGCGCGTCAATTCCCTGTATTCGACCTCCACCACGAGCTCAGGCCTCGCGAATACAGTGCGCTTTGGTGGCTGCCGGCCTTGGAAAGGGCTCTCGTCAGTCCGCAGCGGCTCGAGCAGCTCGCCGAGCCTGATCAGATCGTCCTCCTTGAAGCCGGTGCCGACGTTGCCGGCGTACAGCAGGCTCTGCTCACGGCCCTCGCGCTCTGCCGCCTCGGGGCTGAGTTCGTAGTAGCCGACCGCCAGCGACCCCAGCCGCCCGCCGCGCGCGCCCTGGCCGGGCAGCCAGCCACCGACCACGAACTCCTGGCGAAAGGTGTTCTTGACCTTGCGCCAGCTCGGGCTTCGCTTGCCCGGCTCGTAGATGCTGTCGAGCCGCTTCGCCACCACTCCCTCCAGGCCCTGCTCGCGCGAGGCCTCGAGCAGGGCCTGGCCCTCGCCCGGATGGTAGGCCGGCGTCTTCCAGTGGGCACCCGACAGCTCGAGCTGCTCCAGCAGCGAGCGGCGCTCGGTGTAGGGCAGCCGCATCGTCGAGTGTCCGTTCAGATACAGCAGATCGAAGATCATGTAGACCACCGGCAAGCTCTTGGTGAGGCGCCGCACCGCCGCCTCGGAGCCGACGTGCATGCGCCGCTGGAGGCGCTCGAAGCTCGGCTTGCCCTGATCGTCGAGAGCGACCACCTCGCCGTCCAGCACGACCTCCTGGGAGCCGAGAGCGCGTCCCAGCTCGCGCAGCTCCGGGTACTGCGCCGTGATCTCGCGCAGGTTGCGGTTGGTCATGCGGACCCTGCCGCCCTCACCGTAAAGGACCCCGCGCACGCCATCCCACTTGATCTCGAAACCCCAGCCCTGGTCGTCGTCGGGAAGCTCCGAGAGGCGAGCCATCATCGGCTTGACGCGATCCGGCATCGGCTCCCGGTCGGCGTCCGCAGGATCCATGCGGTGGATCATCCAGTTCTTGCCCTTGGTCGGGAACAGCACGTACTTGCCCTGCAGGCGGTCGCCGTGGAAGGTGACCATCACCTCGTCGGGACGCCACTTGTGAGTCTCGTAGGTGCCGCTGTCCCAGATCTTGACCGCGCCGGCCCCGTACTCCCCCTGCGGGATCTCGCCCGCGAAGTCGATGTAATCGAGCGGGTGGTCCTCAACGTGCACCGCCAGATGGTTTCGCTTGGGGTCCGTCGGGATGCCTTTGGGGATGGCCCACGAGACGAGCACGCCGTCGCGCTCCAGCCTCAGGTCCCAGTGCAGGCTGCGGGCGTGGTGCTCGTGGACGACGAAGCGCGGCTGGTCCGCCCCGGCCGCCTGCCGGCCCTCAGGCTCCGGCGTGGACTTGAAGTCACGCTTGCGCTTGTATTCACCCAGCTTCTGTTTGGCCATCGATACCTACTTACCCATTTGGCAGCAGCTCGGCCGACTGGGCGTCACTTTACGACCGAGGGCTTTCGCGACGGACAGGCCCTGCGACCGACGGCGGCCGTGGTTACAATCGCCTGCGGCCACCCGCCACGACGATGACGACCGAAGACCCCGCTCATGCCGATCGTTCCAAGGCCCCGACTGCCGCGAAGGGCATCGCGCCGTGCCGGCGTCGTCGATTCCGCAGCACCTGAGCGCACACAGCCTCAGATAGAGGTCCTCACCCACCACGGCCTGCGCTGGCTGCACATCGAGCAGCCGTCGATGCTGGAGCGGGCATGGCTGGCCGAGCACTTCGACTTCCACCAGCTCGATCTCGAGGACGTCATGTCGCGCAACCAGCGACCGAAGATCGACGCCTATCCCGACTACCTGTTCATCGTGTTGCACTTCCCGGTCTTCGACAAGCAGGTCGGCAGGTTGAACGCGGGAGAGCTGGATCTCTTCGTCGGCCCCGACTTCGTGATCACGCTTCCCAATCAACCGCTGAAGCCGATCGAGTACCTGTTCGAGCGCTGCCGCACCAGCGAGGAGATGCGCGAGCAGTACTTCTCGAAGGGCACTGGCTACCTCCTCTACCACATAGTCGACCAGGCCTTCGACTACTGCTTCCCGATGCTGCGGAAGATCGGCAACAAGCTCGAGCAGGTCGAGGAGGACATCTTCAGTGGTCGCGGTGAGGAGATCGTGCGCGACATCTCCAACGTCAAGCAGGAGATCATCAACTTCCGCAAGATCATCCGGCCCGAGCGCACGGTGCTGCGCGACCTGGAGCGCACCAAGCAGCGCTACTGGGCCGACGACCTGGAGATCTACTTCGACGACATCGTCGACGCCTCGGAGCGCATCTGGGACATGCTCGAGAACTACAAGGAGGTCGTCGAGGCGCTCGAGGACACCAACGAATCCGTGATCTCGCATCGGGTCAACGCCATCCTGCGAGCGCTGACGGCGATCAGCGTCGTCGTGCTGCCGCTGACCTTCGTCGCCAGCCTCTGGGGCATGAACGTCGGCGTGCCGGGCGAGGGCGACGTGGCCGCGTTCTGGATCATCACGGGCACCATGGTCGCCCTGCTCGTCGGGATGGTGGTCTTCTTCCGCCACCGCCGCTGGCTCTGAGCAGCGGGCGGTACTGGCCGGTTGGCCTCTCGGGTCAGGCCCCGCCGGCCACGGCGGGCAGGATCGTGATCTCGTCGCCGTCGCTTACCGCGGTCTCGAGGCCTTCGCCGAAGCGAATGTCCTCCCCGCCGGCGTAGACGTTGACGAAGCGGCGCAGCTCGCCGTCCTCGGTGATGCGGTCGCGCAGGCCGTCGTAGCGGTCGAAGAGCGCCTCCAGCGCCTCGCCGACGGATCCGGCCTCGACCTCGGTCTCGCCCTCGCCACCGGTCAGCGTTCGCAGCTGAGCCGGGATCTTGACGATCACCCCCATCAGACCAGCTCGTGTGCCGTCACCGGCACCACCTCGGAGAAGCTGTCGAGCGCCGGCTCGACGTCGTATGTGGTGACCTCGTCCCGAATCGCGTCGAGCGTCTTCAGCCCTTCGCCGGTGATGTAGAGGACCACCCGCTCGTCGGGCGAGATGTCGCCTCGCTCGGCCAGCTTGCGCAGCACCGCGGTGGTCACCCCGCCGGCCGTCTCGGTGAAGATGCCGGTGGTCTCCGCGAGCAGCTTGATGCCCTCGACGATCTCCGTGTCGGTCACGCAGTCGATCGCCCCACCGGTCTGGCGGGCGACGTCGATCGCGAACACGCCATCGGCCGGGTTTCCGATCGCGAGCGACTTGGCGATCGTGTTCGGGCGCACCGGGCGCACGATGTCATGGCCGGCGGCGAACGCCTGCGCCACCGGGCTGCACCCC
>JBBQNR010000051.1:0-20463 GCA_038330145.1 Solirubrobacterales bacterium
CGGCGAGAATCGAGCCAGGCAAGGACGCAGGGAGGCCGCATACCCAAGCGGTATGTGGCCGACCGAGGACGCAGGATGGCGATGATTCGCAGCCGCGTCAGGCGTTGCGGGTGTTTTTGTAAGGGGCTCTTAGGCGCGAAATCCGGGAGCTCTGAGGGCGCGGAGTAGTCTTGGGCTCCCCTAGGAGGAGGGCTTCCGATCGTCGGATCGACCACCGAGACGGTTGATGTCGTAGTCGTCGGCTCTCGTTGCGCCGGCTCGGCGACGGCGATCGCGCTCGCGCGCGCCGGCCGCAGTGTGATCGCGCTCGACGGCGCCAGCTTCCCCTCCGACACGCTCTCGACTCACCTGCTGTTTCCCTCCGGCGTGGCGGAGATCAAGTGGCTGGGCGCGCTCGAGCGGGTGCGGGCACTCGGCGCGCCGGAGCTGTCGGTCGGTCGCCTGTGGGCACTCGACGCCGAGGTTCGCGGCACCTACACGCCGGTGGATGGAATCAACCACGGTTGGTGCGTGCGCCGGGCTGGCCTCGACCACGCGCTGGTGGAGACCGCGCGCGACGCCGGCGCGGACGTGCGTGAGCGAACGCGTGTGACGGGCCTCGTGCGCGACGGCGAGCGTGTGGCGGGTGTGCGCGTCAGGACCCGCGATGGAGAGGAGGGCGAGATCAGGGCCAAGCTTGTGGTCGGTGCGGACGGCCGCCGCTCGAGCGTCGCGCGCATGGTCGGAGCCCACCCCTGGCTGCAATGGCGCAACCGCCGCATCATGTTCTACGCCTACTGCACCGACCCGCACCCGCAATGGCGCTCGATCGCCGCTCAGTGGCGTGGCGGTCGCGAGCTCTGCACCGTCTTTCCGTGCGACAGCGGCGACGGAGAGCCTTGGACGCTCGTGCTCCTGATGCCACCGGCCGACCGCGCGGCGGAATTCCAGCAGGACGCGGAAGCGGCGTGGACGCGAACAATCGATGGCATCCCGCCGCTCGCGGAGCGGCTCGCCGGCTGTGAGCGACGCACGAAGATCCACAGCTCCAGGGACCATCCGGCCTTCTTCCGCCGCTCGCACGGGTCCGGTTGGGCCCTCACAGGGGATGCCGGCCATTTCAAGGATCCCGTCACGGCACAGGGGATCCGAGACGCGCTGCGTTTCAGTCGCCTGCTGGGCGAGGCGGTCGCGCCGGTGCTCGACGACGCGCGGCGTCTGGAGGAGGAGCTGCGAGGCTGGGAGCGCCGCCGTGACGAGGAATGCATGGACATGTACCAGTGGTCGAACCGGCTCGGCCTGGCCGACGACGTCTCGCCGCTGGAGCTCGAGGCCTACCGCGACCTGGGCTCGACGCCGGAGGGAACGCGCGAGCTGGTCGACATCTTCTCGCGCACGCGCCTGCCCAGTGAGGTCTTCACGCCTCGCCGGATGGCCACCTGGTCGGCGAGAGCGATGCGACGCAACGGAACCAGCCGAGCGGCGATCGCGCGTGTGATCGCGCGCGAGGGCGGGCGCGAGCTTGCGGCCGCACGCGAGCGTCTCGCTGCCCGGCGCCACATGCGCTCGGCGGCGTAGCTTCCGCAAGACAAGCAAACAGCAACAGCGCACCCGCGAGAGGAACAAGTGGTGCCCCTCTCGTGCCGCCGCTGCGAATCCGTACGGGCCTACGACCCGCTCCATCTCCACCCCCAAGTGCCGGCGCCAGAGCGCCGCTGAGAAGGCGGCGGCGACGGGCGCGAAAGGTCAACCCGGGGAGGGTGAGTCCGCCGGCCGCCAGCCGCCGCCGTGCCGGCCCCAGAACTCCCACTCCTGACGGCCCAGCTCGGTCGAGGGCTCGTCGCCGAACCACCACTCGCGCCCGATCCGGTGCCAGTTGCGCCGAGCGCGCAGCTGCCCCAGCACCGCCAGCACGCCGATCTCCATGCGGCGGCCCATGAGCTCGTTGGCGGGCACGTTCTCCCGTCGCATCAGCGAGTAGAAGTCCGAGCGCGGGTCCGAGACGGCCGAGATCACGCCCATCACGTACTCGGCGGTGATCTCGCGGTCGGTGTCCTGCCAATACCAGCCGCCGATGGCGTCGACGTGCTCCATCAGCCGCTCGGCATCTATGCGCTGGGGGTTCTTGATGAAGCCCAGGTCGTGCAGGCTCTGACGCAGGCGCTCCGGATCGCCGTCCATGCGCGCTTTCACCACCTCGACCTCGAGCTGGATCTGCTCGAGGTCGAGGCGCTTGGTCATGCCGAAGTCCAGGAAAGCGACGCGGCCGTCGGCGAGTCGCAGATAGTTGCCGGGATGCGCGTCGGCGTTGAAGTGCTGGAGCTGGAAGATCGAGCCCAGGTAAAAGCGGAAGACAATCTCGCCGAAGCGGTCGCGCGCCTCCTGGTCGAGCTGCTTCACCTCTTCGAAGCTCTGCCCCTCGACGTACTCGCTTACGAGCACGCGGTTGCGCGACAGGCGCGTGACGACATCCGGAACGCAGATGAACGGGTGATCGCGGTAGGCGCGGGCGAACGCGCGCTGGTTCTGAGCCTCGTACTCGTAGTCGAGCTCCTCGAGCACGCGCTCCTTCAGCTCGGCGGCGACTGCCTTGGCGTCGAGACCGGGCGCGAGCGCCTTGGCAAAGCGCAGGATCATGCCGGCGTTGGAGAGGTCGGCTCTGATCGCCGCGTCGATCCCCGGGTACTGGATCTTGACCGCTACACGGCGTCCGTCTGGCAGCGTGGCGCGGTGGACCTGCCCGATCGACGCCGCGGCGAAGGCCTCGGTCTCGATGTCGTCGAACAGCTCCTCGTAGGGCTCGTCGTACTCCTCCACGAGCACCTTTCGCACCTTCTCCCACGGCATCGCGGGGGCGTCGGTCCTCAGCTTGCCGAGCTTGTCCTGGTAGAGCTCGCGATACTCGTCGGGCAGGTAATCGGTATCGATGAAGGACGCCAGCTGACCCATCTTCATGGCGGCGCCCTTCATGCCGCCGAGCGTCTCGACCAGCTTGTCGGCGGAGTCGATCGCGAGCTCCTCCATGCGAGCGTCGGACTTTTCCTTGGAGCGCACCAGGTTGGTCGCCTTGGTGCCGGCGTAACGCACGCCGCCGAGGCCCGCGACCATGCCGACACGGGCCGAGCGCCCCAACCGGCTGCGAGGGATGTTGCGGTCCTTTGAGTCCTCGGCCATCCGGTTCTAGGGTACGGCCACCTGGCCGGCGGCCGCTACGCCGGCCCCGCGGCCGCTTCGCGGCGCCTCCCTCTACACTTCCAGCCCGATGGCTGCCGGCGACAAGAGAACCTCCCTGCAGGTGGAGCGGCGCGAGGAGCGCGGCTCGCGGGCGGCGCGCCGCCTGCGCCGCGCGGGCTTCGTGCCCGGCGTCGTCTACGGCATCGGCGGCGAGACGCTGCCGTTCAAGGCCGACGCCCTGCGCCTGCGCGCGGTGCTCGCCGAGGGACACGCGCTGTTCGACGTCGAGGTCGACAGCGACCGTCAGCCTGTGATCGTGAAGGAGCAGCAGAAGGATCCGGTCCGGGGCCAGGTCGTGCACCTCGATCTGCTCAAGGTCAGGCTCGACGAGAAGATTCAGTCGATGGTGCCGCTGGAGCTGGAGGGCGTCGAGGAGGCGCCCGGCGTCAAGGAGGGCGGCGTGCTCGAGCACGTGACCCGCGAGGTCCTGATCGAGGCGCTGCCGACCGACATCCCGGACCGCATCGTCGCCGACGTTTCGGGGCTCGGCGTGGCCGAGACCATGAACCTCACCAGCATCACCGCTCCGGCCGGCGTCGTGCTGATCGCCGACAACCTCGAGGAGGTCGTCGTCGCGACAGTCACCGTGCCGTCCGAGATCGTCGAGGAGCCCGAGGTTGAGGAGGAGGCCGCGCTTGTCGGCGAGGACGGCGAGCCGCTCGCGGAGGGCGAGGCCGCCGAGGGCGAAGGCGAGGCTGCCGCTGCCGAAGAGGGCAGCGGCGGGTCCGGCGACAACGAGTAGCCCCACGGGGAGTCTGCGCTGAAGCTGTTTCGCGGCCGGCGCAAGGGCGCTCCGGTCGACCTGCTGGTGGTCGGGCTGGGCAATCCGGGGGCCCGTTACGCCGCCAGCCGCCACAACATCGGCTTCGAGGTCGCGAACGAGCTCGGGCGTCGCTGGGAGCTGCCGAAGGCGAGCAAGGCATTCGGGGCGCTGGTGACGGAGGGACGTGCCGGGTCCGGCGGCCCGCACGTCGCGCTTCTGCTTCCGCAGACGTTCATGAACGAGTCGGGCCAGGCCGTCGGGCCCGCGCGCGGGCACTACCGGCTCGGTCTCGATCAGGTGCTGGTTGTCTACGACGAGATCGACCTGCCCTTCGGCGAGGTGCGAGCGCGCCGCGGAGGAGGTCTGGCCGGTCACAACGGGCTCAAGAGCGTGGCCCAGGGATTGGGCGGGAACGACTTCCTGCGCGTGCGCGTCGGCGTCGGCCGGCCTGACTCGACGGACCCGGAGGTGGTCGCCGGCTACGTGCTGGAAAGGTTCACCGAGCCGACGCGCGACGTGCAGGAACTGATCGGGCGTGCCGCCGATCGCGTCGAGCAGATCGCGGCCGAGGGCCTCGAGGAACCCCCGAGGGGCCGCTAGTGGCCCTCCTCAAAACGTTTCACCGGGAACGGCGGCCTTCGGGACCACCAGGTGGCCTGGCGGCCCCGGGCACCTCGCCGTTACCTGGCGAACGTTCCGAGAAGGCCCACTAGGAGACGCGAGCGAGTTCGGCCGTGAGCACGGCCTCGAACTCCACCACGCAGCGAGGGTCGAACACGCGGCCCGCGTCGCGGCGCAGCTGCGCGAGCGCTTCGTCCATGGACATCGCCGGCCGGTAGGGACGCTCACTCGTCATCGCGTTGAATGCGTCGACGACACGCAGCATGCGTGCCGCAAGCGGGATCTGCTCCCCGCTGAGGCCATCGGGATAGCCGCTGCCGTCGTAGTTCTCGCGTGCGTGCCGCAGCCAGGGGGCGATCGGGGCCAGCCCCTCGATGCGGCCCATCATCTCCGCGCCCTTGACCAGGTGCCGCTTCACCACCTCGTACTCGTGCGGCTCCAGCGGCCCCGGCTTCTGAAGGATGCGGTCGGGAACGGGCATCTTTCCGACGTCGTGGACCATCGCCGCGAGGCTGATGTTGTCCAGGTCCGGGCCGCTCCACCCGAGACGTCGTGCCAAGCCACTGGCAAAGCGCACGGCGCGCGACTGGTCGCCGTTTCCGCCCATGCGGGTGTTGACCGCCCTGGCCATCGTGGCCGCCCAACTCAGCTGGGCTGCTCCAGACGGCTGTTCGGCAGCTCCATACTTGAGCGCGTACAGCTCGGAGTCGGCAGCGTGGTAGAGCTCCTCGAGACTGATGCCGTCCTCCGGGTACGAGGCCACCCCGATCGTGACCTGGATGCGTTCCGACAACCGCTCGGAGACCCTCCGCGCTATCTCGCTCGAGTCGTGCCGGGACGCTCCGGGGGAAAGCACCGCGAACTCGTCGCCGCCGAGCCGCCCGACGCTGTTCATGGGCCGCGCCGCACTCTTGATCGCGCCGGCCACCCAGGTCAGCAGCTCATCCCCGGCGGCATGCCCGAGGTTGTCGTTGACCTGCTTGAACCCGTCCAGGTCGAGCATCAGCAGGCCGATCGGCTGGCGAGTGCGAACTGCGTCGGCGATCTCCACCTGAAGCCGCTCCTCGAAGCCGCGGCGGTTGAGCGCGTCGGTCAGTGGGTCGGTTCGCGACAACCGGTTCAGCAGCACCCGCTGGCGATCGTGACTTTGGGCGAGCCACGCGCACATCACGGCCGTCGAGCCCAGGGCGGCCGCGACGATGGGGATGCGCAGGGCGCCCTCGAAGTCGTTACCGCCGGAGGAGGCGGCGACGTAGAGGAAGACGTCCGCAGCACCGACGACCACGAACAGGGGCAGCGGATAGAAGAGGGCGGCGAACACCAGTGGCACGAAGAAGACGGCCGAGTACGGGCTCGACCCTCCACCGTCCGCTGCGACCAGCAGCGCGATCAGCGTCACATCGGCCAGGCTCCAGAGTAGGAAGAAGACGTTGTCGTAGCGGCTGCGGACGATCTTCTCCGTCGGCAGCAGGGGAATCACCACGCCGGCAGAGGCCCCCACGGCGAGCAGCGCCAGGATCAGTTCCCGATTGGGCTTGTCCCAGGTGAAGACGGCGTAGAGAGTGGCCGTCGCGCAGATCCCCCAGGTCAGCCACACCCCAGCCCGGATCATGGCCAGACGAAGCTGGACCTCGGTCACATCGACTATCCGTGTCGACCCCCTCGAGACCACCGTACTCGTTCTAATCGACACTTGGCCAGATTTCGTGAAGAACGCATCGGGGCCGACTGTGATACGAATTAGGGCACCCGAATTAGGCCGCCCTAACATGCTCACGCCCGTCCAGGAAGGAACTCAATGCTGCCGTCCCTGATCATCACGCTTCGAGAGGGTGTCGAGGCCAGCCTGATCGTAGGGATCATCGCTGCTTTTCTGCTCAAGGAGGGGCATCGCGAGGCGCTGAAGCAGATGTGGTTGGGGGTGGGGATCGCGGTCGTGCTGTGCATGATCGTGGCAGTCGTGCTGCGGGTGGTCGATCAGCAACTTCCGCAACGTGAGCAGGAGGGGCTGGAGACCGTTGTCGGCCTGGTCGCGGTTGGGATGGTCACCTACATGATCGTTTGGATGCGCCGCAATGCCAAAGGACTGCGCCGCACACTCGAGCGCAGCACCGCTTCGGCGATGGTCGACGGCACGGCGCTGGCGCTGGTGGCGATGGCCTTCTTGGCGGTAATGCGCGAAGGCTTCGAGACGACGGTCTTCCTGCTTGCCGTTTTTCAGGACTCGAACGACACGCTGGCGGCCGGCATCGGGGCCAGCATGGGTTTGATCGCGGCGATCCTGATCGGTTACGCGATCTATCGCGGGGGAATCAGGATCAACCTTTCGCGGTTCTTCCGTATCACCGGGCTCGTGCTCGTGTTCGTGGCAGCCGGCTTGCTGACGACCTCGTTGCACACTGCTCACGAGGCAGGATGGTTCGATGGAATGCAGCACCAGGCGATGGACCTTGGGTGGTTCGTACAGCCGGGCACGATCTCCGGCGCCCTGCTGACCGGCATGCTGGGACTTCAACCCAAGCCCACGATCGGCGAGACGGTGATCTGGCTTGCCTATGTCGTGCCGATGAGCATCTACGTTGCGTGGCCACACGGCTGGCGTTTGCGAAGGCAGCGTTCGGGATCGCCTGCGATATCCCGACAGCCGGCTGCGGGTTGACGACCATGAGACGAGCGCTGGCGCCGATGTTGATCGGCACGGCCATCGTTGCCGGATGCGGCAACGACGACGACCCCAAAGGCGCAAAGGTCGTGAAGGTGGCAATCTCGGACGCCGGATGTGAGCCCGCCGCGCTAAAGCTGGCGGCCGGCCCGACGACCTTCGAGGTGACCAACAAGGGCAGCGCGAAGGTGACGGACTTCGAAGTGCTCGAGGGAAAGCGGATCCTTGGCGACCTACTGCCCCAACGGCGAGGAGTCCGAGCGGGGAGCACTTACGGTGACGAGTACATAAAGCATGTCGGAAGTGCCGTGTTCGCGTGTCCTCCCGGGGCGCGGCCGGGAGGCTACGTAGGCCAGGGCCTGCTCAGCTGATCGGCGAGGACCGGTGCGATACATTGACCGCGAAACCGGCTTTGCGTGCGAACAGCGCAATGAGCAACCTGATCCACACCTGCTACCGCATCACCGACGTCGATCGGTCGGTCGAGTTCTACAAGGCGCTCGGCTTCAAAGAATCGGGACGCATCCCGATCCGCGACGAGGCGATCAACGTCTTCATGAACATCCCCGGCGACGGCGACATGCCGAAGCTGGAGCTGACCCACAACTTCGGCGTCGACTCGTACGACATCGGGACTGGCTACGGCCACATCGCGATCACCGCCGACGACCTCGACGCGACGCTGGAGCGGTTAGCCAAACAGGGCATCGAGCCGGAGAAGCCTCCGTACAGCGTGCGCGAGGGCGGGTCACGCCTCTGCTTCGTGCGCGACCCGGACGGCTACCGCATCGAGCTGATCGAAAAGCCTAGCGTCGAGGAGACGCGCTAGCGGTCGACCGAGCCGAGGGCCGATGAGCGAGCAACGCGTGCTGCTGATCACCGGCGCTTCGTCGGGAATCGGCGCCGCGACCGCTGAGCACGCCGCCCGCGCCGGCTGGCGCCTGGTGCTGGCCGCTCGATCTCGCGACAAGCTGGAGCAGCTGGTCGAGAAGCTCGGTGGCAGCGAGCGTTCCGTCGCGGTGAAATGCGACGTCAAGGAGTGGGAGGACCAAGAGCGCGCGGTCGCCGCCGCGCACGAGTCCTTCGGCCGTCTCGACGCGGCTTTCGCCAACGCCGGCTTCGGAGCCAAGCGAGGCTTCCTCGAGGAGACGCCCGAGCAGTGGCGCGACATGGTCTTGACGAACGTCTACGGCGCGGCGCTCACCGTTCGCGCGTCGATTCCGTCGCTGCGCGAGTCTCGAGGGCACCTGTTGCTGACCGGCTCGGTGGCAGGGCGCGTCGCGCTTCCGGGCTCTCTCTACTCGTGCACCAAGTGGGCGGTGACGGCGATGGCGGAGGCCGCGCGCCAGGAGCTGGGGGGCAGCGGCGTCAGAGTCACCCTGGTCGAGCCCGGCATGGTCGACACGCCCTTCTTCGACAACAGCCCACAGGGCGCGCTTCAGGCCGACGACATCGCTCGCTGGGTCCTCTACGCGCTCTCCGAGCCGCCGCACGTGAACGTCAACGAGCTGCTGATCCGCCCGTTGGGCTAACCCGCTGCCCTCGGTGCTCCCGGTTTTCGCGACTAAGCGAAAACCGGAGTTAGTTTTGCAGCAGCCAGGCGCCGGCGACGGCGAAGGTGGCCGCGGTGGCGGTCACCATCGTGGCCGCGCCGAGCGGCAGCGTTCCACGCGCTCCCGCCAGCACTCCGGCGGCGACGTCGGCGATGTCGCAGCCGACACCCGCGGTGAGCCAGAGGTCCTTCTGCTTGCGGCCGCTGCGCAGGGTGCCGGCCCCGAGCGCGACGTCACGCGCTCCGAACAGGCGGCCGACGTAGGGAAGCTGTGGATTGCCGTCGGGGTCGAGGCCGAACAGCCGGCCGGACAGGTTCGGCGCCAGCCAGGCGCCCGCACCGACGGCGACGCGGCTGATGGCGATCGCGTTGGCCGCGCGCTCTTTTTCGGACTTCGACATCGCGCAAACCCTATCCTAAGAAGCGACGCCGGCCGGACTTCCTCGCCGGCCTTTTGGCGTGCCCCACAACACCCAGACTTCGCGATGACCCCCAAACAGAAATCCGCCACCGGCGCCAGCCTCTCGACGCTGCTCGACCATGCCAACGAAAGCGAGGACCTGCAGCGTCTCGCCCGCGAGGCCGCGGCTTCGCCCCAGCGCGCCTTCGTCTCCGCTTCGCTGCGGCCGTTCGCGATCGCGTCGCTTCTGCACTCGCCGGAGTTCGCCGATCGCGAGGCCCTGGTCGTGGCCCCCGACGACCGGGCGGCACGTGACCTCGCGCTCGACCTGCGCTCCTATCTGGCGCCTCGGCGGGTGCGCTTCTACCCTGCCCGCGGGGTTCGCTACGAGTCGCAGCTCGCCCCGCCGCCACACCTCGTCGGACTGCGCATAGCGGCGCTCGATTCGCTGCTCGATCCAGGAGAGGCGTCCGACGGCCCTCCGGTGGTGGTGGCCAGCGCCGTTGCCCTTGCCGAGCGAATACCAGACCCGCAGCTGCGCCCCCATGGCTTCAGCCTCGAGCTCGGCCAACAGCTCGACGTCGACTCGACGCTGGAGCGTCTGGTTGCGTGCGGGTACGAGCGAACGGAGCAGGTGGACGACCGCGGTCAGTTCGCGGTGCGCGGCGGAATCCTGGACGTCTATCCCTCGACCGAGGAGAGGGCAGTCCGGGTGGAGCTGTTCGGCGACGAGATCGAGTCGCTGCGCTGGTTCTCCACCTTCACACAGCGCTCGCTGGGAGAGGCCGATGCGGTCGAGATCGCGCCCGCCGCGGAGCTCGACCCGGAGTACCGCGAGCTGGCGCAGATGGCCGCCTCCGAGGAGCGCGACCAGCGGCCGGACGTGGCCGAGGTGCTCCCTGTCGAGCGCTTCAGCTCCTTCCTCGAGCTGCTGCCCGAGCGGACCGCTGTGGTGTTGTCGTCGGAGGAAGAGCTGGCGGGAGCGCTGGCCGACCACTGGCAGGACGTGACCACGAGCCTGCATTCCGACGACGCGGACCAGCTCTATCTCGCGCCGGACAGCGTGGAGCAGGCACTGGACGAGCGGGTCGCGGTTCGCTTCTCCGCGATTTCCGGCGACCAGCAGCACCAGCTGCGAGCGCAGGCCGCCGACGGGGCGGCGCGATCGATTCGTGAGGCGGAGCCGGAGCTGGAGAAGCTGCTGCGCTCGGGATATCTGACGGTCGTGGGCTGGCCACGCCGCGGAGAGGCCGAGCGCGCCGCCTACAACCTGGCGCGACTGCGACCGACCGTCGACGGAGCCCCTCCCAAGCCCGGGACGGCCGGGCTGTGGTTTGCGATCGCCGGTCTGCGCGAGGGCTTCATCGCTCCACAGCTCAAGCTCGCCGTGGTGCCGGAGCACCGCCTGCTGCGTCGCCGGCGCGCCGAGCCCGAGCGGCCGGGTCGCGCCATCCGCGCCTTCACCGACCTGCGAGCGGGCGACATAGTCGTGCACACCGATCACGGCATCGGCCGCTTCACCGGCTTCGACACCAAGACGGTGGCCGGCGTCACCCGCGACTACCTGGCGCTCGAATACCGCGGCGAGGACCGCGTCTTCGTGCCCGCCGACCAGCTCGAGAAGCTGAGCCGCTACGTCGGCGCCGACGGGCACTCGCCGCCGCTCTCCAAGCTGGGCTCGAAGGCCTGGGAGGCGATGAAGTCACGGGCGCGGCGAGCGGCGCGCGAGCTCGCCGGCGAGCTGATCAACCTCTACGCCGAGCGCAGAACCCGCGCCGGCCACCGCTTCGCCGACGACTCTGAGTGGCAGCTCGAGTTCGAGCGCGCGTTCCCCTACCGCGAGACCGACGACCAGCTGGCGGCGATTGAGCAGACCAAGGAGGACATGGAGGCGCCACAGCCGATGGATCGGTTGATCTGCGGCGACGTCGGCTACGGCAAGACGGAGGTCGCGCTGCGTGCCACCTTCAAGGCGGCCGCCGACGGCAGGCAGGTGCTGTTCCTGGTGCCGACGACAATCCTCGCCCAACAGCACCACGGAACCTTCTCGGAGCGCCTGCGCGACTACCCGTTCAGGGTCGACCTGCTGTCGCGCTTCCGCTCGCAGAAGGAGCAGCGAGAGGTGCTGTCGGACTTCGCCGCGGGCAAGGTCGACGTCCTGATCGGGACGCACCGGCTGCTCTCACGCGACGTGCGCCCGAAGGACCTCGGCCTGGTGATCGTGGACGAGGAGCAGCGCTTCGGCGTGCGTCAAAAGGACCTCCTGCGCCAGCTTCGCCTGCGAGTGGACGTGCTGTCGCTGTCGGCGACGCCGATTCCGCGCACGCTTCAGATGTCGCTCGCCGGGTTGCGCGACATCTCGGTGATCGAGACGCCGCCCGAGGGCCGGCGGCCGGTTCACACCTACGTCGGCGAGTACGACGAGGAGCTGGTCAAGTCGGCCATCGAGCGCGAGATCGGCCGCGGCGGGCAGGTTTTCTTCCTGCATGGTCGCGTCGAGTCGATCGAGAACGCCGCGGAGGGGATCCGGGCGCTGGTTCCGGCCGCGCGCGTGGCCGTCGCTCATGGCCAGATGGAGGCCTCGGAACTGGAGAGCACGATGATCGACTTCCTCCAGGGCCGGGTCAACGTGCTGGTTTCCACCACCATCATCGAGTCGGGGCTCGATATTCCTCAGGCCAACACGCTGATCGTGGAGCGTGCCGACACGCTCGGGCTCGCGCAGGCGTACCAGATCCGCGGCCGCGTCGGCCGCTCGCGCGAGCGTGCTCACGCCTACCTGCTCTACCCGTCATCTGCCGAGCTGAGCGCCGAGGCCGCCGCGCGACTGTCGACGCTCTCCGACTACACCGAGCTCGGGTCCGGATTCAAGATCGCCATGCGTGACCTGGAGATCCGCGGTGCCGGCAACCTGCTCGGGGACGAGCAGTCCGGTCATGTCGCCGCGGTCGGGTTCGAGCTCTACTGCCAGCTGCTGGACGAAGCGGTCCAGCAGCTGCGCAGCGACGGTGGGGGCGCTGCCGACGAGGATGCCGCTCGCGAGCCGGTCCGCCTCGACGTGCCGGTCGACGCCTTCATCCCGGCCACCTACATCCCCTACGAGGTGGCCAAGATCGACACACATCGCCGCATCGCCGCCAGCCGTGACGCCGAGGAGCTGGAGCGACTGCGCGAGGAGCTGGATGACCGTTTCGGGCCCCCGCCGGAGCCGGTGGACAACCTGATCCGGCTCCAGGAGGCGCGCATCAACTTCGGCAGGGCCGGCGCCCGCAGCGTCGAGTTCAAAGCGGGACGGCTCGTGATCGCGCCTCTGGAGCTGGAGTTGGCACAGGTGAGGGCGCTCCGCGAGCGCTTGCCCGAGGCGGTCTACGAGTCCATGAAGCGAACCCTTCGCGTGCCCGTCCCGGACGAGCCGGCGGAGCGCTTCCCAGCAGTGGTGGACGCGTCCGAAGCCCTCACCGGTGTTGTCCTCGAGCCGGCGTAGCTATAGTGTTCCCAGGCCGGGCTTCGAGCCCGGTTTACTACGACACCGAACCTCCCCCCCTCCGCCCAGATTGATCCGCAGATACTGGATTTACGCAGCCGTCGCAGCCGTCGTCGTGATCGCTGCGATCGTGCTGATCGCCGCTGGCGGCGACGATCACAGCGTCCAGAAGGGCGCCGTGGCGGAGGTCCAGGGCAAGCCGATCTCCCAACAGGAGTTCGACCACTGGCTCGGCGTCGTGTCGGCGGTTCAGAGTCCCCCGAAGTCCAAGCAGAAGCCGCAGCCGCCAAAGAAGGGCTCGCCCGAATACGACCAGGTCGCCCAGCAGGTGATGCAGTTCCTGGTGTCCGCGGACTGGATCGACGGCGAGGCCGCGGATCGCAACATCACCGCCACCGACAAGGAGGTCGCGCGGCAGTTCAAGCAGACCAAGGACCAGTCCTTCCCGACCGAGAAGGCCTACAAGAAGTTCCTCAGCCAGTCGGGACAGAGCGAGGAGGACATCCTCTTCCGAGTGAGGCTGGATGTCCTGTCGAACAAGATCCGGACGGCGGTCACGCGTGACACGACCAACGTCGACAACGGCGCCATCGAGGATTACTACAAGCAGAACGAGGCTCAGTTCTCGCAGCCGGAGCGCCGCGACCTGCGCATGGTCCTGGCCGACAAGGAAGACAAGGCCAAGCAAGCCGTGCAGCGCATCAACGCGGGCGAGAGCTTCAGCAAGGTCGCAAAGGCGCTCTCGAAGGACCCGGCCACCAAGAACCAGGGCGGCCGCCTGCTCGGCATCACCAAGGGCCAGCAGGAGACCGACTTCGACAAGGCGCTGTTCCAGGTGCCCAAGGGCAAGCTGACCGGGCCGATCAAGACGCCACAGGGCTTTTACGTCTTCGAGGTCACGAAGATCACACCGGCGACGAAGCAGACGCTCGAGCAGTCCAAGGAGGGCATCCGCCAGCTGCTGATCTCGCAGAAGCAACAGCAGGAGCTGGATAAGTTCACGACCGGCTTCCGCAGCAAATGGCGGGCCAAGACCGACTGCGTGAAGAGCCTTGCGATCCCCGACTGCTCCAATGGCGAGGAGCCGCCGCCGCCAGGGCTCGGCACGGGACCAGCGGCCCTTTCAGGCGCGGGCACTCCGCCGGCGCTCGGGGGAGCCCAGGCGCAGCCAGGAGGCGTCGCGGGCGCAGCGCCCGGCGCAGCACCCGGCGTCCCGGGCTCCACGCCCGGAGCCGCCCCCGGCGGCGCCGCGGCTACTTCCCCCGCCGCCCTCACCGGCGGAGGCACACCGCCGGCGCTGACCGCGCCGCAGACGGGACTTCCCGCCGGAGCGCCCGGTGGCGCGGTTCCGCCCCAGCAGGGCGGAGCGCCCCAGCAGGGCGCGCCCCAGGGCGGAGCGCAGCCACAGGGCTCAGCGCCCCCCGGCGGCTAGTGGGCCTTCTCGGAACGTTCGCCAGTTCCCGGTGAAACGTTTTGACAAGGGCCATTAGGTTCAAACGCCACCGGTCGCGGTGAGCGGCACAGAGGACCAAGCCGTGAGCGAAGCGCTGCTGGCGCTCGAGCAGGTCACCCGCCGCCTGCGCCGTGACTGTCCCTGGGACGCGGCACAGGACGAGCGCAGCATCGTCCCCCACACCGTCGAGGAGTCCTACGAGCTCGCCGAGGCGGCGCATTTGGGCGAGGACGACAAGCTGCTCGACGAGCTTGGCGACGTGCTGTTCCAGGTCTACTTCCTCTCGCTGCTGCTCGAGGAGCGCGGTCAGGGTGATCTCGGCGCGGTCGCGCGCAACGTGACCGAGAAGCTGGTCCGCCGCCATCCCCACGTGTTCGATGACAACGGCGACAGCGGGATGGCCGACCTGCCAACGGAGGCCGCAACCCCGGCCGAGGTGCGCGAGAACTGGGACGTGATCAAGCAGCGCGAGGCACCGCTGGGGCATCCGCTCGCCGGCGTGCCGCAGACGCTGCCGGCGCTGATGTACGCGCGCAAGCTCCAGCGCAAGGCGGCGGGGGGAAGCGACCGCGTCGATCCTGCGGCCGTGCTGGACGAGATTCGCTCGCGGCTCGATGAGGCCGAGCGGGCGATCGGCGAGGAGGGCGCAGGCGCGCAGGCGCAGGAGGAGACTCGACATGGATCCCAACGGCTTTACGCCCAGATCGGCGACCTGCTGTTCGAGATCGTGGAGCTGTCGCGCTCGCTCCAGGTCGATCCCGAGCTTGCGCTCAAGCTCGCCAGCGAGCGCTTCCGGGGCTCTAAGGAAGCCTCGTGAGCGCCATCGAGCGAGTGCATGCGCGCCAGATCCTGGACTCTCGCGGCAATCCGACCGTCGAGGTCGAGGTCTGGCTGAGCTCGGGCGCCCACGGGCGCGCCGCGGTGCCCTCGGGCGCCTCCACCGGCCGCTTCGAGGCGGTCGAGCTGCGCGACGGTGGCGATGCCTGGGGCGGCAAGGGCGTCGAGAAGGCGGTCGCGGCCGTCAACGGCGAGATCGCCAGGGCGATGGCCGGTCTCGATGCAAGCGACCAGCGTGCGCTCGACCGAGCACTGGTCGAGCTCGACGGCACGCCCAACAAGGCCCGCCTCGGCGCCAACGCGATCCTGGGAGTGTCACTGGCGGCCGCCAAGGCAGCGGCGGCCGAGGCCGGCTTGCCGCTCTACCGCCACCTCGGCGGCGAGGCTGCTCACGTGCTGCCCGTGCCGATGATGAACGTGCTCAACGGCGGTGCCCACGCCGACAACCGGCTCGACTTCCAGGAGTTCATGGTCGTGCCGGTCGGCGCGTCGCGCTTCGAGGATGGACTGCGCATGGGCGTCGAGGTGTTCCATTCGCTGAAGAAGGAGTTGAGCTCACGCGGGCTCGCGACGGCCGTCGGAGACGAGGGCGGGTTCGCGCCCGACCTGGGGTCGAACGAGGAGGCGCTCGAGCTGTTGGCGGCCGGCATCGAGAAGACCGGCTACGGGCTCGGCAGCGAGGTCGCGATCGCACTCGACCCGGCGACCACCGAGATCCACGAGGAGGGCGTCTACAAGCTCGAGCACGAGGGCAAGACGCTCGACTCCGCGCAGATGGCGGACTACTGGCGTGTGTTGTGCGAGCGCTATCCGATCGTCTCGATAGAGGACGGCATGGCGGAGGAGGACTGGGACGGCTGGAAGCTGCTGACCGAGCGGGTCGGTGACAACGTGCAGCTGGTGGGGGACGACCTCTTCGTCACCAACACCGAGCGGCTGAAGCGCGGCATCGAGTTGGGCGTGGCGAATGCGATCCTGATCAAGGTGAACCAGATCGGGACGCTGACCGAGACGCTCGAAGCGGTGGGCATGGCGCGCGAGGCCGGCTATGCGGCCGTGATGTCGCACCGTTCGGGCGAGACCGAGGACGTGACGATCGCCGACCTCGCCGTCGCGACCGGCTGCGGCCAGATCAAGACCGGTGCGCCGTCGCGCTCCGATCGAGTCGCCAAGTACAACCAGCTGCTCCGAATCGAGGAGGAGCTGGGCGACGACGCCGAGTATCCCGGCCGGGCAGCGTTCCCGCGCAGCCGCCGCGGCTGAGATCCCTGAGACTTCCGACCGGAAGGGGATCATGAGCGCGTGGCGAAGGAACGCGCGGTGGCCGCAAGCGCAGCAAGGAGCACAGCGGTACGGAGGCCTGCTCGCAGGCGCTCAGGCGGGAGACCCGCCTCGGCACGCCGCGGCGGCATCCGCTGGGACCGCGTGGCGCGCATCATGCTGCTGCTCGTGCTCGCCGCGGTGCTGATCTCCTTCATCGGTCGCGCGACGGCCTACCTGCGGGCCAGAGACGTGGCAAAGCAGACCACCGGCGAGCTTCAGACGCTGCAGCGCGAGAACAAGCGGCTGCGCGCGGGGGCCAAGCAGCTCAACAGCCTCGACACGGTCGAGCTGGAGGCGCGCCGTGCCGGCATGGCACGTCCCGGCGAGCGCGTCTATGTGATCAAGGGACTTCCCAAGGACCCCTGAGCCGGGGTCCAGGACCCTGGGCGACCGTCTGGAGGCGCGCCAGCGCTCTGCGCAGCAGCCGCGAGACGTGCATCTGTGAGATGCCAAGCAGCTCGCCGATCTCGAACTGCGTCAGGTCTTCGGCGAAGCGCAGGTGCAGGATCAGCCGCTCGCGCACCGGAAGCGCGTTGAGCACCGGCTGGATGGCCGCCTCGTACTCGACCAGCTCGTAGCCCTCGTCGTCGGCGCCCAGCCGGTCCACGACGGGGCTCTCGTCCCCGTCCTCCCCGTTGCGGCCGACCGCGTCCAGCGACAGCGCCTCCAGCGCATTGGCGGCCTCCAGCGCCTCGACGACGTCGGTCACGGTCTCCCCCGTTGCCTCGGCGACCTCTCTTGCTGTCGGGGAGCGCCCGAGTCGAGCCCGCAGCTGGTCGCCGGCGCGATCGACCTTGATCACCCTTGCCCGCACGCGCTGAGGCACTCGCAGCGCCCAGCTGCTCTCACGGAAATGCCGCTTCAACTCTCCCAGGATCGTCGGAACGGCATATGCCGAGAACGGCATGCCACGGTCGGGGTCGAAACGGTCGACCGCCTTCACCAGGCCAACGCCGGAGACCTGGAGCAGGTCGTCCAGAGGCTCCCGGCCGTACCAGTAACGGCGAGCAAGCCTGTGGGCAAGCGGCAGATAGCGCTCCACGAGCTGCTCGCGAGCATCCCCGTCACCCGAGCGGCTGCGGTTGAATAGACCCTCATCGCCGAGCGGCGACGCAGGTGTATGCAACGTTCCCCCCTACGGCCAGCGGCCGTCCCCGATCAACTAACCGACCGGATCGTACCGCCACAGCCAGGGGCTTGTCACCTACGACTTCCTGGCCCCCCACCGCCCCGGCTCGTGCCCAGCGGCGTTTGCTAGCTTCGAGCGCATGAGCTACCCGATCGAAAACGCGGTCTTTCAATGGGAGGAGGGGTACCGGTCGATCCAGGACGCCCGATCGAACCCCGCCGCCTACCGCGCGCTGGGCAGGGCCGTGGTGGCGGTCGAGGACCAGCTCAGGAGGCGCCTCGGGTCCAGGTTCTCGATCGCGGAGCTGGCATCGGTCTACGGCGAGAGCGGTGACTGGGCTCTCGACCTGCCGACCGGCAGGTTCCAGGGCGAGGACGAGCCGATGCTCGACATTGCGTCGGCCATCGACGCGGCCTTCTACCTCTACATGCGCGAGGCGGTCGACTTCGCGGGCGGCTCGATGCGCCCAGCCCGTCGCTGATCAGTCTTCGCGGTCGGTTCCGGCGCGGCGGATCGTTATCGAGTCCGCGTCCACGACGATGGTCACCTCGCGGTGACCTGCCCAGTGCTCGGAGTAGACGGGGTTGTCGGCCACGGCTGGGTCGAGCCAGAGGCCGTATCCCTCGTCACCGTGGTCGAAGGTGCCTTCGAACGAGCTCGGCGACCGCGTGCGGCGGCGGCCGCCGCGACGACCGCGCCGGCGACGTCTGGTCGACGGCCGGGCTTCGTCACGCCCGTCCTCGTCCTCGTCTTCACCGGCCTCGACCTCGTCCTCATCCTCGTCCTCGTCCGGCGCAGCCTCGACCACGGGCCGTTCGCGCGGCTCCGACGAGCGGCGACTCTCGAGCGGGGTCTCGCCGACGACGACGGGGTCGGGCACGGCATCCTGATCGGCGTCGAGCCTGTGGTCTCGCTTGAACTGCTCCAGCTGCTCGACCGAGATATCGAGCTTGTGGGCAATCCAGGCGTCGGTACGGCCCTGCCGGACCCACAACCGGATCTGGTTGAGCTGCGAGCGCAGGGATGGGCGGCGCAACGGCGTAATCAGTTGATCCAGAGAAGAAGGAATTCGAGTTTCAAGCGGGTAAACCTAGCCCGCGTAACCGATTCTAGCTTCCAGGCCGGCGTGGGGCCCTTCTCCCCGGTGGGCCGATCGGATGAGAGTGCTGGGACATCCGTTGCTGGTCTGGCCTATTGAATTGGTTTGCTCTAGTGTGATGTGATCGTCCGGTTCCCATCTGCCGGCCCAGGAATTGCACGGAGGCGCTTCATATGCTCGTCCTGACAAGAAAATCCAACCAGAGCATCATGATCGGTGACGACATTGAGGTCTCCGTGCTCTCGATCATGGGTGAAAAGGTTCGGATCGGAATTCAGGCTCCGCGCACGATTCCCGTCTTCCGCAAAGAGGTCTATCTGGAGATCCAGCAGGAGAAGGCGGCGGGCGCCGGCCGCGGGGAAGTGGACGAGGCGCTCAACGAGCTTCAGAGCAAGCCCGAGAAGTAGCCGCGGCTGACGGCGGCGCGAACGCCCGTCAGCCCATCAACCAGGCAAGCGTCTCGAACATCGCGACGGTCACGATCACGACGGTCGCCAGGATCATGAAGAGCAGCAGGAAGAACCTCGCCTTCTGGTTCTGCTCTATGCGGGCCCGTCGCCTTTGACGCGTGCGCTCGACCGCTTCGCGCCTCAGCTCGCGCCTGCGTGCCTTCTCCTCGGCCGCCTGCTGCTCGAAGGAGCGCTCAAGCTGAGCCATGCTCTGCCGCATTCGCATCTGCTGCTCGGACCTCGACTTCCCAGTGGCTGCGATCCCACCCGATGTGGGGGCCAAAAACTACCGCACGGGCCCGGCGCCCGCAGGCCGGTGTCTCCTATGGACGCTCACGCAGGAAGTGCCTGTCACCCTCGCGCCGGGTGAGCCGACCGGAGTCGAAGTGCTCGAGCAGGGCCTGTGAGTAGCGGCGGCTGGTGGCGAGCCGATCGCGCAACGAGGCGATGGTCACGAAGCCCGCACGGTCGCAGATCTCGACCACCGTCCTGGCGGCGGCGGCAAGCGCCAGCGGGTGATAGTAGAGACCGGGCCTGACCTGCACCAGGCGGTCCTCCAGCGCCAGAGACGAGAGCAGCTTGCGGGCCTCCTCAGCCGCCACGTCGATCTCGGCTGCGAGTGCCTCGACGCCGCGTGGCTCGAGGAAGTCGACCTCCAGGGCCGCCAGTAGACGGTCCGCGCGGGGGTCGTCGCGAACGGCGCTCGCCGCCAGGAAGCCCGGCCCACGGACCACCGCCTCTCCCGACTCCCGGAGTCCATCCAGCAGGGCCGAGGCAGCCGGCTCGGAGAGCTCCGCATGGTCGGCCAGGGCGCCGCGGCTGGCGGGGCGATCCGTGCCCAGCTGCTCGAGCGCGCCGATCAGCCGCTCTCGCGAGCTCGCGAGCTGTTGACGGTCGAAGTAGCGCGGTCGCTGCTCGCCGATGCGCACCGCTCGGCCGGAGGCGCGCAGCTGCTCCAGCAGCGCGGGCTCCCCGTCCTGGTCTCCCAGGCCCGACGGCGTCTGGGCGAGCCGAGCCTCGAGCTGGGAAAGCGCGTCGCCGCTCTCGAGCAAGCGCAGGTGCGCCACTCGATCCGGCCCGGCGCCGTGTCTGCGCGGAGCCGGGTCGATCACGCAGCCGCCTCCGATCGTGTCGGGCGGCGCGACCTGGCGCAGGACGACCCGATCGCCGCGTGCCGGAACGATCGGCCGCTCGAGCCTGAGCTGAGCATATGCCCGGGTGCCGGGCTCGATCGAGTCGCCCTCGAGTGGCGCCACCCGTGCCGGAGTGTCCCGGGTCCCGTGATGCAGGTGCACGGGCGCTCCCCGCCTCAACGCCTTCGCGTCGGCATGCAGCTCGAGCGCCACGTCGACGCGATAGGTCGGCTTCACTATTGCGCCCACTTCGGTAACGACGTTTCCGCGCTCGACCTGCGTGCGATCGATGCCCGCAAGGTTCAGCGCCACACGCTGCCCGGGCCCAGCCATCTGTCGCGGCTC
>JBBQNR010000052.1:0-20444 GCA_038330145.1 Solirubrobacterales bacterium
AGACATATCTGGTCATGTGCTAGAGCGGGCGTAGTCGCCACTGCTCGGCGAGCCTGAACAGCTCGGCGCCGGCCCGCGGGCCCGGCAGCTCGCAGACGACCTCCACCTCTCGTGTGGTGACACGACCGAAGCGCGAGACGAACTGCTCTACGGAGGGTGGTGCCGGCGTGGCCTCGGCCCCCGCCGCCCTGGCGGCGTCGCGGTAGTCCTCGTAAGGGCGCGTGCCGGAGACCAGCGTGGGCGGCCGATCGGTGCCGAATACCACGGTGGGCAGCACCACTTCGCCGGCTCCGTGAGAGCACGGCCCTGTGGCGGGCGGCGCCCAGGACGCAAGCTCGCGACTACGCTCCAGGTCGGCCGCGAAGGCCTCCGTGATGGCATGGGATCGTAGGTCCAGCCTGAAGCGCTCGACGTCCAGCCCCGCTGCGCGAGCCTCCTCCACCAGGGGCTCTGTGGTGTCCAGCTTGCGGCGCTCCATCATCAATCCCTCGCGCAGGCGGCGAAGATAGCGATGGGCGGCGTCGGGGCCCTGCTCAGATGCCGCCCTCGACGCCATGCAGGCCGGATAGCTGCTCGAGACCGGCCCCTCGGCCCAAAGCAACGGGTCGTAGGGCATAAGGGTCTGCTCCGCGGCAATCAGCCATTCCCGCATCAACCGTGCGTACACTTGCTGTTCGCCCAGACCCACCGGCTGCGAGCGCGGCGCAAGGACATCGCGCGCGAGACCGCCCATGACGAAGGTCCACTCCAGCTCTTCGCCGAACTCGAGCATCAGCTTGCGGATGGAGGGCTCGATTCCCCAGGACCAAGGGCAGAGAGGGTCGGTGTAGTAGCTAACCGAGACCATGACGGCGCAAGATAGTCACAGCGGCACGCAGGCCGGCCCTTCCAGCGACGCGCACGACGGCGTTCCGGCAACGGAGGCCGGCGGACGGCAGCCGCGAGACCGCCTGATCGGCGGCACGCTGGACGCCAGGTATCGCGTCGAGCGCAGGATCGGCAGCGGTGGTATGTCGATCGTCTATCTCGCCTTCGACGAGACGCTCGAACGACCAGTCGCGATCAAGGTGCTGGACAGCGACATCTCCCGCGATCCCAACGCGCTGGAGCGCTTCCGCCGCGAGGCACGCACGGTGGCACAGATCTCCCACCCGCACGTGGTGATGGTGATCGACGCCGGCGAGGACCAGGGTCACCCGTACATCGTGTTCGAGCACGTGCGCGGGGAGACGCTCAAGGACCGCATCAGGCGTGAGGGGCCCCTGCCTGTGAGCGAATCGGTTGCATACGCGATCGAGATCGGGAGGGCGCTGGAGGCTGCGCACGACAGGCAGCTGGTTCACCGCGACGTGAAGCCGCAGAACGTGCTGATCGACGAGGAAGGGCGTGCCAAGGTGACGGACTTCGGCATCGCCCGCAGCCTCGAGCTGGGCGCTCACCAGCTGACCGCTGCGGGACGGGTGGTGGGCACGACCGACTACGTGTCCCCCGAGCAGGCGCTCGGGAACGAGGTCACCGGTAGCTCCGACGTCTACTCGCTCGGCATCGTGCTGTACGAGATGGTCACCGGCGACGTCCCGTTCAAGGGCGAGAACAACGTCAGCGTTGCCATGAAGCACGTGCGCGAAGGCCTGCCCAACGTCCAGAGGAGCCGTCCCGAGATCTCGGCCGCCCTCGCTGCCGTGGTCGAGCGCGCCACCGCCAAAGACGCGGCCGCCCGCTACGCGTCGGCGAAGGAGATGGTGCGTGAGCTCGAGCAGGTGCTCACCTTCGAGGCGGCGCGCGCCGGTGGACCCGAGGGGGAGGCCACGGCGGTGCTCAACCAGCTGCAACCCGAGCGCGCAGGTCGTGCGCCCGGCGGGCGCCAGGCTTGGCGCATCCCGCTCTACGTGCTTCTGGCGCTGCTGCTGGCGGCGGGCGCGACGATCGCGGTCCGAAGCCTCGGCGGCGGCGGCGGCAAGGCACCGGTCGCGCAGAATCTCTCCCCGATCCAGCTCGGCGGGCGCAACGCGTTCGACTACGACCCCGCCCCGGGTGACGGGCAGGAGAATTCAGAGCAGCTCGAGGCGCTTCTTGACGGTCAGCGGGGAACCGTGTGGCAGACCGAGAACTACTCCACGCCGGAGCTCGGCAACATCAAGGACGGCGTGGGCGTCTACCTCGACGCCGGCAGCCAGGTGGTGGCGAGAGCGCTGCGCGCGACAACACCGCGGCCGGGCTGGAGCGCTGAGCTGTACGTCGCCAACAGCGTGCCCGACAGCGTGTCGGGCTGGACCAAGGTCGGCTTCGGCACGGTCAAGGGCACCACCGCGACGCTCAACCTGGACACCGGCGGAAGACGCTTCCGCTATTACCTCGTCTGGATAATGCGCCTGGTCAAGGATCCCGGCGGACAGTACGGCGCCAGCATCTCAGAGCTGCGCCTGCTGGGATAGCCCGCGGTCGTCTCAGAGCCTAGATGGTTGATTCCGCGGCCCCGTGCGTGCGGGGGCGAGGCAGATCAAGCTGGGCAAGGGCGAAGGCGAGCTTGAGGACGTCGATCCAGCGACGAGATGCTTCGTCATCCGTGCGCTCGTGGATCGTGGAATCATCTAGTAGGCGTACTGGCGCTCGCGCTCGTGGCGCTCGAGCGCGTACCCGAGCAGCCGCTCCAGAAGCTGTGGGTACGGCAGGCCGGATGCGTCGAAGAGCCGCGGAAAGACGCTCGTCGGAGTGAACCCCGGCATCGTGTTGAGCTCGTTCACCAGCACCTGTCCCTGGTCGGTGACGAAGAAGTCGACGCGCGCCAGCCCGCTGCATCCGCTGCGTGAGAAGGTGTCGATCGCGAGCCGGCGCACCCGTTCACGCTGCGAGTCGCCGAGCGGTGCCGGAATCACAAGCTCCATCCCTCCATCGGTGTACTTGGCCTCGTAGTCGTACCAGTCGGCGTTGGGCACCACCTGCCCCGGCTCGGAGGCGACCGGCTCGTCGTTTCCGATCACGGCGCACTCCACCTCCTTGCCGATCGCCGCGGCCTCGACCAGTACGCGCGGGTCATGGCGGAAGGCCGCCTCCAGAGCCGGCTCGAGCTCGTCCTCGCGCGAGACCTTGGAGATGCCGAAGCTGGAGCCGGCCCTGGCCGGCTTCACGAACCGCGGCAGCGGGATCGCCCGCACGCGCTCCAGCACCGCTCCCCGGTCCGCAGCCCACTCGGGCTCGAGCACCGCCTCGAAATCCACCTGTGGCATGCCGGCTTGCGCCATCAGCCGCTTGAACACCAGCTTGTCCATGCAGAGCGCGGATGCCAGCACACCGGCGCCCACGTACGGAACGTCCGCGCACTCGAGCAGACCCTGGACCGTGCCGTCCTCGCCGAATACGCCGTGCAGGACCGGGAACGCGACGTCTGAATCCAGCAGCCCCGCCCCGGGCTGAATGGCCACCACCTCCCCGATCTCGGCGGTCTCCGCTGCCTCCGGGTAGTGACGCGGGTCGCGCAGACGCCAGACGCCGTCGCGCCCGATCACGACCGCGCAGCATTCGTGACCGCTCGACTCGAGCGCCTCCATCACGGATCCTGCGGAGGCGAGCGAGACATCGTGCTCGCTCGAGCGCCCACCGGCGAGCAGCGCAATCCTCACCCGGGGCCGCCCGGCGCTGGAGTGGTGGGAGCGGTGAAGGTCCCGACCGTGATCACGACCGGTGCCCCGCTGCGACGATCCTTGCCGGCGGCGGGCGTCTGGGACAACACGCGACCGTCCTCGTCCGGCTGGTCGGTCGCAGTCGTGCGAACGGCGGGGCGAAAGCCGGCGCTGCGCAGGTCCGCCTCGGCCTCGCCCTGATCCTGGCCGACCACGTCGGGGACCTGCTTGAGCCGGCCGTTCGAGACGTAGAGCGTCACCGTCGATCCCTCGCCCACCAGCTGTCCCGCGACCGGCGTCTGGTCCACGACGGTGTCGGTCGGCTCATTCGACTCGCGTTCGCGAACCACGACGCTCAGGCCCGCCTCGCGCAGGCGGTCCACCGCGTCCTTCTGGTCCTGCCCCTTGACGTCCGGCACCCCCACCTCCTTGGGCCCAGAGCTGACGATCAGGGTCACGCGGGAGCCGCGCTCGATCGCCTTTCCGGGACCCGGGTCGCTCCTGATCACGTTGCCCAGGGGCACCTTGCGCGAATTCTCTTGCTCGAGGCTCGGCCTCAGCCCGACGCGGCGTATGCGCCGTCGCGCGTCCTGCTCGGTCAGGCCCAGCACGTCGGGCATCTTGACGGTTGTGGGTCCGTTGGATACGAACAGGGTGACCGTGGAGCCTTCGTCGACCTTCGAGCTCGCGCTCGGGACCTGGCGAAAGACGGTGTCGACGGGAGCAAGATCGCTGCGACGATCGATGTCGACCTTGAAACCGGCCGCGTCGAGCTGCTGGCGTGCGCTGTCGAGCGTCTTGCCGAGCACCAGCGGCACGGGCTTCTGGTCCGGCCGGCCCAGGAGCAACGCCAGCAGCACGATACCGACCAGTGCGCCCGCGCCGAGCAGGCCGAGCAGCAGGATGCGCCCTCTGCGCGGCGGTCTCTGCGGCGGGCCGGCCGGCGGCTCGACGTCCGGCGGCGGAGCGGGCGGCGGCGGAGCGGGCGGCGCCTCCAGCGCGACGGGCGCGGCCGCGGCGGCTGCCGTCTCGACGACCCCCACCGTCACGAACGACGCCGTGCTGCCGCCCTCGTCGAGCGAGAGCTCCGCTTCCGCCGCCTCGAGCGCGAGCAGGAATGAGTCTGCTTCGGCGTAGCGATCGGCCGGCTCCTTTGCCAGCGCCTTCAGCAACACCGCCTCGAGCGTGCGCGAGATCTGCGGCTGCAGCTCGCGCGGGGCCGGCGGCAGCTTGCTGACGTGCTTGAGCGCGATCGCCACGGCGCTGTCTCCGTCGAACGGCGGCCGCCCCGTCAGCATCTCGTACAGCACGATGCCGATCGAGTAGAGGTCGGAGGCGCCGGTGACCGGCTTGCCCTGCGCCTGCTCCGGCGAGAGGTACTGCGCGGTGCCCATGATCGCCCCCACCTCTGTTATCTCCGACGACCCGGCCTTGGCGATGCCGAAATCGGCCACCTTGACGTTGAAGTTCTCGTCGCTCTCCTCGGAATCGATGATCACGTTCTGCGGCTTCAGGTCGCGGTGCACAACCCCGCGCCTATGCGCGAAGCGGGCGGCCACCAACATCTGACGCACGATCTTGATCGCCCGATGCGGCTCGAACGGCGCCTCTCGCCCGATCAGTTCCTTCAACGACACGCCCTGGCAGAACTCCATCGCAATGTAGTAGGTGCCATCGAACTCGCCGCGGTCATAGACGCTGACGACGTTTGGGTGTTGAAGGCCGGCGGCCGCGGAGGCCTCCCGCCGGAAACGCTCGACGAACTCCGTGTCCTGCGCGAAGCGGCGGTAGAGAAGCTTGAGCGCGACGCGGCGGCCGAGGTGCACGTCCTCGGCGCAGTAGACGTCGGCCATGCCCCCCGAGCCGACGTGGTGCAGGATGCGGTAGCGCCCGTCGATGATGGTTTGCTCGTCGAGCTCCGGCATCAGCAGCGCCCTCCGGCGCGGGTCTCGCTGGGGTGACTCATCGCAGCAGCGACTCCATCACCTGCTTGGCAATCGGCGCCGCGATGGTGCCGCCCTGGCCGGTCGTGCGCTCCACCGTCACGGCAATCGCCACGCGCGGAGCGGTGACCGGGGCGAAGGCGATGAACCAGGCCTGGTTCGTTCCTCCGACCTCGGCGGTGCCCGTCTTGCCCGCGACGTCGATGCCCGACAGGGCGGCCGCGGTTCCCGTGCCCTCCTCGACGACCTTGCTCATCATCGCCCCCAGCGCGCTCGCCGTCGAGGGCTTCATGACATTGCTCTCCTCCGCCGGCTTCAAGCTCTTCACAGTCTTGCCGTCGTGATCCCGCACCCGCTCGACCAGGTGCGGTCGCATCAGGGCGCCGCCGTTGCCGATCGCCGACACCACCATCGCCATCTGAAGCGGCGTCACCAGCAGGCGCTCCTGGCCGATCGCGACACGACCGATGTCGACGGCGTCGGAGTCGTCGAGCAGCTTGCCGTTGTCGTAGACACCGCTGGCCCGCAGCTCGTCGCGCGGCAGGTCGATGTGTGGCTTCCGGTTGAAGCCGAAGCGCCGCATGTACTCGTACATCGTTGCCTTGCCAAGTCGCTCCCCGACCCGGCCCCAGACGGTGTTGATCGAGTTCGTCAGCGCGGTGGTCAGCGTCACGGGACCGTAGTCCTCGTTGCCGAAGTTGGAGAGTGGGACGCCGCCGATCTTCTTCGGTGAGCTGCCATCGAGCACCGAGTTGGGCTGAAAGCGGCCGCTGTCCAGCGCCGCGGTCGCGGTCATGACCTTGAAGGTCGACCCTGGCGGATAGCCGCTCTGAGTCGAACGGTTGAACAGTGGCGACCGAGGGTCGCGGTTGAGGGTGCCGAACTCGTCCGGGATGCGGTTGGGATTGAAGTCCGGTTGCGCCGCCATCACAAGCACGCGGCCGCTGCGCGGGTCGATCGCCACCACCGAGCCCGCTCGCCCGGCGAGCGCCTGAAGCGCCGTCTGCTGGGCCCCCGGGTCCAGGGTCGTGACCAGGTCGTCACCCTCGCGCTCCTTGCCCCGCAGTTCGTCGATGAGCGTCGTGAACTCGTCCTTGTTCCCGGTCAGCTCGTCGTTGTGCGAGCGCTCCAGGCCCGACCGGCCGCGATCCGCAAAGTTGTAGCCCACCACATGCGAGAACAGGGTGTCGGTTGGATAGATGCGCCCGTAGAAGCGGGCGGACCCGTCCTGTCCGACGACGCGGTTGCGAGCCAGCACGGTGCCGTCGGCGGCGAAGATCAACCCGCGCCTGATGCGCAGCTCCTCCAGCAGCAGGCGCTTGTTCTGCGGATTGTGCTCGAGGCCCTTGGCATCGAAAACCGACCAGTAGGAGGTGAAGCCGACGAGCAGACCGAACAGCAGCACCACGAGGCCGAACAGCCTGTAGATGCGCGCGTTCACGACCCCACCACCGGTGACCGGGCGCGCCTCTGCTCGCGTGCCCCCTGAGAGATCATCAGCAGCAACGCCAGCAGCACGAAGTTGGCGACGATCGAGCTGCCGCCATAGCTGACGAAGGGCAGCGTCACCCCAGTCAACGGGATCACCCGGGTCACGCCTCCGACGATCACGAACGCCTGCAATGCGAAAACGGTCGTGAGGCCCGCCGCCAGCAGCTTCGAGAAGCCGTCCCCGGCGAGCTCGGCGGTCTTGAAACCGCGCTCGGCGAACAGCAGGTACGTCACGATGACCGCCGCCGCACCGAACAGACCGACCTCGTTCGTGATCACCGCATAGATCAGGTCGGTGTGTGGAGCGGGGATGATCGCGCTGCCGTTGGGCAGCTCGAGCAGCGACTCACCGAAGCCGCGCCCGAAGAGGCCACCGTCAGCCTGCGCGAACAACGATTGCGCGATCTGGTAGCCGCTTCCCTGGGCGTCCTTCCAGGGGTCCAGCCAGATGTCGATGCGCTCGTTGACATGGCCGACCGTGGCGGCGGTGAACCAGGACCCGAGCACGAACAGCGTCATGCCCGAGAGGACGAAGAAGAGCCGACCGGTCGCCAGATAGAGCAGAGCCAGGAAGGCGCCGAAGAACATCAGCGAGCTGCCGAGGTCGCGGATCACGATCAGCATCACCATCGCGGCGCCCCAGACCACCAGCAGCGGCCCGAAGTGCTTCAGCGGCGGCAGCGTCATACCCAGCACGCGCCGCGCGCCCAGCACCAGCACGTCGCCCCGCTCCATCAGGTAGCTGGCGAGGAAGACGACGATGCAGAGCTTCGAGAACTCGGTTGGCTGGAACGAGATGGGGCCGATGTCCACACCGAGGTAGGCGCCGTTGACCTGCGACCCGATGCCGGGAAGGCGCGGCAGGGCCAGCAGCCCCAGCCCGACGGCGGCGATCACGTAGCGGTAGCGCTCCAACACCCTCACGTCTCTGAGCCAAAGCACAGTGACGACGAACAGAGCGATGCCGACCAGGAACCATCCTGCCTGCTGGCGGGCGAGATCCTGGTCGATGCGGTAGATGACCACCAGCCCGAACGCGGCAAGCAGGGCGCTGAGCGGAAACATGTACGGGTCGGCGTCGGGAAGCGTACGCCTGATGAAAAGGTGCATCGCCAGGCACAGAACCAGGAAGACTCCTCCGTAGGTGAGCGTCGCCGAGTCGAGCACGCTCTGGCGCGAGATGTAGACGGCCGTGAAGCCACCGGTCACGAGCAGCGACACCGGCAGCAGGCCGAGCAGCTCCCGGTTGCGCGCGGTCATCCTCCACGCTCCAGGCTGCGGATCCTGTCCGCGGCGTCGTGTTGGGACCGCAGCTGGTGATCGAGCAGCCGTCGCCGCTCAAACGGACGCAGTGAACGCGCCTGAACCGAGCTGACGTACTGGGTGTCGTAGAGCTTGATGCCGGCAGGCAGCTCGTACGGAACACCCCGGTAGAGGGTGACCAGCCCATGATCGTTCTGACCGATGAAGTAGGCGCTGCGAATGGCCGCGGTCGCCCCGACGACGAGTCCTCCCAGCAGCAGCAGAACCACCCCGGTCACGAGCACGATGCGCAACCGCAACCGCCGGCGTCGGCCGCGGAGGGCCGGGTCCGCCACCAGCGCCGCCGTGCGCTTCTCCTTGCGGCCAGGCTCTGGCGGTTCAGCCGCCGCAACCGGGATCAGGTCCGTGGCAGTCTGCTCGGCGGTTTCCTGCTGCCCTTGATCGTCGGGTGCCTGCGCCGGGTCGTCGCCTCCGATGCGGAACAGGATCGCCGTGATGTTGTCGCGGCCGCCCATGCGATTGGCCTCTTCGACGAGCTCGTCGACGGCCTGCTGAAGCGAGCTGGTGGAGGTCAGGATCTCGTGCAGGCGCTCCTCGCGCACCATGCTGGTGAGGCCATCGCTGCAGAGCAGGAACACGTCGCCGCTTCTGACCTGGTGGGTGTGCAGGTCGGGCTCGACGTCGGCCTCCGGCCCCAGCGCGCGCGTGATGATCGAGCGCTGCGGATGATCCTCGGCCTCGTCGTCTGTCAGCTGGCCCCTGCGGCGCAACTCCTCGACCAGCGAATGGTCGCGGGTGAGCTGCCGCAGCTCGCCGTCGCGCAGCAGATAGGCGCGGCTGTCGCCGACGTGCACGATGCTGATCTCGTGGTCTGTCAGCAGCGCTCCCGTCAGCGTGGTGCCCATGCCGGTGCGGGTGGCGTCCTCACGCGCAAGCTCGAAGATCCTGCGATTGGCCTCCGACGCGATGCGCGCCAGCTCCCGCTCGGGGTTGGCGTCGTCCGCTTTCCGATCCTCGAATGCCTCGGCGGCGATACGCGCGGCAACCTCGCCGGCCTGAGCGCCGCCCATCCCGTCAGCGACCGCGTACACCGGCGAGCGTGCGAAGTAGGCGTCCTCGTTGGCAGTGCGCTGGCGACCGGTGTCGGTGCGGGATGCCTCCTCGACGACCCTCAGCACGTGTGCTCCCGCGCGACGGTTGCGGCACTCATTGCTCGTACCTGAACTCGGTGTCGCCGATGCGAATCACGTCGTTCTCGCGAAGGATCTCCTGCGACTGGACGCGGTGGCCGTTCAGATAGGTGCCGTTCGTCGAGCCGAAGTCCTCCAGGTACGAGACGCCCTCCTGCTCGAACAGACGGGCGTGACGGGCGGATGCGTACTGGTCGTCGATCTGGACCTCGGCGGCGGGGGAGCGCCCGATCGTCATGCTGCCATTGAGCGCGAACGAGGCACCTGCGCGCAACCCGCCTCCGCGCTCCACCACCAGCGCCGCCGGCCTCGACTGCCCCTGGCCGACACCGTCGATTGGCGCCTGATCTCCACGCCGCAGATCCCTGAGCGCGCTTCGCACCACCCACAGCAGGAAGAGGTAGAGGACCGCGATGAAGGCGAATTGCAGCAGCACCGCGATTGGATCGTTCACTGGTGGCCCTTCTCGGAACGATAGCCAGGGGTCTTGGGGAGAGCCACTAGGTCCCCTAGATGGTTGATTCCGCGGCCCCGTGCGTGGATCGTGAAATCAATCATCTAGTCCACATCGAAGCGCAGCCTGGACGTGCCGACAACGATCTCGTCACCCGGCGAGAGCTTGCTCGAGGTCACGCGTTGGCCGTTGACGACGACGCCGTTGGTCGAACCCAGATCCGTCACGAACCAGTCCGTGCCACGCAGATGAAGCTCGAAATGCCGGCGCGACACGTTGGGATCGTCGAGCACGTGGTCGGAGCGCTGGCTGCGACCGACCGTGGCTCGCGGCCGGTCGATCACGAAGCTCTTGCCGTCGGAGATCAGCAGCGCCCGGGAAACCGGCTTCTGGGTCGCCGGCTGCTCGGCGGCGACCTGCTCACGAACGCGCGCTGCCGAATAGACCATGGTCGAGCCCAGGTCGCCCTGCGAGGCCTCGTCCTCGTCGCGAGAGGACTTGACCAGCCTGGCCTGGATGCCGAACTCCCCCATGCGCAGGCGCTTGTCGGTCTCGAACGAGACCTTGGGACGGGTCAGCAGCGCGAGTCCCTCACGTGCCGCATGGTCCAGCAGATGTGACGACAGCTCGTCCAGCAGTGCCTGCTCGTAGCCCTCGAACTGCTTGCGATCGTCCCTGGAGAGATAGACGGTGTACTCGTTGGGGACGTAGGTGCGAGATACCGAGGCGGTGCGGTGAGACTCCATCTCCTTGGCCAGCTTGCGGGCCAGCTCCACCGGCTGCACACGGGCTTTGAAGGCGCGGCTGAACGCGCCCTCCACCAGCTTCTCCAATCTCAATTCGAGCTTGCTTAGAACGCTCATCTCGATCGCCCGGCCAAAGCGGCCGCCGTTGCCTTCCTGCCCGGTCGCATGCGCGCCAAATGCTACGAGACGGCAGGCCGGAAGCCTGCGGCCACCCCCTGTGCAACCGAGGTTGCGCTGATTGTCACCATGCGAGACACCCGATCACCTCGTCATACTCTGCGCCTGGGAAGAGAGCTAGGCCCAGGGTTCGCGTTTTCTTGTCCTCCTCGCCGACAGGCACCAGATCGTCCCGCCCAGCCCGGGCGGGCGACTCCACCGCGATGGATCGCCAGACGATCATGGTGCGCCGTGGGATCGCCGCCGGTGCCGGCCTGGTCGTCCTGATCCTGCTTATCTTCGGCATCAAGGGCTGCTTGGACTCGCGCAAGGACCGTGCCTACCGGGACTACGCGGCAGACGTCAACGCGATCGTCGGCGAGTCCAACAACCTCGCCAACACCCTGTTCGAGACCCTCTCGCGCCCCAGGAACGCCGAGGCGCTGGACGTCCAGAACGAAGTCAACGCACTGGCGACCGACTCCGAGCAGCTCGTGAAGCGCGCCCGTGGCACCGACCACCCGGACGAGCTGAACGCCGCCCAGCGCTGGATCGTGGACGCGCTCGAGTTCCGCCGCGATGCCCTCAAGAACATCTCTCAACGCATTCCCGCAGCCCTCGGCCAGCGAGGGCGTAAGCCGGCGCTCGAATCGATCGCGGGACAGATGCAGGCATTCCTTGCCAGCGACGTGATCTATTCACAGCGCGCGATCCCGGAGCTGCAACGCCAGTTCAACAAGCGCGGCATCGACGAGCGCTTCCGTCAGAGCCGGTCGCTGCCGGATCTGGGCTGGCTGGATCCGCAGACGGTCGATACTCGGCTGAGCCGCATCAGCACCGGGCAGCAAGCCGCCACCTCGGGCGTCCACGGAACCGGGCTCCAGGACGTGGTCGTCAAGCCTTCAGGCACCGCGCTGACCAAGGACGGCGTCAACCGCATCGCGGCCACCAACGGTCTGACCTTCGACGTCACGGTCCAGAACCAGGGCGAGTCGGAGGAGACGAAGGTCCCGGTCACCGTCGCCATCAAGGGCGGCAAGCCGATCGAGCTCGAGCAGACCATCAGCCGCATCGCTGCCGGCGACACGCAGACCGTCAGCATTCCGATCACCCCCACGCCCACCACGGGCGCCGTCAGCACCGTGACCGTGACCGTCGCGGCCGTGCCGGGCGAGAAGGTGAAGGACAACAACACCGCCAGCTACCAGGTGGTGTTCACGAAGGGCTAGATGATTGATTCCGCGGCCCCGTGCGTGCGGGGGCGAGGCAGATCAAGCTGGGCAAGGACGAAGGCGAAGCCCATGCTGGTTGCATGGGCGAGCTTGGGGACGCCGATCCTGCGCCGAGATGACTCGTCATCCGTGCGTGCGTGGATCGCGGAATCAACCATCTGGTGGCCGGGTGGCATCCGACCGGCCTGGAAAGGGCCTCCCCCGCGGAGGCTATCCTTCCGCCCGTGTCGGATGACCTCAACTCAACCGTAGGCATCGTCGCCCTCGCCGCGGCGGGCCTCGGGTTGATCGCGCTGGTGCTGGTGCTGGTGCTGAGCCGCCGGCTGCGCCGGCTGCACGCCGCGCAGACGTTCGTTCTTGGCGAAGGTGGCGACCAGGACCTCGTCGCTCACGCGCAATCGCTTCAGAAGGGGTTCCAGCAGCTGCATGCGCAGGTCCAGGGAACGTTCGAGCGCCTCGATCAGCGCATCGACGACGCGGAGAAACGGCTCAGCCGCTCGATCAGCCGCTCGGCGGTGATCCGCTATGACGCCTACAACGAGATGAGTGGTCGGCAGTCGAGCTCGATCGCGCTGCTCGACGACACCGGCACCGGTGTGGTGATGTCTTCGATTCTCCACCGCGAGCAGGCACGTCTTTATGTCAAGGGCGTCATGGACGGCAAGTCGGAATACGAGCTCTCTCCGGAGGAGACCGAGGCGATCAGCAGCGCCCTGGCCAGACCGGAGAGCGCGCAGAGTCCCTCGCCTACGGGCTAGTGGCCCACTAGTGCGCGTCGCCTTCCTCGGGCCCGAGGGAACCTTCAGCGAGGAGGCACTGCTTTCGGCGCCGGGGAGCGAGCAGCTGGAGCCGGTGCCCGAACCCACCATCTACGACTGCGTGATGGCGGTGCAGGAAAGCCGGGTCGCGCGCGCGATCGTGCCCATCGAGAATTCGCTCGAAGGGTCGGTCAACGCGACTCTCGACGCGCTCGCGCTGGAGACCGACGCGGTGGCGATCGTGGGCGAGCTGATTCACCCGATCCAGCACTGCCTGATCGCGAGGCGGTCATTGCCTCTTGATCAGATCGAGCGTGTCTTCTCACACCCGCAGGCAAACGCTCAGTGTGCGCGCTTCATCCGCAGCCGGCTACCAACGGCCACTGTGGTGCCGGCCGACAGCACCGCCGACGCGGTTCGCCACGTCGCCGACTCCGGCGATCAGCCATGGGCTGCGCTCGGGAACCGCCTGTCCGCCCAGCTGTACGGATGCGAGGTGCTCGAGGCCGGCGTCGAGGACGTGGCGGAGAATGAGACCAGGTTCGTATGGCTGGCACGCGAGGAGGCCGGCTCGGAGCCGCGCTCCGGCGCCTGGAAGACGTCGATCGTCTTCTGGGGTCTCCCGGATGCCCCCGGTGCGCTCGTCGACCTGCTGCAGGAGTTCGCCGAGCGAAGCATCAACCTGACCAAGATCGAATCGCGGCCCCTCAAGCTCGGGCTTGGCCGTTACATCTTCTTCGCCGATCTCGAAGGGCACTCGCACGATCGGTCCGTGCTGTCGGCTCTGGAGGCGGTTGGCTCGCGGGTCGAGACTCTGCGCGTGCTCGGAAGCTACTCGGCCGCCCAGTAGGCCTCTCTCAGCGGCGGGCTACACTTCCTGGGTCGAAGATGGCAGCAGCGCCCGTAGCAAAGCCGCAGGAAACCGCCCAGACCACGGGGGACGACCCCGTACCTGGCCCAGCGGGGCCTGCCGCGCCGGAGCTTTCAGGCAGAGAGGCGCGCGGCAGGTCTGGCGGAAGCTCCTCCAGCCGCGTGCTCGTTCTGAACTCGTCCTACGAGCCGTTGAACGTCTGCACCGTCAGGCGAGCCGTCGTGCTCGTGCTGAAGCAGAAGGCCGAGCTACTGGAGACGGGCGGCCGCGAGCTGCACTCCGAGAGCATGACCTTCCCGCATCCCGTCGTGATCAGGCTGGTGACGTACGTGCGAGTCCCGCGCGAGAGCGCCCGGCGCAGGATCACGCGCCGCGCCGTCTTCGCCCGCGACTCGTGGACCTGCCAGTACTGCGGCAAGACGTCCCACCTGACCGTCGACCATGTGCTGCCGCGCAGTCGCGGTGGCAAAAGCGTGTGGGAGAACATCGTCACCTCCTGTGCACCCTGCAACCGGCGCAAGGGCGACCGCATGCCGATCGAGGTGGACATGCATCCGCGCAGGGCCCCTCGCGCTCCGGGACCGACCGTTTTCATCAGGGTCGCAGCGCCGGTGGTACCGCCTGCCTGGAATCAGTACCTACTGGAAGTGAAGGGATGAGCAGAGCCGGTAGCTGCCCGGGCCGCTCACCCCTCTTCGCTGCCGTTACCTGACGACTCAGCCGACTCGGCTCCGTCGATGACGGGCTCGCTGCCGTTGCCGCTCATGTCCGCGCTGATCTGCGCGTCGTCCTCGTCGGAAGACTCGATCCCGACCGGCGCGTCAGTCTCAACAACCAGGGCGACGGCGCTGACCATGTCGTCACCGCGCAGGTTCATGACCTTCACGCCCTGAGTGGCGCGCCCCATCTTCGAGATGCCGCGCACGCTGGTGCGCTGCACCATCCCGCTCTGCGAGATAAAGACCAGCTCGTGGTGCTCGCGCACGATCAATGCGCCCGCAAGCGCGCCCTTTCGATCTACCAGCTGGATCGTCTTGACGCCCTTCGTGCCGCGCCCCTTGACCGGGTAGTCGGCGATCAGCGTGCGCTTGCCGAAACCGTTCTCTGTCACGACGAACAGCTCAGTTTCGTCGCGCGCCACGTCCATCGCCAGCACCGCATTGCCCTTGTCGGAGACGTTCATCCCGCGCACGCCCGTCGTGTCGCGGCCCATGGACCGCACCCTGGACTCATTGAAGCGGGCCGCGTAACCGGAGCGCGAAACCATGATGATGTCGTCCTCGCCGCTGGTGCCGCGAACGTCGACCAGCTGGTCCTTGTCACGCAGCTTGATCGCGATGATGCCGTCGGCGCGGATCGGCGTGTTGTAGGCGGTCAGCTCGGTCTTCTTGATCAGCCCATTGCGGGTGCCGAAGACGACGAACTTGTGCTCGGAGAAGTCGCGGGTCGGGATCACGGCGCGCACGCGCTCGCCCTCGCGCAACGGCAGCAGGTTGACAAGCGCGCGGCCCTTGGCGGTACGGGCGCCCTCGGGCAGCTCGTAGACCTTGAGCCTGTAGACCTTGCCGAAGTTGGTGAAGAAGAGCAGAAAATCGTGTGTCGAGCAGATGCGCAGGTGCTCGATGTAGTCGTCCTCCTTGGTCTCCATTCCGATCACACCGAGGCCGCCGCGCTTCTGCTTCCTGTACGTGGAAAGCGGCAGGCGCTTGATGTAGCCCGAGCGAGTGATGGAGATCACCATCTGCTCCTCGGCGATCATGTCCTCCAGGTCCACCTCGCCCTCGGCGGCGATGATCTCGCTGCGACGCTCGTCGCCGTAGATCTCCCTGATCTCGAGCAACTCCTCCTTGATCAGCCCGTAGAGGCGCTCCTCCTCGCCGAGAATCGCGCGCAACTCCTTGATTCGCTCCATCAGGTCGGCATGCTCGGTCTTGATCTTGTCGGTCTCGAGCGCTGTCAGGCGCTGGAGGCGCATGTCGAGAATCGCCTGCGCCTGCTCGGCCGAAAGCTTGAACTCCTCGATCAAGCCCGCGCGTGCCTGCTCGGGGTCCGGCGAGGAGCGGATCAGCTTGATCACCGCGTCGATGTTCGAGAGCGCGATCAGCAAGCCCTCGAGGATGTGCGCCCGACGCTCCGCGCGCTCGAGCTCGTTCTTGGTGCGCCTGGTGACTACCTCCTTCTGGTGCAAGACGTAGTAGCGGATCACCTCACGCAGGTCGAGCGTGCGCGGAACGCCGTCGGCGAGCGCGACCATGTTGACGCCGAACGTCTGCTGCAGCGACGTGTGCTTATAGAGCTTGTTGAGCACGACCTCTGGCATCGCGTCGCGCTTCAGTTCGATCACAAGGCGCATGCCGGAACGGTCGGTCTCGTCGCGCAGGTCGCTGATCTCAGCGATCTTCTTCTCGCGCACGAGATCCGCGATGCGGTCGATCAGGTTGCCCTTGCCGCCCTTCTTCACCATGAACGGCAGCTCGGTGACGATGATCGCCTCCTTGCCGCCGCGCAACGGCTCGATGTGGACGCGGCCGCGCATCACGACCCGCCCGCGACCGGTCTCGTAGGCCTCCTTGATCCCCTCGCGGCCCACGATGTAGCCGCCGGTCGGGAAGTCCGGGCCCTTGATGTGCTGCATCAGGCCCGCGACATCGATCTCCGAATCGTCGATGTAGGCAACGACGGCGTCGATCGTCTCGCGCAGGTTGTGCGGCGGGATGTTGGTCGCCATCCCGACGGCGATGCCGGCGGAGCCGTTCACGAGCAGGTTCGGGAAGCGCGCCGGCAGGATCAGCGGCTCCTGGCGCGACTCGTCGTAGGTGGGGGTGAAGTCGACCGTGTCGGCGTCGAGGTCGCGCAGCATCTCGCGCGCGATCCCGGCCAGCCGCGCCTCCGTGTACCGCATGGCGGCGGCCGGGTCGTCGTCCACCGACCCGAAGTTGCCCTGGCCGTCGACGAGCGGGTAGCGCAGCGCGAAGTCCTGCGCCATGCGCGCAAGCGTGTCGTAGATCGCGGAGTCGCCGTGCGGGTGGAAGTTCCCCATCACGTCGCCGACCACACGGGCGCACTTGCGATATGCGCGCGTGGGCTGAAGCCCCGCCTCGTGCATCGCGTAGAGCACACGGCGGTGCACCGGCTTGAGGCCGTCGCGCACGTCGGGCAGCGCGCGCCCGACGATCACGCTCATCGCGTACTCCATGTACGACGACCGCATCTCCTCGCGAAGTCCGCGCGGCTCGATGTTGCCCGTCAGGGCGTCAAGCGTCGCCATGGAGGCTCCTGCAAACCGTCGCCTGACGGTTTCCTCGGGCCTCGGCTGCGCTCACGTAGCTAGCGCTACGCTCGCTTGCCTGCGGCCCTGCGTCCTTTTCGGGCTCGGTTTTCGGAGCCTGACCAAGCTTTTGATCTCTCTTGCTCAGTTCTTTTTCCCTTCCCTATACGTCTAGGAACTGCACGTCGCGTGCATGTTTTTCAATGAACGCCCTTCGCGGCTCGACCTGGTCGCCCATCAACATCGAGAACAACTGGTCCGCGGCCGAAGCGTCATCGATGGTGACCTGCTGCAAGGTGCGTGACTCGGGGTCCATCGTCGTCTCGCGCAACTGATCGGCGTTCATCTCACCGAGCCCCTTGAACCGCTGCAGCCGCACGCCTCGCTTGGCGAGCCCCAGCACCTTCGTGCGCAGCTCCTCGAAGGACAGCGCCTCGGCCTCGTCGTCGCCGAGCTTCAACTTGAAGGGCGGCGTGCCGGCGAGGTTCTGTAGCTCCTGGTGGACGCGCGCCAGCTGCCGGTACTCACGCGACTCGAAGATGTCGCGGCCGAGCGCATGCGTCGTCGCGAGCCCGCTCTTGCGCTCGATCGCCTTGACCCTGATCAAACCGTCACCGTTCTGCGACAGCACCTCGGTGTCGTAGATCTCCCCTTCCGGGGCCTTCTTCTTGAGCTCGGCGACCACCTTGTCGACGTCGGTCAGGCCCTGGTCCAGCACGGCAGACTCCTCGAGGAACGTGATCACCTCGTTGCCATGCGCCGCGCGCAACGCGGAGCCCCAGCCCTCGTACTCCTTGATCAGACGCGTGAGTCGCTGCCAGCGCTGTTGGGTCAGCTTCAACGCGCTGCCGGCGCGGTCGAAGACCTCGATCCGGTCGAGCTTGTCGCGCAGCAGCATCTCCTCGAGCTCGGACTCCTTCTCGATGTACGTCTCCTTGCTGCCGGCCTTCAGGCGGTAGAGCGGCGGCTTTGCGATGTAGACATAGCCGGACTCCATCAGGCCCTGCATCTCGCGGAACAGGAAGGTCAGCACCAGCGTCCGGATGTGCGCCCCGTCCACATCGGCATCCGTCATCAGGATCACCTTGTGGTAGCGCAGCTGCTCGAGGTCGAACTCCTCGCGGATGCCGGTGCCGATCGCCGTCACCAGGGCCTGAATCTCCTCGTTCGAGAGCACCTTGTCGATGCGGTTCTTCTCGACGTTGATGATCTTGCCGCGCAGCGGCAGCACGGCCTGCGTGTTGCGGTCGCGTGCCTGCTTGCCGCTGCCACCGGCGGAGTCACCCTCCACGATGAAGAGCTCCGCCAGCGCCGGGTCCTTGACGGAGCAGTCGGCGAGCTTGCCCGGCAGCGTCGAGTTCTCGAGCGCGGACTTGCGCCGCGTCAGGTCGCGGGCCTTGCGCGCGGCGTCGCGCGCACGTGACGCAGCGATCGCCTTGCCGATGATCTGATTTGCCTCGGAGGGGTTCTCCTCGAGGAACTCGCCCAGCTTGCGGTTGACGGTCGACTCGACGAAGCCCCTTATCGGGGGGTTGCCGAGCTTCGACTTGGTCTGGCCCTCGAACTGTGGGTCGTGCAGCTTCACCGACACGATCGCGGTCAGCCCCTCGCGCACGTCCTCCCCCGCCAGAGACTCGTCCTTTTCCTTCAGCAGGCCCTTCTTGCGCGCGTAGTCGTTGAGCGTGCGCGTCAGCGCCGAGCGAAAGCCCGACAGGTGCGTGCCGCCCTCGGCGGTGTTGATGTTGTTCGCAAAGCTGAAGATCGACTCCTGGTAGGAGGAGTTCCACTGCAGCGCCACCTCGGCCTGACCGTCGTCGGTCTCCTGCTCGAAGTAGACGACCTTCCTGTGGATCGGGGTCTTCTCCTGGTTGAGATAGGTGACGAAGTCCCTGATGCCACCCTCGTAGCGGAACTCGATCTGCTCGCCCGAGCCACGCTCGTCCGTCAGCCCGATGCGAAGCCCCTTGGTCAAGAACGCGGTCTCACGCATCCGCTGAGTCAGGGTCTCGAAGTCGAACAGGACGTCCTCGAAGATCTCGAGGTCGGGCAGGAAGGTGATCGTCGTGCCCGTCTCGGCGGTCTCAGAACCCTTCGCAAGCTCCCCCTGCGGGACGCCGCGCTCGTAGTCCTGCGTCCAAACGTGCCCGTCGCGCCTGACCTCCAGGTGCAGGCGCTCGGAGAGCGCGTTGACGACCGACACGCCCACGCCGTGAAGACCTCCCGAGACCTTGTAGCCGCCGCCCCCGAACTTGCCGCCGGAGTGCAGCACGGTGAGGACGACCTCTGCTGCCGGCCGCTTCTCCTTCTCGTGCATGTCGACGGGAATGCCGCGACCGTTGTCGGAGACGGTCACGCTGTTGTCGGGATGCAGCACGGCCTGGACCGAGTCGCAGTAACCGGCCAGCGCCTCGTCGACCGAGTTGTCGACCACCTCGTAGACCAGGTGGTGAAGGCCACGCGGACCGGTGGAGCCGACGTACATACCGGGGCGCTTGCGAACAGCCTCGAGACCTTCAAGGACCGTGATATCGGCCGCGGCGTAGCTCGACGCGCGCCCTCCGGCACCATCCTTCTTCCTTTGCGCGGGTCGCTTGGAGCCGCTATCGGAGCCGTCTGAAGACCCGCGCTTGGGCGACCGGTCGTTCGGCAAGAAGCCTCCTGGCAGAGTTGTGGGTTACGTACTTCTGGGGAGCCGCCACGCCTGCCCGAATGGTGTTTCCTCGAGGCAGTCGGCGAAGCAGGCGAGGGAACCTAAATCTATAGACAATATGTTAGCAGATTACCTGCCAGTTCGGATGGTCCGAGGACTGCCATTTTTCCCATGAGAAAGCAAAAAATGGCGCTTCGAAGCTCCTTCAGAGAAGTCTACTGGTTTCCTGGCCTTATTCAGGCCGGATGACGAACGTCAGCGCCTTCACGCGAGCGCCCTGATCGAGGCCCGAATTGAGCCGCCCCAACAGCTCGCCGGAGAGCAGCGACAACTCGGAGGCCCAGGTCGCCGACTGGCACGAAACCGTGACCACGCCCTCCTTCTCCGACACCGGCCGCGCCTGACCCGAGACCTGTTCGCCGACCGCGTCGGCCCATCGATCCTGCACCGCCGCCAGCAGCGTCGGCGGCGCCATCCGCGAGCGGACCCTGCCGAGCACCTCGGCAATCGCGCGTGGACGGCGACGGCGTTCAGGCATCGACTCGCCCTGCACTGATCCTGAGCGCCGTGACGTTGCCGGCCGACGGCAGAGCGGTGTCCGGATCCGCCGTGGTCAACAGCGTCTGGCCCTGCTCGATCGAGATGCCGAGCAACCGCGAACGGCGGTCCGGGTCGAGCTCGCTGAGGACGTCGTCGAGCAGCAGCACCGGGGCCTCGCCGCGTGACTCGCTGAGTGCGTCTCGCTCCGCCAGTAGGAGCGCCAGTAGCGCCAACCGCTGCTGTCCCTGCGAGCCGAACCTGC
>JBBQNR010000053.1:0-20197 GCA_038330145.1 Solirubrobacterales bacterium
CTCGATCAACCGCACGTCCATCGAGGGCCCTCCCGGCAGCACCTCTCCGCCCGCTCCCATCAGCGCGAGCACCCGCACTACATATGCGCGCGTCTCCGCATAGGGCGGCACGCAGCCGCAGCGCGCCACCGGCGCAGGTCCGGCGTTGTAGGCGGCGAGTGCCAGCGACACCGACGCGAACTCGCGCAGCAGATCACGCATCAGGTGCGCCTGTGCCGAGATCGACTCATGGGGATCGAACGGGTTGCGCAGGCCGTACGTGCGCGCGGTGCCCGGCATGAACTGCGCGATGCCGCGCGCGCCGGCGGGTGACACGGCGAACGGGTTGAAGCCGCTCTCCGCGTAGATCTGAGCTGCCAGCAGCGCGGCGGAGACATTCCAGCGGCTCGCGGCGCGGGCGATCGAGTCGCGGTAGACGGCTGGGACGAACGAGGGAACGGCACTGCGGCCGTCGGCCACGGCGGGAGCCGATCGCGGGTTCAGGCCGTAGCCGTAGTGCCACGGCTCCCACCTTCACCCGGAAAAACAGTCGAATGGCCTGGCGCTGCCCCCGATCGTGGTTCAGGCGCCCGAGCGGCGACCGGTCACCGGGCGCTCAGACGGCGTCCGCGTGCTCCAGGTGCAGCCGCTGGAGGAGCCGATCCCGAAGCCCAAGTGCCAGCCGGTCACAGCGCCTACGTGGCCCGCAGACGATGCCGCCCCAGTCGAGCAGCGAAAGAGGTCCCCGCGATGAGAACGTGCGCGACGGACCGGGTGCGGCGCCTCGCTCGAAGGGAGGCGCTAAAGACCCCTCCCCCGGGGGAGGGCTAGTCGCCAGTGAAGGCGGGCGTGCGCTCTGTGGCATTCAACGCTGTGCCGATCTCGTTAGACCAACCGTCAGATGCTCCATCGATCTCAATCGAAATTCCGGTAAATCCCCCGTTGTCTTGCGAGAACCGGATATACGCGTCGCCACCATTCAGTTCGTACTCGGATACCCAATTGGGCTTTTGCGGGACGACAGCGCGGAACTCATCGATGATCCCCTTACGCTCAAGAAGTCTTACTTCTCTGTAGCCGGGCTGCGAGGACTTTTCGTCAGCGGACTCGGGGCCGACCGAAGCGCACCCAAGGGCCAATGGCAACAGCGAGAAGAGCAACGCCACAAAGATCGAAGACCACTTGCGCCGCCGTCGAGGCATAAGCGTTGTCTCGTCAGGTTCTAGCCGGACCTTTAGCTGCCCGTCGCAAGGAGTTGTCCCCGGCGGGCGGCACTTTCCCGTGCGCCACTGTGGACGCTCCTGCTCCGGCATCTGACGCCCGCTACTGCTCAGGTGCGTGCAGGGCCGCGCATAGCCGAGCGCGGCGGTCAGACGCGCAGACAGGCGCAAAGACGAACCCTCCGCTACGGCTCGGAGCCTATGCCGAAGATGTGGCGCGGGCGGTCCTTCGCGGCGGGGGAGATCACGATCCGGTTCCGTGGCTGAGCTGCGACCGATCCGCCGGGCTTGCTGTCACGCTCGGCCGAAGTAGTTGAGAGCGCAAGCGACGCAACGAACAGGAGGAAACCGATGTCCAACGAGCAGACCAAGACGGGGCCGCTGAAGCTCCAGCTTTCGCCGCCAAACATGGAGGCCGCGCGAGCCGTGCAAAAGCTGCGCGGTTCCGGCAGCCACTCGACGTCCGACCTCTGGCTGCCCGAGGGCCTGTGGCCCGAGCTCGATGAGCTTCGCAGCGAGCACCTTCGCGTCCGCTCGCAGGTCGCCGCCGAGCTAACTGCGCTCGAGGCTCTCGATCAACGCTTCCGCGAGGAGGACAAGCAGCACGAGCACAAGCTTTGCCAGGCGCACCGCGACGGTGACCCGGCGTCCGTCGAGGACCGTCGCACCCCGAGCGAGCAGCGCGAGGGCGAGCGCGAGGCGATCGAGGAGCGGCTCTGGGCCGGCGTGATCGTGTTCGCCGAGATCGTCGATCAGGTGGTCGCCCTGTCCCGCGAGCGCGAGGATTCCTGGCTTGCCGACCTCCGGTCCCAGCTGGGGCCGGCGCGGGAGAAGCGTGCTGAGGCTCAGCGGCTGCTCGAGGAGGCGAAGGCCGAGGAGTGGGCGCTGCACCGCCGCGGCCAGTGGGTTCAGATCACCGCCGACGACGGCCCGCTCGGCAGGCAACCGGCACCGACGCCCGAGCCGCCGCCCAAGCAGTTCTCGGCCGAGGTCGCGTCGTCGATGTTGGAGCGGCCGTGGCACAAGCGCCGCAAGCACGACGAGGAGGAGCCGATGACCTCCTGGCAGCACAGCCGCCAGCCGGCCGACGGGGACGACCTCGAGCCGGTCGACGGGGACGAGACGGGCCAGATCAGCGAGCTGGTCGAGTCCGAGGCCATTGTATGAGCGCCCCGGACCTCGATGCCCTCTACGCAGAGGCCGAGAACGAGGCCACCGACGCGTTCATGCGGCAACGGTTCGGGTTGCAGCCCGTGGACGACCCCTCCGGCCTGCTCGGTCAGCCGAGCGGAACGCCGCCCCCCGAGGCGAGCGAGGACGAGATGTTCGAGTCGTACATGCGGCGCTACTTCCCCGGCAGCGTCGGGTAGCCGGCTCGCCCCCACCCGATTACGCTAGAGACCGGCGCACCCTCCCTAACCGGCTTCGGCCAACCAGGTAGGTGCGCCCTTCGTACACGGCAGGCGCCAGACGTGCGCCTAGAAAAAGAACATGGCGCTCACTCCTGGCGAGACGCCAACGATGACCTCGATCTGTTCGTGCGATGAAAGCGCCCGGACGTAGGCGCTCGCCCGCTTGTTGCCCTCGAGGATCACCGGCACCGCCTCCAAGTCCTCGGCGACCGCGATAAGGGGTGGATGCCTCTGGCCCTCGCTGACGGCTTGTGCCAAGTCGGTGATGGCCTCGCTGAGGCCCTCGGCCTGCACAGTCGAGGGACCCTCGGCTCCGTCGCGAACAAGGCGTGAGCCGGCTGTGAGCTGCACGAAGGTCGGGTACTTCAGATGCCGGAAGCCGCCGAGTTCGTCAACGGTTACGACGCCCCGAAACCAACTCACGTCACTCGGCAGCCCTCTGAATAGGGCCGCATCGTGGCCGAAGCCGCGCGCTCCGGCCAGAGCCGTACGGCGGCGTTGATTCTGCGCGGCGTCGTCGAGGTTCGCGCCGGGTCCGGCATCCTCAGCTTGTAGCCCCGAGTCCCGGTATCGCTCAGCCCATCGGGGCGCGTTGGCCTCCGACCGAATGAACGCGAGGACCATCTCGTCCTCGGTGATTTCCTGAACGTCGCGCATTGGTCGTAGAGCGTGGCGGTCGCTCTGCTCATGAACCGCGTGGCGCTGCGGTCCCTCGAAGCGCGGCCACCTCGGGCACGTCGATGAGGTGCGGCAAGGTCGAGAGCGTGTACGTCCTGCCTCCGGTGGCGATCACCACGTCCACCAGCGCCGCGGGTCGCTCGCTCCATCCCTTGCCGTCGATGACCGCGCAGACCACGAGGCCACGTTGGGTGCCCGCCGTGGCGAGGGTGCGGAGTCGCGCGGCCTTGTCGCGCACGGTCCCGCCGTCCTCGCCGACCTTCGACTCGACGATCACGGTGGGCCCTTCGTCGGGCAGGAGGAAGTCGGGGCCGGGGTTGATCCCGTAACGCTGCGCCGTCTCACCCGCGCCAGCCGCCCCGCGCTTCGACTGGTGGAAGGGGATGCGTTCGCGCTCGAAAAGCTCCTTCAACGGAAGCTCCAGGAGCGCGTCGCCCTTGACCTCGGAGTAGGCGTCTTGGACCTGCCTCCAGACGCCGCCGACGTATCGCTGGTAGAGGAGGGCGGAGTACGGCACGCCCTGGGCGTCGCGCTCCACGCTCGTCCAGCCCTCGCCGGTGTCGCGCTTGTCGAGCTTCGAGTGGAAGGACGTGGCCGACGCCTCCGGCACGGCGAGGATGCGCCGGTCCATGACAGCTATGACGGTCGAGCTGATGAGCGTCAAGAGGGCCTCGCGGCGGGCCAGCGCGGCGGTCCCCGTTGGTGCCTGCCGACGCTCCAGCGTCTTGAGCGCGTTGCCGGTAACCGCTGACTCCGGCGCGACGAGCTTCGTGGTCGCGGCGAGCTCATTGTGGGTGAGGCCGACGATCATCCGCAGCGGGGCCAGCGCGGCTCCGTCACGTAGGAGCGCGGCGTGCAGTGTCTCCACCCTCACGTCGCTGAAGTCGCGCGTCTCCTCTGCGAGCACACGGTAGGCGCGCTCGAAGTCGCCCTCGCTCGTCATCGCGTCGCCCCTCGGGATCAAGTGGAACGACGGCTGCGTCGTGGCGACGAAGCTCTCGGCCAGGATTGCCCGCGCCTCGGCGGCGGCGTCTCCCGTCTTGGCGAGAACGATCGCGACCGCCTGCCCTCGCGCGTGCTGCTGCTCTGCCGTCCCGGCCGCAGCGAGGATCGCCCGCTCGCTGTCAGACAGCGGCACGCAGGACCCCAGGCGGGTCGTCCGCGACGTCCTCGGCGATTCTCGTCAGTCCGACCTCGACGTGCTCCCGGTGAAGCTCCAGCCCTCCGGCAGCCCGACCGTGGCGCCGTGCGACGACGGTCGTGGTGGCGCTCCCGGCGAAGGGGTCGATCACGGTGCCGCCGGTGGGGCAACACGCCTTCACGAAGAAGCTCGCCAGTCCCTCGGGCATGACGGCCGTGTGGTCGCCCGCCGGCCCGTAGTGCTGGTTGTAGCTCTGCGGAACGGCGATGACGTTCCCTGGATCAGCGCCGCCGTGGGCGTAGGTCTTGGTGCGGTCGCGTCCGAAACCGGCGTCGGTGTTCCGCCGCCCGTTCTCGTCGAGCTTGCGCCGCTCTATCTCCTCGGCTGTGGTCTTGTAGGGCACCCGGACGGCGTCGAGGTCGAAGAACGGACGCGCGCCCCTCGCGAAGGCATAGACGTACTCGAACGAGTCCTTCGTCCGGGGGCCGAAGCGCCCAGGGATCGAGTTGGGCTTCGCCCAGATGTACGTCTCGAGCCAGCGCCAGCCGAGGTGCTGAAGCGCGAGGACCAGCTCGTAGACGAACGGGTGGCGCTGGCCTCGCAAGGGGCCGCTCTTGGCGACGCGGTTCTTGATGTTGAGCACGAACCAGCCGGTGTCCTTCGTCGCCGCCAGCATCGGCCGCGCGAAGTCCAGGAACCACTCGACGTAGCGGTCGGGGTGGATGCGCGAGTAGGCGCGAGCGTCCGCGTACGGCGGACTCGTGAAGAAAAGGTCCACGCTCGACTCAGGGAGCGCCGGCAGCCAAGCCAGGGAGTCGCCCCAGGTCACCCCGTCGCGCAGCAGTTGGTCCAGCGCGCTCGACGGGGCAGCGGGCGGCTTCGGGAGGCCCGACTCGACCGCCTGTAAGAACCGGGTCATGGCGGCGAAATCTACGCCGCACGCCGGTCGCTGAGTCATACAGATGATCTGACCGGCGACGGCGCCCGGACCTGCCGCCGGCTGAAGCTGCTGCCACCACCGGGAGGTCGCTGAGGGCGTAGGGTTGGGGCATGACCTCGACCGTTGTCCTCGACCTGCACGGCAGCCGCGCCCGCGAAGGCGTGGACATCGACGCGCTCGAGAGCTTCCTGACCCACCTGAGGGCGGCGCTGCGGGAGTATTGGCGCGCCGGCCAGGGCGAGATGCCGCGAAAGGGCGGTCGGCCCCATCAGCGCGAGGCCGCGGCAACGGCGTTCCGCCTGATCGAGTTCCAGACCGGCAGCGGGATCGCGACGCTCGCCCCGGCGACAAGCGCGGAGGTCGACGACACCGACCTGCTGCTCGACGACGCGGGCGAGCCGCTGGCCGTGACCACGCTGCGCGGGCTGCTTGACGACGTGGACGCCGACGCAGGGCTGCCCGACCCGGTCGTCGAAGCCCTCGGGATGGCGCGCCGCGCCATCGGCGATGACGGCCACTTCGGCATCAAGCTGGCCGGTGATCGTGGTCGTCAGGTGCGGAAAGTCGTGATCGACGAGGAGAAGGTGAAGCGGTTGCAGCGAGCGGAGCCGGACGAGGTCGAGGGCACCGTGACGGTCATCGGGCGCCTGCACATGATCGAGGCGTTCCCGCCCAACCGGCGCCTCGCGATCAAAGCGCAGGACGGGATCGACTGGACCTGCACCTACCCCGACCACCTGCACTCCGTCGTCACCAAGCTGGTCGAGCGGCTGGTGCGGATCACCGGCCACGGCCGACGCGTCACGGCTGCGACCGGCCGGCTTCGCATCGAGAGCCTGGACCCGATCCCCGAGCACGCGCAGGATCCGCTGTTCACGCAGGAGACGGTGCCGGTCCTCCGGCTGCAGGCGGACCAGAAGGTCACCCGCCCGCAGGGCCTCGCCTCGCTCGTCGATGAAGAATGGACCGACGAAGACGACGAGAAGACTCGTCGGTTCCTCGAGGCGACTCTCGGCGAGACGCAGCCCTAGAAGTGGCGACGGCGGGAGCCGCGGGCGACGGCCCGGAGACGATCCTCTGCGATACGTCGTTCGTGAGCATCGTGCAGGTGCGAGGCGTCCTGGCAACGTGGCCGGCCGATATTCGCGACCGCCTCGATAACGCCGTGCTGGCGATCAGCGTCGTGACGCTCGCGGAGCTGCGCGACGGCCACATCTACGCGGGCTGGGGTGCGGCACTTCGCGCCCGCGCAGAGGGGCTGATCGCCGCCTACCTCTGGGTGCCGCTCGACATGGCGACCGTGGACGAGTGCGCGCGACTTCGAGCGGCGTGCCGAACCGGGGGCCTGACCGTGCCCGACAACGACATTTGGATCGCGGCGACGGCGAACGTGCGCGACTGGACGCTGGTGTCCTGCGACGGGCACTTCGACGCGATCCCCGACGTCGACCACCTGCGGCTCAGCCCGACGTAACGCACGACGGGTGTAGGTCCGGCCGGGTGCGCAGACTGGCGCGATGCCACCGTCCCGCGTCCCTAAGCCCTGCATCGAGCGCCTGCCCTCGGGGGTCGGCTGCCCCGAGTACGCGATCCCAGGGAAATCGAGGTGCGATCAGCATCAGCGCGAGGCGCTCGCGACCGGGAAGATCAGCGGTGGCTCCACCCCACAATGGAGGCGGGCCCGTCGGCAGGCGCTAGATCGCGACGGATGGAAGTGCCGCGAGTGCGGAAAGACAGAGGCGGAGGCGAAGGCGGAGCGCCGCGACGGCAAGGGCCTGGAGGTACATCATCGGTCGGGCGCGGGAGTCCGCAGCGAGACGCATCAACTCGACGACCTGGTGACGCTCTGCAAGCCGTGTCATCAGAAGACCCGGCCGAAGTCGTGGCAGGAGCACGTTGCAGCGACCCGAAAGAGAGGACGTCGATGCGTAAGGCGGTGATCCACTTCGACGGTAGTAGCGGCCCCCGCTCGGGGGCAGGCGTCGTCATGCAGGTCGAGGACAGCGAGCCCACCGTCTTCTGCAAGGCGTTGGGCTCCAAGACCAACAACGAGGCCGAGTATCAGGCCATCCTGTTCGCAATCCAGATCGCCAAGGAGGCGGGCGTGACCCACCCCGCGTTCCGGGGTGACTCTCGCTTGGTCGTCATGCAGGTGCTCGGCGAGTGGCGTGTCAAGGAGCCACACCTGAAGGCCCTGCACCGAACGGTCATGGCGCGTCTCACGCAGTTCGACCAGGGCTGGGAGATGGGCTGGGTGCCGCGCACCAATCACCTGCAGAGTTTGGCCGACAAGCAGGCCAGGAGAGGAGTCGACCAGAACCCATGAAGATCACTCGGGAGACGTACGAGCGCCTGACCGAGGAGGTGCTCGTGTTGCGACGCGCGGTACGTAATCCAGACGACGACGCGGCGCGAGAGGCACAGCAGTAGAGCCGGCCTCGGCGTCGCATGTCGTGAGCGCAGGCAGCGCGCGGCGTCTAGACCCACCCCCTGTACCCCCGGAGGCGCCTTCCTCATCCCACAACCCCTACCCCTCCTCACACAGCCGCGCTTTTACGACCTTTCCGGCCGACTTTCCGCTCACCCTCCGACCATCGAGAGATTCACGAATTGCCGGACGTGCAGAACGCCGCTGTACGGCGACCGCGAGCCGCTAGCCGGCATCTGCGGCGCATGCACGAGGCCGAGGGCGGTTCGTCGTCGGAGGCGTCCGCGGCGCAAGCGGAGAACCTTCGTGTGTCAGCAGTGCGGCTCGCCGAGCGTCCAGTCAGCGATGGGCCGACCGCGAACGTACTGCCCGGCCTGCTCGACCTCGACCGCTAGGCGCCGCAGGGTGCAAGCACGGGCCGGTCGGTCGTAGAGGGCATGGGCGCAGTCAAGGGCCTCAGTTCTCTTCTCGGTCGTTAGCTCTCCCGCAGTTCCCGCAGGTGACTTCGCCCGGCCCCAGCTTCGAGAACATCGCTGGCTGGCCTCGCAGCGGGCGCAGCTGGATGTTGCACAGCGGCGTCCCGTCGCCACGGTCCTCGTGCGTCCGTTCCGCCGGGGCGCTGCCGTCCCTTAGCGTGATCTGCATCCTTCGGTCAGCCTGGTAGCTCATCCATTCTCCTTTCGGTACTCGACGATGGCTCCTACCCCGGAAGGGACCCGTCGTTCCGTGCCAACGTTGGCACAGCACCCGCTGCCATCGATGGCAAAGCCTGCCCCGCCCCGCTGAGCCGTAAATGAAGAGAGCTCGATCGCCGCTCTATGAAGCCCCGGCCACGAGCCCCCGATAGGTGCTCAATACGCCGCCCTGAAAGTGCACGAGCACTGCGCTGAAGTCCTCTCGCAGCATGTGATGGCCGGCGTAGTCGGGTTCGTGCTCCTCTTTGAGTTCCCTTATGCGCTTCACGGTGATGGAGAGCCTAACGCCGTGCTGCCGCGTCGCGACGTAGCCTGGAGCCGGGTCCTATCCGCCCGATGGTCGGCAGCTGACGACCACGACAGGCACCGCTCTACGCGACGTGGGCGGTGCTTCGTCGTTTGTGGCGGTGACCGCCGCGTGCGCCGCTAGCCTGAGGCGCACAGGTATCGGTCGGCTGTGCGGGAACACTGCTTGACCTGCCCTCCTCGTAGGCGCCCGGCTTCGGTCGGGCGCTCTGCGTTCTGTCCGTATGTCCGGTCAGGCTCCGCCTCCTCGTGTTCCCGCCATGTCAGCCGTCCCGCGATGCCCGCCGCGCTCGCTGAGCGCCGGACCTCGTCGAACCCATTTGCCACGGCCGAGCCGTGGACCGTTGATCGCCCCGTAAGGACGGACCGGCAGCGTCCCTCAGGGTCGGACCCGGCTCGGGTGCTCACGGCCGCGGAGTTCGTCGAGCACCTGCGCTCCCGCGGGGCGAGAGTCGCCTGCGGGCTCGTCCAGTGCCCTGCTCACAACGACGAGCACCCGTCGCTGAGCGTCCGGCTGGGCTTACTCCAGCCGGTGATGTTTCACTGCTTCGCTGGGTGCTCCCAGGACGACGTGCTCGCCGCTGCCGGGCTCAGCTGGGCCAACGTCCTCCACCGCACCGGCACCGACTCCTTCGTCGTGCGGGGCTTGGTGCCCTGCGATCACGACCACAGTGCCGACGGATTCGAGGGGATGAGCTTCGAGCCGTTCTGGCTCGGTACCACTCGGGGCATGACTTCTTACGCCCCGAAAGACGGTGGAGCTGTTGGTGTCGATCTCGATGGTGAACTTCCCCAAGTAGAACGGGAATACGCAGAGCAGAACACAGAGCCTTGTGTAGGGATGTTCACAGTGAGCACTCCGAAGGGTGCTCGTCACATGACGAGCGCAGTGCTCACGGACTTCGTGAACCTGGTGAACGAGAGAAGGCGCCGCGCCGAAGTTCGAGCGGTGCCCTACGGCTCACGCTGGGCGGCGGAGCGTCTTGGGCTCGAGGACCCTCAGGGCGACGGAGGCCGTCGTGTCCGGGCGGTCGTGTCGCGCCTGGTCGATGACGGAGTGTTGATCCAGCAGGGCAAGCTCGGACGTACGCCGCTATACGCGCTTGGGGTCCACGTGCGCTGCCCAGAGGGCGCGCGCGAGGTCGAAGCTGCTGCGCTCGTCGGGCTTGACGACCAAGCGCCTGCCGCCACCAGCGACTCGCAGGCAGCCGCTTAGCCGGCCGTCGAGGTCGTTGACGAGCCGGTTGTGCGGCCGCAGAGGTCGGCGACGTCGTTGGCCGTCGACGTCATGGAGCGTCTTTCGGGTGCCGCTCTAGTCGCAGAGCACCGCCCTGACTTGCCTCAAGGTCTCCTCGGCGTCACTTTCGGCGAGTTTCCGTAGCCGCTTGTCCCCTTCGTCTCCCAGGGTGGTGGCTGCTCCCACCAAGTCGCCGATGGGTGAGCCGAACACGTAGAGCCGCACCGCCTGGCTTGCGTCTGCCTCCAGCTCCGGGTAATGCCCCAAGCCGACGCCGGCAAGCTTCGAATGGATCTGCTCGCAACCGTAGTCGCTGAGGCGCTGCCATCCCAGGGCGTCACGGAGCTGAGCCATTCGAACCGTCTTGACGCCGTCGCTTGCGTCTACGTCCTGCCGCACATCATTGAAATCTGCCATTTGTTTCTCCTCTTGTTTTGAGCGTTGATGGGGACTGAGGCAGAAGCTTATCAATGATTCGGGCGACGTAGTCGATAGAAGCGTAGCTTAGATTTCAGCGGTCGGATCGCTTGGGCTCGTCCCTATTTGAGCCCCGAGATCAACCGCTTGCAGGATGGTCCTATATGTGGGACCATATGTTCATGGCCCCACCGAGCATCCACTTGCGCCTCCCGCGTGACCTTCACGACGAAGTCCGGGCGCAGGCCGAGCAGCAGGGCGTCAGCCTGAACACGCTGCTTGCGACGCTGATCGCAGGCGCGCTCGGCTGGAAGCTTGACCCGTACAAGTGAGGCCCGCACGCGCCAACGCCGGGCCTCGTGACCGCACAGGAGGTTAAGTCCCGTGAGGCAACAGCAGCGTACGCAAGGCCAGCCGAAGAAGCCGGAGACCGTCCACTTGAACCAGCTCGATTGGAGCGAGTACGATGCCGGCAAGCCCGGCGAGGAAGCCGTCAGCGTGATCGCGCAGGGCTACGAGCTCATCGTTGGCCACGTGCTCGACGACGAGCAGAAGCCGACCGGCGCCTGGAGCTGGGTGCTCCGGTCCACGTCGCAGGTGAGCGAGTCGCCCGACGTGATCGACCTGGGCGAAGCCCGCAGCATGTCCGGCGGTCAGATCGCCGCGAAGGAGGCGCTGAACCGCGAGCGGCGGTCCGCCTACAAGCGCGCCCGCGCCAACGTTGGCGCAGATCGAGAGGCCACTCACGTGGAGCCCGCCACGAAGGCACCGGCCACGGTGCCGAAGAACGCAACCGTCGAGGAAGCCGCCGGCGACGGGACCGCGTGAGCCGCGAGCTTCCACCCACCCGGCACGGGCGATCTCCCTACGAGGTCGTGAGCGCGATGCAGAAAGCCGTGAGGCGCTCGCAGCCGGAGCAGGCCGCGGCGTTCGCCATCGAGTTGGTGCAGGCTGGCTACGGCGCCTGGTGCTGGTCGCGGTTGAAGGTGATCGCATGCGAGGACGTATCGCCCGACGCGACCGGGCTGGTCGCGGACGTCGATGTGCTCGCCGCACAGTGGAAGGCGGCCAAGAAGGGCCAGGACCTGCATCTGCTTACGGTCGCCCGAGCGGCGGTCGCCTTGGCCCTGGCGCCGAAGTCCAGGCTCGTCGACTGGACGGTGATCCTCCACGCGAGCCGCGACACCGGGCCCGTGCCGATCCCCGACGAGGCGCTCGACATGCACACGCTTGCTGGCCGCAAGCTCGGGCGCGGGAAGCGCCACTTCGTCGAAGAGGCCGGCACGCTGATCCCTTGGACCGGCGACCTCGAGGAGTTGGAGGCCGACGTCCGTAAGCGGGCCGTGGCGGTCTGGCTCGCCGATAAGGAGCCGGATCGTGCCACCGGTGGCACAGAACCGAAGACGCTTCGGCCCGACGACGAGGCTCCGCGACCGGGCTTCGGCCAGCTGCGGATCGAGCCGGAGGGAGACCGGTGACGGCGACGAGAAACCGCGCCACAATGCACACATCGTTCTTTTTGGCGTGGTTTAGGGCGCCGACGACCGGTCCCGAGGGGACGCGATGAGCGACCGCCCCGCGGTGGCGATCTACGCCGCCCTCAGCCGCAAGAAGCCGAAGCGCGGTGACGAAGACCGCCGGGACGAGGAAAGCGTCGACAGCCAGGTGGCGAAGGCGAAGGCCCGGCTCGACCAGGTGTACGGCGATGGCGGCTACGACCTGCTCGGTCCGTTCAGCGAGGTCGGGCACAGCGGCTCGAAGAAGAACCGCGGACCCGAGCTGGAGCGTGCCATCGCCGCCGTCACGGAGGCCGCGGAGTCCGGGCGCCAGGTGGTCGAGCTGTGGGCCAACACGTCAGCGAGGTTCGCCCGCGGAACCGGCAAGCGGAACGAGGCCCGCGCGGTGGGCGAGCTGTTCTACGACATGCGCCGTCGCGGCGTGGCACTCCGCACCGTCGAGGACGACGAGTTCGTCACGAACGAGATGCTGGTCGGCTTCGCCAGCGCCCAGGCGTCGAAGTACTCGGACGACCTCGGCGAGTCGGTCAAGCGGGCGAAACGGAGGCAGGCCGAGCGTGGCGAGCGCCTGGGCGGGCCGCTGCCACTTGGCTACGTCAATGCTAAGCCGCCGCCCCTGGACCCCGAGCACGCTCCGACTGTTGAGCGCATCTTCGAGCTTGCCGCCTCCGGGGTGCCGGACAGCGCGCTCGCGCGGGCCGTGAACGCCGAGGGCTATCGCACCCGCAGCGGCCGACCGTTCGACCGGCGAGCGATCCAGGCGATCGTCTGCAACGGCTTCTACGCGGGGTTGATCGCGTACGAAGGCGAAGAGTTCGACGCCGAGCACGAGCCGATCATCGACCGCGACGTGTGGCGGACGATCCAGCGTCAGCGAGAGCGCCGTGACCTCGGCCACGGTCGGCACAAGGCCGGGCGGCCAGCGCGCCGCCACCTTCTCACGGGCCTCGCGACGTGCGGCGTCTGCGGATCGCCGATGTACACGAGCACGTCAGCGTACAAACGCAAGGACGGTAGCCGCGCCCGGCAGTACCAGTGCCGCGGCTACCGCTCCTCGGATGGCACCTGCGACGTCCGGTTCGAAGCCGAGGCCGCCGACACCGCGGTCATAGAGCGCCTGCACAAGCTGCTGCCCGACTTCGTGGGGTGGATCGGTCAGATTGAGGATCGCAACGCTGGTGACCGACAGCGCCTCGTTGACGTCGTGGGCCGCGCCGAGCACGATCGGGACGCACAGACGGTGATCGTCGAGAAGCATGAGCGCCGCTACCGGCAGGCAGTCGCCGACGACCACCCCAAGGCGGACCTCCTACTGGACTTCGTGCAGCAGGCTCGCCAGGACCTCGCCGCGGCCGAGACTCGCCTGACCGCAACGCGCGACGCTCTCGCAAGTGTTCCGACCGAGGCCCCGCGGGACGCGCTGCTGGACTTCGCTACCAGCCTTCGCGACGCAATCGCGAGCAAGGTCGAGCGCGCCCACAGCGTCGAGGCTGTCAACCGCATCCTGGTCGCGAACTTCGAGGCGTTCCGGTTCCATCCTCCCGGCGACCCTGAGTCGGTGGACCCGACCGACTTCGTCCTCGACGCCAGCTCCGCCTGGATCGAGCCGGTGCTCCGCGCGGAGGTCGTCGAGGTCATTACCGACCGCCAGCTCGCCTCCGGACACGCTGAGCCGGAGCCTGCCCCGCCGATGGCCTGGATCGCGGCTGTCCACAATTCCGACCACTCCCACGAGTAGCGCTGGACGAAGTGGAAGCGGCGCGCGTTGCGGGCAAGCCAGCCGTAGGCCGCCGGCGGTCCGAGGTCGAGCTCGGTGCCGAACCGGTGCAGCGACTTTCCCGGCGGGGCGACCCATTTGGGGTCGGGATGGCGCGCGTAGAGCTCTGCCTGCTCGGCGTCGGAGCGATAGCCGGACGTGACGATCAGCCGGGTCCCGTCAGCGCGCGCGGCCGCCGCAAGCCGGTCGAACGCCCGCGCCACGTCCGGGCGCATCGGCTTGCCCTGCCGGTAGGCGAGCGGCCCGTTGTAGCCGCCGCCGGCCGCCTCGAGCGGAGCGCCTTCGCCCAGCGGCGCCACGACCTCCGCCACGGCGACTGCCTCGACGGGGACCGAATCGCCACCCACGGGCACCTTCCCGCGCACCACCACCTTCACGCGCGAGGGGGCAAACTGGTCCCCGCCGGGAAAGGTCACGTCGGCCGGCTGGAGGCGTGCCCCGTTTGCCCGGCCGATCGTGAGCGCCGCGGCCCGCGCCCGCGCCAGGTAGTGCGCCTCGCTCAGGTGATACGGGTTCGGGCGACCGTCGATCGCCGCCGGCTCGAACAGCCGCTCGAGGTCGTCCTTCATCGACCGCGCGGCGGACAGTGCCGCGAGGTCGGCAGCGCGCTGCGCGCGGCCCTTGCCGGCCAGAGCGCTGCCGAGCGAGAACAGCACCGAAGCGCCCAGCATCAGCGCGAACAGCGCACCCAACGCGACGATCAGCGCCTGGCCGCTTTGAGACTCCGTCCGTTTCGCATGCGCCGCGCCCATCCTTGCCGCACCGGAAGCTACGCGGACGGGTGCGAAGCGTCAGCGCGTTGCAGTTAAGAAAGACTCGTCACAAGCTCACGACGGAGGATCTTTCCCGACGGCGTTCGGGATCGCATCTGACGAACCGCACGTCCCGGATGCGCTTGTACGGCGCGTCACCGACCCGAGGCGTCGGTCGGTAAGTCGACCAGCCAGATCGCGCCGTCGCGCACCTCGACCGGGAATGTCTTCAGGGGTCGGGCGCCGGTCGTCGCCTTGACGGCGCCCGCCAGCGGCTTGAACGCGCCCTGGGGACCCCGCAACATCTCGCCGGTGCCGACGTCGTAGCGCGCGGCGTGCGACGGGCACTGCAGGCATCCGTCGTCGGTCACGTGCCCCTTGCCCAGCGAGGCGAAGAGGTGGCGGCAGCGGTTGGACACCGCGAATGGCTTGCCCGCGCTGATGCCAACGGCTAGGGCGCCGTGCGGGGTCTTCTCCACGACGACTACGTGCGAGGCGCCGAGGTCGTCGACGGCTACGAGGCGGTCGGCGGACTGCTCGGAGGTGGTCACCCGCGGACTATCTCACACGAGCGCCGTGCACTTGGGCCCATCCGGGCGAAGCGGTGCTGGCCCCAGCGCGAAGCTAGGACTCCCGCTTCGGACGAGCCGCAACAGCGCATCCTGCCGTGAAAGGGGCAAATACGTCGCCGAGCGGCGGCACAACCCCTTCGTCCGCTCCTTGCAAGGTGGGCGCGTCCTGAGCGCGTTGGAGCTTCCGTTCTTCATGCTCTTTCCGCCTTCCGGGTTCGGCGTGATCACGACGACCGGTCGCAGCACCGGCAAGCCCCGCCGCAAGTGCATCCGCACGATCCGCCGCGGCGACAAGGTCTATGCCGTGTCGATCGGGGTGCCGAGGCGGGCTGGCTGCGGCGAGACTGCCGTTTTGTCTTACAGCGGTAGCGGGGCGAACGTCGGAGGAGACTGCCGCATCTCGCGCGAAGGGGGAGCGCATGTGCCCCAGCCGCTTCCCTTTCTCTTCCAGGCGTTCCTCCAAACCGGCTCGGCAGTGGGCAGGCTCGACTTCGATTCGGTGGACGATCTTGCGGCCTACGCCGAGAAGGTGGTGCGCATCGAGACCGCCGCCGAGCCCGTCGCGACCGACAGTGCCCTGTTCTTCGCACCGGAGGGCGGACCACTGGATCCGACGCACTACAGCCGCCGGTTCATGGCCGAACCGCTGATGGAGCAGGTCGAGACCGAGATCGGCTTCGCCGTCGAGGGGCTGCTCGGCGACGCGGCGACAAAGGCCGCCCTCGTGAAGGCGCTCGGCACTTCCAAGGCGGCCAGTGGCGTTTGCGATGGCCGACCTGAACAACCGGTACGGCAGGGAGAGTGTGAAGCTCGCGAATGCCGCGGATCGCATCAAGCAGGGAACGCTGACGCTGACACCGGAGGTCGAGGAGCGGATAACGAACGCGTTCCTCTTCCGAAACGACGCACAGAACTATCTCGTCTTCGGCGATCCCGGAGCACGACTGCGCGTCGAGCAGGCCTGAGCTTCACTGGCACGATAGCTTCGCTATCACCTGCGGCGGTTTAGAAAGACCAAGCGGAGATCCTCGCCATGCTGACGGTCACCGTCCAAAGAGCCAGCCCCGAACTCGCCCGCCAACCTTTGCACGTCGCAAACACGCAAGTGCAACCGCTTGCCCATTCAATATTTGTGGTTCTCCTGACGTTTCCGTGGCTCGCTGAGCGGCTGAGACCTCCCACCGTTCCTCTTTTCAAGCAGGCTTGACGGCTCGCTGACGCGAGCCCGAACTTGCGCAGAAAGGAAGGACGCGCCGTCCGCCCTCCCGGCCAGCCTGCTGGCCGTTTGAAGTCAGTTGCACCGCGCCTGTCGGATCTATGGCAGCTCCGACTCTCCAAAGTCGAGGACGGCGATCCCGAACTCGAGGGATACGGCTGGTGGTACTCGTCCGGGCTTCTCCCGGAGCCGGGCGCCACGACGAGGCTCGCCGCCACAATGCGCATGAGCGGCGGCCGGTGCGATACCTCTACACGCTCGGGCCACCGATCGTGCCGCCCAAGACCGTGAAGGCTGGCAACCTGTACCGAGCCCAACGTGTCGAGGCGGCAATCGATCTCCTGCTCACCTGCGACACGATTCGCGATGCCCGCGACAAGACGCAGGAGCGTCTCACAGCCTCTGGAGAGGTGCTCGCGTAGCCAGCCGCGGGGTCGGGTCGTCGCTGCGTCCGGCGCACCTGCCACGTCCTCATCCCCGCTATAGCGACGAACGCGTCGCCTTGCCCATTCAATATTTGTTTGCAGCGATCCCGACCGGCAATGTCACTCGTGAGTGACCGCTTCGAGCCCCGGGAAGCCCAGGCTCCTCTTCGATAGCGCCTCCCTTACAAGCAGGAGGTCGCTGGTTCGAACCCGGCACCGCCCATCGCTCTGAGCCAAAAACGCTGCGGTCGCGACTGAGCGAAGCTTGCAGAAAGGAAACAAGAGGGAATATTCTTGCCGGGCAAGAGGTCACCGCTGACGCATGACGCACGGACGGGCGGGTTGACGCTCCGCAGGTTCAGGAGCGGCCCGACAGGGCTGGAGCCATTCCCAGATGACCATGTACGCCAGTCCCGACTCGGGCCCGAGCGGGATCCCAGCGCCGGTTCCGGGGAAGCGCACCCTTCGGGCCGGCGAGCTGCCCCATGAGCTATGGGGTGTCTTGCGCTCAACGCCGCGCGTGATCGCGGTCTACCGGCTCCGCCGGCTCGACCCGGCGCTGCGAGAGGGGATTATGGCCGCCGTGAGCCAGGTGAATGCGTGCCGCTACTGCACCGTGGCCCACGAAGCCTGGGAAGCACGGCTCCTTTCGGAGGCCGGGCTGTCCGGGCCGACCGGTGGCGGCCCTGAACGCTCAGACGAGAGCCACCGCTTCGCATTGGCGTATGCGACCGCTCGTGCCGAGGCCCACCCGCGCGTGGTCGTCCCAGAGTTGGAGAGCGCCATGGGCCGCCACTTCGACGAAAGGGAGCGCCGGGACCTCGACGCAGTCATTCGCCTGGCGATGTTCACCAACCTGACCATGAACTCACTCGAGGCCTTTCTCAACCGCATGCGTAGGTCAGGGCGCCACCACGGACGTCGCTGACGCGCGACGCCCTCGTACCGAAGTCGGCTCTACGGGTGACTGCAGAGCGGAACCGGCGGTCACTTCAAGAGACGACCAACGCGAGCGCTTGCGACTCCGGCGCGCTCATTAGCCGTGTCCCGCCGCGGCGATCGCGTCGAGCTTTCGCTTCGCGTACGCGAACGGCAGGATCATCGCCCAGTCGGCGATGGTCAGCAGCCCGAGCACGGAGCGGGGTGCGTCGCCCGCACGGTAGCCGACCGTGATCGCGGTCGCCGAGACGAGCTTCTCGGCCCAGCCGTAGCGGATCAGCGCGCGCTTGCCGAGCGGGTCGGCGGCGATCTCCTGAAACATGAGGCCGAACATCACCGCCATCCCGGACCACGCCTGGGTCGGGAACGGCGGGCGCGGCGCCGGGGCGCCGAACATCTGGGCACTCCACCCCGGCGCGACCATCGACGGCCCGGCGATCAGCCAGTTGGCGACGCCCGCGACGCGGAACATCGTAGGTATCCAGCGGGGGATCTCCGGGTTGGGTCTGTCGGGTGCCATCGGGCTCCTCTCGTGTTTCCCTAACCCCGAGATGTAGCGACGCTTTCATCATCTCGCGGGCCTCGTCTTGCGCGACCGTAAACGGTCACAGCGGGAACGCGTGTCGACCACCGGACGCAAGGCACGAGCGACAGGTGTACATCTATACCACGGTCTAGTTGTGCTATCGTCGGCCGACATGATCGAAGTCCCAGTCCCCCACCCGCTTCCCGACCCGCTCATCGATCTGATCGCATACCGCTTCCGCGTGCTGGCGGAGCCAATGCGGATCAAGCTGCTGGACCGGCTGCGCGATGGCGCTGCGACGGTGAGCGAACTGCAAGAGGCAACAAGCGCCTCGCAACAGAACGTCTCCAAGCACCTGGGCGTGCTGCTGAACGCGGGCATGGTCGGCCGCAGGAAGGAGGGCAACTTCGCCCGCTACGCGATTGCCGACGAGGGTGTGTTCGAGTTGTGCGAGCAGGTCTGTGGCGGCCTGCGGCGCCAGATCGCCGAGCTCGATTCCGTGCTTGGAGGTGTCTTGTGACGCGCACTACTGTCTCGTGCCCGCCTGACGCCGGCCGCCGCTGGCCACTCGAGCGAGCGCTGTTCGCACTTGCCGGAACCGTGACCCTGCTGAGCGCGGGGCTCGCCGCGGTCGTCTCGCCCTGGTTTCTTCTGCTGACGGCCTTCGTCGGCGTCAACCAGTGGCTGTTCGTCGTGCTCGGAGCGTGCCCCACCTCATTCCTACTCGTCCGCGTGCTGGGCCTGTCCTCGCAGGCCTCGCAGACGACCCAGACGACCCCGGGAGCCTCCCGATGAGCAACCTCGGACCCATCGGCCTGCTCGGGCGCTACACGGCCACCCATTTCCGCACCGTCCTGGGCGCCTGGGTCCTCATCGCCGTCGTTTTAGGCGTTCTCGCACCCAAGGCCGAGCACGCGCTGTCCGGCGCCGGCTGGGAGGCCACGGGCTCCGAGTCGGTCAAGGCCCGTGAGCTCGTCGACCGCAACTTCCGGGGCCTGTCGTCCAGCGCCCTGCAGGTGGTCGTGTACTCGCGCGACAAGACGGTGCGTGATTCCGCGTTCCAGGCAACGCTGAGCCGCGCGCAGCAGACGCTCAGGCGCGACGACGCGATCTCCTCGGTCGTGGCACCGCGGCCCGGCTTCTCCATCTCGCGCGACGGTCACACGGCCGTCATCCAGGCGGGCGCGGCCAAGAACTCCAACGACATGGTGCGCGCCGCCGACGACCTCAAGCGCGAGCTGTCGGCGCTCGGCGGTCGCGGCATCGACCTCAACCTGACCGGTGCGTCGGGCATGTGGTCAGACTTCAACGAGGCAAACAAGACGGCGATGCTCAAGTCCGAGGTCATCTCCTGGCCGGTCACGCTCGCGATCCTCGTGCTTGCCTTCGGCTCGCTCGTCGCCGCCGGGCTGCCCCTGATGCTGACCATCCTCGGACTGGTCGCCGCCGCTGGGTCGCTGTACATCGGCGCCCAGCTGTTGGACATCTCGATCTGGGCGATGAACTTCGCGCTGATGTTCGCGCTCGCGCTCGGCATCGACTACGCGCTGTTCATCGTGATGCGCTTCCGTGGCGCGTTCTTCGGCAGGAAGCTGTCCGCCGAGGAAGCGGTTGGCGAGGCGATGGACACCGCCGGCAAGGCCGTGCTCTTCAGCGGCCTGACGGTGCTCATCTCGCTGAGCGCGGTGATGCTGGTGCCCAGCCCGGCATTTCGCTCGATGGCGTTGGGCATCATGCTCTCGGTCATCTTCATCCTGGCGGCGACGGTCACGCTGCTGCCGGCCGTGCTCACCAAGCTCGGGCCGAAGGTCGATCGTCTCTCGCTGCCGTGGGTGCACTCCGGCGAGCACCGCTCGCCGCGCTTTGCCGCCTGGGCCGAGCGCCTGTGGCGCCGACCGCTGGCCTACGGCCTGGTCGCCGTTGTGGCGTTGGTCGCGCTCTCGGTCCCGGTGCTCGAGCTCGACACCGGGATGCCCTCCATCAAGGTCGTCCCGGCGGGGGACTCCTCGCGCCAGGGCTA
>JBBQNR010000054.1:0-20009 GCA_038330145.1 Solirubrobacterales bacterium
ACCGTCTGCCGGCAGGACTCCTCCAGCACCCAGCGCCCGATCGGCTCGATCAGGCCCGTTTCCTCGGCGACCGGTATGAACTCCTCGGGCAGGATCAGGCCTCGACCGGGGTGCTGCCAGCGGATCAGGGCCTCGACGGCAACGATCTCTCCCGTTCTCAGCGAGACGACGGGCTGGTAGTGCACGGTGAGCTCGTCGCGGCCGAGTGCGCGGCGCAGCTCGTTCTCGAGCTGGAGTCGCTCCACCGCCCGGGCGCGCATGACCTGGTCGAACAGCTCGTAGCGGCCGCGTCCGCGTTCCTTGGCCCTGTACATGGCAGCGTCGGCGTCCCGGATCAAGGCATGGGGCCGCTCGATGCCCTCGTGTGCGACGGCGACCCCGATACTGGATGTGAGGAAGTGCTCGACGCCCTTGAGCACGAACGGGCGCGTGAACACCGCGCCGATGTGCTCGGCGACCGAGACGGCGTCGCGCTCGTCGGTCATGTCCTCGATCAGGATTCCGAACTCATCGCCGCCGAAGCGGGCCACCGTGTCACCCGGGCGCAGCGCCTGCTTGAGGCGCGGGGCGACCGCCGTGAGCAGCTCGTCACCGGCGGCGTGGCCGAGGCTGTCGTTGATCAACTTGAAGTGGTCGAGGTCGAGGAACAGTACGGCCACCTTCGAGTTGCGCCGCCTCGATTGCGCCAGCGCATGCGCCAAACGGTCCAGGAACAGCACCCGGTTCGGCAGTCGGGTGAGCGGATCGTGCACGGCCTGGTGGCGAATCTCGTCCTCCGCCGCGCGGCGGTCAATCGCGTCGGCGAGCACGTTCGCGAGCGACTGAACGAAGTTGACGTCGTCGGGCGAGAAGACGCGCATGTGCGTCGACTGCAGCTCGAACACGCCGAAGGGATGCACCTGGCCGTCGATCCGTACCGCCATGCCGCTTCGAAGCTCGTCGCCGCGCGGGATCGGGCGCTCGAAGCGCTGTTCGCCCGCCCAGTCGTTGACGATCACAGGTGTGCCGCGCTCGAGCACGAACCCGGCGTGCGAACTGGGTCCAGCCGGCACCCTCATGCTTCCCGCGCTGCCCTCGGGCCAGCCGACGCCGGCGCGCAGCACGAACGAGTCGTGGTCAGAGAGCAGCTCCAGCACGCTGCCGTAGGCGACGCCCAGAATCTTGGCAGCTGCAGCGACCGCAGTGTCCATGAGCTCGGCGAGGTCGGCGCCCTCGAGCGCCTGCTCACCCAGCTGTGCCACCGCCGCCTGCTGCGCGGCGCGAACCTTCAGCTCCACCTCGGCCCGCTTGCGGTCGGTGATGTCGTACAGCACCCCGTGCCAGTAGGGGTGGCCACTCTCGTCGTACTCCAGCACGGCATCGTCCATGAACCAGATCACCCGCCCGTCACGCGCCACCATTCGGTAGTCGCCGGGCGGCAACGAGCTCTTGCCCGCCAGCACCGCGCGTTCGGCGGCGAGCACTCGCTCGCGGTCGTCGGGGTGCAGCCGCTTCATCCAGAGATCCGGGTCCGCGATCCACTCGCTCGGAAGGAAGCCGAGGATCGTTTGCACCTGCGGGCTGACGTAGCGCCATGCACCGTGCTCTCCGACGTCGGCGATGTAAACGACGGCGGGCAGTCTCTCGACCAGCTTGCGATAGTTGCCCTCCACGCGCTCGCGTTCCACGCGCTCGCGTTCGCTTCGCTCGCGCAGCGTGCGCTCGTTGGCGAGCGCTCGAAGCCTGTCCAGCATCATCCCCAGCACGGCGGAAGTCGCGCGCAACAGCTCCACCTCGTGGGTGTCGAACTTGGCAGGCTGGGAGCGCGCGAGTATGAAGCGCCCACCGCGCGCGTCGCCGAGCGACATGGCGACGGCTCCGCAGCTGGCCACGCCCGCTACCTCGAGCGAGTTGCGCGCCCCGGCGGCGACCTCGAGCAGCGCAGGTACGGCCGACGTCTGTACTCCGATCGACGCCTCGACAGACGGTGAGTTGACGACGGCGGCGACCTCGGCATCAAACGTCCCCGCCGCCCACTCGACGGCTCCACGCATGGCGGAGCCGGCGTCGCTGAAAGACGACACCAGGGCAACAAATTCGGCAAGCTGCTGGGCGGGCCAGCGGCCTTGGTCGCTTCTCGTCGGCATCCTTGGGGAGAACCTCGCGTTCTCACCTGCATATCGGCACGATTGGTGCCTGGCCTTGAACCCCGGCCGGATGCCGCCCGCCGGCGCTGCAACGCCTGTCCAGGCCAGCCTCGACGCGGTCCTGGGGCCCACCCCCGCCGCCGGAGTCGAGCTCGGTTCCGCTAGTCCTTTGGATCGTCGCGTGGCGGGAGCTGGAGCGGGCGGTCGGCCGGCTCACCGGCCTCCAGCTCTCGGCCGCGCTCCAGCTCCGCGTTCAACTCGGCTCCGAGCAGCACCGCGATGTTCGAGATCCAGAGCCAGATCAGGAACACGATCACCCCGCCGAGGGTGCCGTAGGTCTTGTCGTATGAGCCGAAGTTGGCGACGTAGAAGGCAAACGCCGCCGAGGCGACGATCCACAGGACGACCGCGAAGACACCGCCGGGTGTCAGCCATCGAAACGCGCGCTGGCGGACATTCGGGCCCGCCCAGTAGAGGATCGAGAACATGAAGCTGACGAGCAGCACGAGCACGGGCCACTTTGCGATGTCCCAGGCCGTCACCGCGGCGTCGCCGAGGCCGATCACGCCGCCGACCTCCTCTGCGAGCGGCCCCGTGACCACGACCGCCACCGCGCTGACCGACAGCAGCACGACCATCACGAGCGTGATGCCGATCTGCAGCGGGCGCAGCTTCCAGAACGGACGCCCCTCCTCCACTTCGTAGATCGAGTTCGATGCGCGTATGAAGGCACCGATGTAGCCGGAGGCAGACCAGAGCGCGCTCAGCAGGCCGACGGCGAGCAGGAACCCGGCCGATCCGCGGTTGCGTGAGATGCCTTCGATGGCGCCCGTGAATATCTCCTTCGCGGGTCCCGGCGCCACCTTGCCCAAGTTGTCCAGCAGCGGCTGGGTCGCGGACTCGCCGATCACGCCCAGGACCGACGCCAGCACCAGCAGCGCGGGGAAGATCGACAGCACGCCGTAGTAGGTGAGGGCGGCCGCCCAGTCGGTGACGTTGTCCTCGCGAAACTCCCTGACGGTGCGCTTGAGCACGTTCCACCACGAGCGCGGCCGTAGGTCCGTCGGACCCTCAGGATCCCGTCGCCCGTTCTGCCCCTGCGCTCGATCGCTCCCGGTCCGCGTCACGAGCAATTGTTACCCGGGGGCGGCCGAATCGAAAACGGGGGGCGGATGCGATATGTTCGCCCACGCTCGGGGGCGGAGGGCGTCATTCACCCATGGGGAAGGAGAGTGGATGACCAGATCGAGGGTTGCAACTTTCACCCTTGCAATCGCCGCCGTTGTGTTGGGACTTGCTCCGGCGGCAAACGCCGGCCCCACGTCACCGACCACCGCCATAGTCGCGCTCGGCGACAGCTTCAGCTCCGGTGAGGCCGGCCGCTGGCAGGGCAACAGCCTCAATATCATCGGCACGCGGGCCGGCACCGATCGTGCGGCTCGCTGCACGCTCGGCATCTTCTGCAGCTACGACGCAACGCGCGTCTACGGCAGCTCGTATTCCAACGGCTGTCACCGCGCCGACGTCGCACCGATCAAAAGCGCCGCGATCGCGGTCAACGAGAAGATCAACCTGGCATGCTCAGGCGCCAAATCGAACAACATCTGGCGCGCCTCCCAGGGCGGCGCGGCTTTCAAGGGCGAGGCTCCACAGGCAGACCAGCTTGCGCCGATCGCCCAGCAGAAGAACGTCAAGCTGGTGCTGCTCAACATCACAGCGAACGACCTCGGTTTCTCCAATCACGTGATCGACTGCACGGTCGCCTGGACGCTGGGCTATACGTGCAACGCTCAGGAGCAGGCCGAGATAGTCGCCGCGCTACCCGCGGCGGCAAATGGGCTGCGCAAAGCGATCGACGAGGTCCGCGCCGTGATGTCGGCGGCCGGTTACAGCAGCTCGCAGTGGAAGCTCATCGTCCAGGGCTACGCGTCGCCGGTGCCGGTGGGCTCGAACATCCGCTATTCGGAGTCGGGCTGGTCCCGCCTCACCGAGGGCGGCTGCCCGTTCTGGAACGTGGACGCCAACTGGGCCAAGAACACGGCCACGCCGACGATAGTCGACAACATGCGCGGCGTCGCATCGGAGAAGGGAGTGCGATTCCTCGACGTGCGTGATTCGCTGAACGGGCACGAGGTCTGCCACCGCAGCTCGAGCCTGGTCACCAGCTCGCCTTCGCCGATCCAGCACGAGTGGGTCCGCTGGCTGAACTCGGGTTGCTGCCAGGGCGACGCGCAGGAATCGCTGCATCCGAACGCGTACGGCGAGAAGGCGATCGGCAAGTGCATCGCCCTCTCCTACGCGCAGGTGAGCGGAAACCACACCTGCCGCAACACACCGGGTGCGGATTTCAATGCCATGACGCTGGCCACCATCCCGTGATCGGCTGCTAGCCGAGATGACGGTTCAACGAGCCCCCGGCATGCTGGGGGCTCGTTGCCTAGTGGCCCTTCTCGGAACGTTCGCCAGGGAACGGCGAGGCTGCGGGGCCGCCAGACAAGGACGCAGGGAGCGCGCGTACTCGGTGAGTACGCGTGTGACCGAGGACGCCGCCTGGCGGTTTCGGAGACCGCCGTTTGCGGCGAAACGTTTTGAGGAGGGCCACCAGGGCGCCCTGCTCACCCGCGGTCTGTCTGCGGCAGCTCGATCACGAATGCCGTTCCCGCCCCGGGCTTCGAATCGACTCGCAGAGCGCCGCCGTTGCTCTCCACGAAGCCCTTGGCTATCGCGAGCCCCAGGCCGGGGCCGCGATGCCCGGCGCCGTGACTGTCACCGCGAAAGAAGGCCTCGAAGATTCGGGCCTGTTCCTGTGCCGGGATCCCCGGCCCGTGGTCCCTGACGGAGATGATCACGATTCCGTCCTGCGCCCTGGCCGACACCTCCACCGGCGAGTCACCGGCAAAGCGGCTGGAGTTCTCGAACAGGTTCACGAGCGCACGCTCGATCTGCCCGGCGTCCGCCCATACCAGCGGCAGCGAACCCTCGAGCGCGAGCTCGAAGCGATCTCCCGACGGGGTGCGCGCCAGCGCCTCCTCGATCAGCTCCTCGACGGAGCACCAAGTCCCGTGGGGAGCCGCGGCCCCTCCCTCGAGCCGCGACATGTCGATCAGCTTGGCGAGTGTCTCCGACAGCCGTGACGCTTCGCTCACGATCACCGAGGCGATCTCGTCGCGATCCTTCGCGTCGAGGTTTGTTGAGGCGCTCGACTCACCGGCGGCGATGATCGCCGTCAACGGAGTTCGGAAATCATGCGAGACCGACCTGATGATCGTCGTTTTCAGGAGGTCGTTCTCGCGCAGCGCCGCGAGCAGGCTCTGGATGCTGGTTCTGAGTGCAGCCAGCAACATGCCGGCGACCGAAAGCGTGCCGAATCCCATCAACCAGTAAAGGACCGGACTGTCGGCCTCGTCGTGATGCAGCAGGACTATGCCGTACCCAACCGCCACCAGCACGAGACTCGGTAGAGCCTGCCACCAGGAAAGGAAGAAGAACGCCGACAGGACCACCCAGAAATAGAGCAGCGCATAGGCGTTGAACGATTCCGCCCCGCTCGAATAGGCGATCGACGTGATCAGGACAGCTCCGAACGCGGGCAGGGCCGGAAAGGCCCAGAGCGGGATCCGCTCGCCCACTGTCAGCGTCAGGATCACGACGCAATACGCGAGCAACGCGGGCACCACCATTCCGGCCGGGGCGCCGTCGGACGACACCGGAAGCAAGAGCGTGAGCAACACCAGCGTGCCGCCCGCCCCGTACAGATAGGCGAACGCACGCGCCATCACGCTGGCGTCTGCCGGCCCCGGGCTGCGCATGCTGGTCAAGCCACAATCGTATTCCGGGGAGGGCGTAGGCGGCGAAGCGGCCGAAGCCAGGTTGTTCTCGGCTCCAAGAAAGCGAAAAGCCCGCCGAAGGGCGGGCTTACTTCGCGTGGTTCGGTCCGAGTGAGCTAGACCGGCCTGACCTTGACGGCCTTTGGCCCCTTGTCGCCCGACTCGGCCTCGTACGAAACCTTCATTCCCTCGTCGAGAGAGCGGAAGCCCTCCTGTTCGATTCCCGAATGGTGCACGAACAGGTCCGTGCTGCCCTCGTCGGGGGTGATGAAGCCGAAGCCCTTGTCAGGGTTGAACCACTTTACGGTTCCCGTTGGCATGTAGTCCTCCACGGGTTGTGTGCTGGCAACGCGGAGGATTGCACTTCAGGCAACTACTGCGCCAACCTGCACTGCGATACCGGGCATCTACCCGGCCTGTCGGGGCGAGTGTAGCAATGCGCAGCGTCGGCGAGGAGGGCCGCAGAGCAGCTTGATCGGCTGATCGGAGGGTGAGTCCGGACCACCGTCGGTCCGCCCACGGGCGGTACTCTGAGCGCCTTGCGGTCCAGCCATAGGTCAAACGTCCGGTGAGAACAGGGTTGGTACTCGGAGCCGGCGGTGTGATGGGCGGAGCCTGGCTCACCGGAGCCCTGCACGCGATCGCGACCGAGACGGGTTGGGACCCGGCCAGCGCGGACCACGTGGTCGGCACCTCGGCCGGATCGCTGATCGGGTCGCTGTGCGTCGCGGGCGTGCCGCCTTGGTTCATGGTGGCCCACTCCGCCGGTGAGGTATTCGAGGGCCTCGCCGACGCCAGAGGCCGGCCTGCGGCCGAGGCGGACCGCTCCGGCGGCGCCACCTTCAAGCTCCAGCGAGCGCTTCCACCGATCGGCCCCGGGTCGTGGCGACTCGCTCTCAAAACGCTGTCGCAGCCACGAAGTCACACACCCGGCGCGCTCGTGAGCGGCTGGCTTCCGCGAGGTGTCGTGTCGACCGCCTCCCTGGAGGACATCGTTCGCCGGGCGGTGCCCGACGGATGGGTCGACCATCCCAACTTGTGGGCGATGGCGTGCGACTACGTGACCGGCGAGCGCGTCGCGTTCGGGAGTGAGGAAGCTCCACGTGCCGACCTTGCCAAGGCGGCGGCCGCGTCCTGCGCGATACCGGGCTTCTATTTCCCCGTCACGATCGGCGGCCGGCGCTACGTCGACGGAGGCATGCACTCACCATCGAACCTCGACGTGCTGGTTGGACACGAGCTCGAGCTCGTGATCTGCCTCAACCCGACATCCACGCTCGACGCCGTGCCGGCGAGGCATCCGATCGAGCGCTTGCAAGCATTCATGCGCTCTGCCTCGGGGCGCAGGCTCGGCAGTGAGGCGAGGAAGCTGCGCGAGCAGGGCACGGAGGTGCAGCTGATCCAGCCCCAGCGGGAGGACCTCGAGCTGATGGGCGGAAACCTGATGAGCCGCCGGCGGCGTCACGAGGTGATCGAGAGGGCGGTCGAGACAGTGTCCCGCCAACTCGCCCAGATGCAGAGTGAGCGTCTCGGCGACCTTCCGAAGGGTGAGCCCGAACGCGTGCGTCGCCCGGACGGGCCGCCGTCCACCTGGCCGGCGCTGCCGCGCGCGGTCCAGCCGCAGCGGCCTGCGGCCTAGCGGCCCCGTTCGAAACGGTCGACCGGAAACGGCGAACGTTCCGGCGCCGGCCGCGAGCGCACCGGTCTCTCAGACGACGAGGTGCGGGTACTCGCGCTCGAGCATCTCGCGGTACTTCGCGAACACGGGCTTCGTGATCGGGATCAGCTTCAACGCGGACTTGATGTCGCCCGAGCTCTTGATGCGCCGTCGCGCGAGCGCCATCGGCACGTTCTCCTTGCCCTGGAAGTACTTGTTGGCCACGTCCGAATCCATCGCCATCTCGACCTTGGGCTCCCAGTCGACGGCGTCGGACCACTTCCAGCGCAGGTTCTGCTCGCCGCCGGAGTCGTCGTGGGTGATGTTGACGACGAGCTCCTGGTCCGGGAACTCGAAGCGCTGTGGCACACGCGCGTCGCGCAGCTTCGGCCCCATGTCGGGATCGGTGCTCATGATCTCGAACACCCGGTCCATCACCTGCCGGAACTCCTCCGCCGACTTGAATTCAGTCATCGCGGCGCGAGTCTAACCCGCAACGCACGCCATCGCGAATTGCCGGCGACTCAGCGGCTGCGCTTGGTTCGCCGCTCCAGCTCCTTGCCGAAGGCGGACTCGACTTCGTGCGTCATCGTCTGCTGGAACACCGCCAGCAGTGCCTCCGAGGCGAGCGGGCGCAGGCGCTCGATCGACTCCAGGACCTCGGGCAAGCGCCCCTCCGGGTTGCCGGCCTGCTCGAACGGCCGCAGGACCTCCTCCAGGAACAGCTTCACGAACGCCTTGGAGACCGCCTCGCAGTGACGGCGCAGCTGCTCCACGACCGCCAGCGCGGCTGGCAGCGAAACGCCTCTCCGCATCACCTCTTCCGCGGCCGCCAGCAGCGAAGGGCTGGGAACCTCGAAGCGGTTGCCGCCCAGCGGCACCAGCAGCCCCAGCTTCGCCGCTTTGGCAAGCGCCTTCGAGTCGAGCTCCGTTCCCAGCCGTTGCTCCAGCTCGGCCTGGTCGAGCAGCTCCGGCCGGTCGGATCCGAACGGCTCCGCAAGCACACGCTTGAAATTGAGGATCTGCTCGGAAGCGCCCTGCGTTCCGCTGACCAGGCGCTTGATCGAGCCGAGGTTGAAGCCGTCGGCCTGCATTTCCTGGATCAGGCGCAGCCGGGTGACATGCTCGGGGCCGTAGTAGCCCGTGCGCGAGCGCACCTCTGGCGGCGGCAGCAGGCCACGGGACTGATGCGCGCGAATGTTGCGGACGGTCATGCCGGTCTCGTGGGCGAGCTGCTCGATGGTCAGCTCGGCTGAGGCTGGCTGGGTGAGGACCGCCATCTGTGTGAACGATAACACCTAACGACGTTACATGACATCGTGTAATGTTCTGCTCAGCGCCCCGCTCACGCGGGCCGCGTCGGGGAAAGAGACACGCACAGGAGGAGCAAAAGATGGCCGCAGCTCGACGATTCGCCCTCTTTGCCGCCGCAACGATCGTGCCCGCCGCAGTCGCCGCAGCTCCCGCGGCCGCCGCCGACTCGGAGCCCGCCGGAGGCGCCGCGCTGGGAGAGATTGCGATCGCGACCACGGGCGCGGTGCTGGTGACCGTCGCCCTGCTCGCGCTCGGCGCAGGCCACCGCAGCGGCCGGGTGCAGCTGCTCGGGCGCGCCGCCGCCTTCTCCGAGCGGACGTCCGGGATTCCTGGCTGGGCCTCTCTGCCGGCCGCGATCTCCACCGTCTCGCTGCTGACGGCCCTGTTCGGGATGTACTGGGACATCTCGCTTCACATCGACGTGGGTCGCGACGCCGGGCCGCTTGCAAACCCGGCTCACTACTTCATCCTCGCCGGGCTGTTCGGCATCTTCAGCGCCGGATTCGTCGCGATGGTGCTGCCGCTCGAGCGCCCCAGCGCGAGCGCGATCCGCATCGCCGACGACTGGTACGCGCCGCTGGGAGGCGTGCTCGTCTGCGCCTGCGGCGCCTTCTCGTTGCTCGGCTTTCCCCTCGACGACTTCTGGCACCGGCTGTTCGGCCAGGACGTGACGCTGTGGGGCCCGACCCACCTGATGCTGATCGGGGGCGCAGCGATGACGCTCGTCGGGATGGCCGTACTGCTGGTAGAGGGCGTGCGCGCAAGCGCCGGGAGCGAGCGGCCCATGCGGGAGCTGAGCTGGGTCTTCCGCGCGCGCAGCATGGCGCTCACCGGAGGTTTCCTGATCGGGCTCTCCACGTTCCAGGCGGAGTTCGACTTCGGCGTGCCGCAGTTCAGGTTCGTGTTCCAGCCGCTGCTGATCATGCTGGCGGCGTCGATCGCATTGGTCGCCACGCGCGTCTGGCTCGGCCGCGGCAGTGCCCTTGGAGCTGTCGCCTTCTTTCTCGCGGTGCGCGGCGGGCTTGCGCTGCTGGTCGGCCCGGTACTGGGGGAGTCGACCCCGCACATGCCGCTCTACGTGGTCGAGGCGCTGCTGGTGGAACTGGTGGCGTTGCGCATCTCGAGCTCTCGGCCCCTGGCGCTCGGGCTCTGGTCCGGCGGCCTGATCGGCACCGTGGGGCTGGCTGCCGAGTGGGGCTGGTCGCACGTCTGGATGCCGATCCCGTGGCCCTCCACCCTGCTGCCCGAAGCCGCCCTGCTCGGCCTGACCGCCGCACTCGCCGGCAGCCTCGTGGGAGCATGGATCGGGGCTCGCCTTGCCGCCGAGACCATGCCGCGCACGCCGCTGCTGCGCCCTGCCGCCGTGATCGGCGCGGCCGTCATCGTGGCGCTCGTCGGCTACGGCCTCACGAAGCCGGCACAGCAGGGCGTGACCGGAACCGTCGCGCTCGAGAACGTTCGCAGCGGGCCCGAGCGCGCGGCGAACCTGACAGTCACGCTCCACCCCACCGACGCCGCCGATGACGCAGCCTGGCTGACCGCAACCGCGTGGCAGGGAGGCGGCCTGGTGGTCGACCGGCTCGAACGCACGGGCCCCGGTCGCTATCGCAGCACCAAGCCGATCCCGCTCCACGGTAGCTGGAAGGCGTTGATACGCCTGCACCGCGGCAGGTCGCTTACCGCTCTGCCCGTCTACCTGCCCGAGGATCTGGCGATCCCCGCTGCCGAGGTCGCGGCGCCGCCTCAATTCGAGCGTGCCTTCGTTTCCGACAACGAGATCCTTCAGCGCGAGCAGAAGGGCGCGGCGCCGGCTCTGGGTGCGCTCGCCTACAGCGCCGTGCTTGCGATTGCTCTAGGGCTGCTGGCTCTGCTGGCGTGGGGACTGCATCGCCTTGCGCGCTCCGCCCCGCGGCCGCCCGTTGCCCCACCGGTCAAGCAGCAGCCATTGAGCGGCCGCCGGCCCGTCGCGGCCGTGCACTGAAGCTGCGCCAGGACGCCGAAGCCTGCGTCAGCCGAGGCTGAGCTCGGGCTCGGGCTCGGGCTCGGGCTCGGGTTCGAGCGGCTCGGGCTGCACCGGCCGCAATGCCGAACCCGCCAGCTCGTCGAGCGGGCGCCAGATCACGCCGCCGTCCAGAGCATCCTCGAACAGGACGGTCTGCCCCTCCACCAACTCCAGCACGTAGTAGAGGTGCGTCCCGTCGGTGACGTAGGTCCCCGCCTCGAGCTGCGCACCTGTCTGAGCGGTGGACATCTTGGGATAGCTTGCCCTCCGCCCCGGCCGGCAAACCAGGCGCCCGCTCAGGGCCCAGGAACTCGGGCCAGACTCAGGGCCAGACTCAGGGCCAGGAGGAGGACTCCGGATGGAGGTCGAACTTGTGGCCGTCTCCGCACTCGGAGGAGCGATATCGCTCGGGCATGCGGGGATAGGCGTTGAGGAACTGGTACTTCGCGAGGGCCTCGCCCTGTGCTTCGCTGGCTCCGAGCCGGCGGGCAGCCCAGGCCATGGTCTGGAGCGCCTGGCATTCGGTCTGGCCTTCGTCCGTGATGCCGCCCAGATGCCAGGACTCGTGAGCGAGCGTGTCCACCGCCCTGGCGAGGCCTTCGACGTCGCCGCCGCATCCGCCACCCGACTTGATGCACAGCAGAGCCTTGGAGCGCCGTCTCTCCGCAAGCGCATCCAGCTCTGCGCAGGGCTCCGAGCTCAGCTTGGTGTCGCGCGCCGGCCGCCCCCGTTCGTCGAAGCGCACGCTGCCATCGACGGTCTCATAGCCGAACACCCGGCTCAGCGGTCCCGGGCATCGCACCTTCACGTCACGGCCAGAGATGGCCGATGCGACGGCGCTCAGCCGGTTCTCGTTGCCTCGCCGGTCCTGGCGGTCTACGACCCACCACGCGATCGCCGCCACGGCGGCCGCGAACAGCGCGAGCTTGACCCAGACGGGCGTCTTGACGTTGGCACACCTGCCCATGCGAGCGTTTATCGGCAGACAGTGGCGGCCGGCCACCAGCCGGCATAGAGCTCCCGCCAGTGCCGGCTGCAAGCGGCTGCGAGGGCCCTCGCGAGCGAAAAGATGCCGCAAGGGCCCTCACACCGTTCCTCCCCAAACGCACAGCCCCCTCAACCGGAGGTCGCGGTGCTCGACGGTGCTGGCCGTAACAGCCAGGGGCGTAATGTAGCTAAAGTTGTAAACGGTTGTCAACCCCTCTTTCAAACTTTTTTTCCTTCTCTGGGTGACACCATCAGTCCGGATGTCTATGATGGCTTTGTGGCAGCACGCGATCAAACGCCCAGAACCGACGGCAAGCGTCGCAATGGAGCCTCCATGAACGGCTCCGGGCAGGCGCGTGAGAACGGCACCCGCCCCGCCGCCGCACGGGCTACCGCCCGGCGCGAGCGGGAACGCGAGATAGTCGACGCGACGCGGGCGCTGTTCGACGAGCGCGGTGTGCAGGACGCACCGATCGAGGAGATCGCTCGGGCCGTCGGCATCAACAAGGCCCTCATATACCGCCACTTCGCCTCCAAGGAGGAGCTGTTCGTGGTGACGGTGAACCGCTACCTGTCCGAGCTGGCCGAGAGCTTCGAGGAGGTCGACGAGTCGCTCGAGCCGATCGCCCAGCTGCGTCAGGTGAGCGAGCGCTACGCCCAGTTCTGCCTCCGCTATCCCGCCTTCCTGGATTGCGCGCTGTCGCTGATGAGGCGCCCGATCGAAGAGCTCTCCGAGACGGTCTCGCCCGCGGTCCTGCTACAGCTCGGGCAGGGTATGAGCGCCTGCCTCTCCCGGCTCTCACGGGTACTCGCCGCCGGAGCGCAGCAGGGTGTCTTCGACGTCGAGGACCCGGACCTGGTCGCCAACCACCTGTATGCCACCGGACTGGGCGCCATGCACCTGGCCCGGATCGGCGTCGGAGTGCGCGAGCTCGCCCCCGGAGTGCCACAGATGTTCCCAGTGGATCCCGATGACGTCGCGCGCCTTACGGTCGAGACGGCATTCGCCGCGGTTCTGCGCCCGACAGCGCGCTGACCGACTCGCCTTTAGGATTCCCCGCCCCATGAGCGCTCCCTTCGCACACGAGCTGCGCGTGCGCTACGGCGAATGCGACCCGCAGGGGATCGTCTTCAACGCCAACTACCTGATGTACTTCGACGTCGCATTCACCGAGCTGTGGCGCGAGGCGATCGGACCCTGGAACGAGATGGTCGAGAAGGGAATCGACGCCGTCGTGGCGGAGGCCAACGCCCGCTTTCGCGTGCCGGCGCGCTTCGACGACGCGCTCAGCCTGCAGGCGCGGATCACCCGGCTCGGAAACACCAGCATCACGACCGAGATCGACGTGATGCGCGACGCGGAGCTGCTCGTGGAGGGCCGGCTCCAGCATGTGTTCGTCGACGTGGACGGCTGGCAGAAGACGCCGATGCCCGACTGGGTCCGCGAGCCCCTGCGCCGATTCGCAACGCCCGGCGCTCTGGTCTAGGATCGGCGCGCATGGCTGCTTACGACGTCCACGGAAGAACGGCGCTGATCACGGGCGGTGCGCGGGGCATCGGCTTCGAGCTCGGCCGGCTGCTGCACGCACAAGGGGCCTCGGTGGCGCTGGCCGACGTGGACCGCGACGCTGTGGAGAACGCTGCCCGGCAGCTTGGCGACGACCGTGCGCTCGCGCTGGAGACCGACGTGCGTGACCCTGCGGCAGTGGACGCGGCGGTGAACGAAACGGTGGAGCGCTTCGGTGCGCTCGACATAGCCGTCGCAAACGCCGGCATCGCGCCGGAGCCGCAACCGCTCAGCATCGCCGAACGCGACGCGTTCGAGCGCGTGCTCGACGTCAACCTGACCGGCGTCACCAACACCGTTCGATCGGCGCTCCCGCTGGTCGTCACGCGCAGGGGCCAGATAGTCGTGATCGCCTCCGTCTACGCGTTCATGAACGGCGTGCTCGCGATGCCGTACGCGATGAGCAAGGCTGCGGTCGAGCAGCTCGGTCGCGCGCTGCGCGTCGAGCTGGCCTCATCGGGAGCGAGCGCCACCGTCGGTTACTTCGGCTTCGTCGACACCAGGATGGTGCGCGACGCCTTCGCAGATCCGCTCGGCGACCGCTTCCTGGAGTCGTTTCCATCCTTCCTGACCAGGCGCATCACACCTGAGGCGGCCGGGCAGGCGCTTGTGCGAGGAATCGAGGACCGCGCACCCCGTGTGATCGCCCCGCGCTGGTGGGTCGTCTACTCGGTGCTGCGGGGAGTACTCAACCCGCTGCTCGACAGGCGCATGGAGACGGACGAGCGCGTGCAGTCGGTCCTGCGCGATGTCCACGCCGCGAATACGGAGCCTCAGGCGCGGGCGACCGTCTCCAGCGGCGAATAGCAAACGACGACGGATGATGGGCAAGCGCCAACGACGGCGGGGACGAGCTGGTCCCGCCGATGCCGCCGGCTCAACCAGCGACTACCGCGACCCGGCGGGCAACGTGCTGACGCTGCGCGACTCCGTCTCGGCGGGAACGGTTGCCAAGCTGACCGAGATGGTGAGCGGCGCCGCCGCATCGACCGACGACCGCTGGCGACGCAGCTCCGAGATGCTCTTCGAACGCTTTGCGGCCGGCTGGATCATCGCCGGTCTGCCGCTGAGCGGCCAGAAGCAGCTGCTGGGCCGCTACCGGATGGCCGATCAGGAGACCCAGCGCTGGGTCCGGGAGGCACTTGCCGACCACGTTCGCCGGCATCACCCTGAGCTGGGGCTGTAGCGGTTCGGGCCGATCCCGCCGAGGCCACGCCCGAAGCTGGCGCTTTCCCGACGGTGTTAGGGGTTAGCCTTTTCGGGTAGGAGACAAGCGGGAGGCCACTCTCCAGGCGTTCATGACGGAAGAAGCGGGTCCAGACACAGCTGCAACGATTGCGAGCTCCAGAGCGCGTGCGAACGTGGACCCCTCCGCAGCCGCCGATCGCCACGATTCGATGCGTGCCCGGGATGACAGGCTGGTACACCAGGCGTTCGTTTACGGCTCCCCCGAAGAGTTCGTCGCCGGCATGGCGCCATTCGTGCGCGAAGGTCTCGAACGCGGCGACACCGTGTTCGCGGCTGCCCACCGCCCCAACGTCGAAGCGCTGCGCGAGGAGCTCGGCAAAGAGAGTGAGTTCGTCCAGCTGCACGACACGACTGAGTGGTGCGTGCAGCCCTACGAACGCCTGCAGGCGTTTCTGAGCCTTGTCGATGAGCTGCCCGAGGGCACGACGTTGCGCGCCATGGGGGAACCCGTGTGGGTGGGATCGGATGCGGTCCTACGCCAGTGGGGCCGTTACGAGTCGATCATCAACCTCGCGCTCGCCCACGCGCCGATGCGCTTCATCTGCCTCTACGACGGTGCCGCGCTCCCGGACGACATACTCGCCTATGCAACCCACACCCACCCGGAGCAGGTGCAGAGCGCCGGCGACACCGTCGCATGCGGTGCGTTCGTTCCGCCCGCGGACTTCGTCCCAGGCACTCCGGCGGTTCAGCCGCAGGGCCTGACGGAGCTTCCCCTCGATGGCCCCTCGCTCCGACGTACCGTTACCGGCGAGGCGCTGGAGGCCGGCATGTCGCTGGAGCGAGCCGAGCAGTTCGTCCTGTCGGCTTACGAGGCCACATCCAACGCTCTCACGCACGGGGGTGGGCCGGTACACGCGCATATCTGGGAGCACGCCGGCGAGCTGATATTCCGAATCTCCGATTCAGGCCCGGGCCTACACGACCCGTTGGCCGGATGGCTGCCGCCCGCCGACGTGGCAGCCGGCGGATGGGGCCTGCCCATAGCGCGGCAGCTCTGCGATGCGCTGGAGATAGTGCCGAGCGAGTCGGGAACGACCGTTTCCCTGCATCTCTCGATCGCCTAGTGGCCCTTCTCGAAACGTTTCACCGGGAACGGCGGCCTCCGGGGCCGCCTACGCGCCCTTTTTGAGGTCGATGTCGAAGATCAGCGTCGCGTCCGGAGGAATGTCGGGCGGGTAGCCCTGTGCGCCGTAGGCGAGGTCCGGCGGGATGATCAGCTTGCGCCGGCCGCCCTGCTTCATGCCGACGATGCCCTGGTCCCAGCCCGGGATGACGGCGCCTGCGCCGAGCGGCACGTTGAAGCCCTTGCCGGGCTTGTCCCAGGAGGCGTCGAACTCCTTGCCGTTGTCGAACAGCACGCCGACGTACCTGACGTTGACGGTGTCGCCGGCCTTCGCCGCCTTGCCCTCGCCGACGATCAGGTCCTGGACGACTAGCTTCGACGGCGGGTCACCCTTGCCCTTTGGCACCTTGGGCTTCTTGCCGATGCCTGCCTCGCCCGCGGTCGGCGTCACGGTCGCGGCCTTCGGCGTCTCGGGTTGAGGCGTCGTCTGCGTCGGCTGGGTCTGGATCGTGACGCTGTCCTTGCTCGATTTGTTGTCGTCACCACAGCCTGCAACCAGGACCAGCGCGGAAAGCGCGATCGTTGTCGCCAGAAGATGCTTTCTCATACTCACCTTTTCGGTAGGGGTCATTGGTCGAAGCGCGGGCAGGGCAATTCTGTGGTTCTGACCACGTCGGGAATGGATTGATACCCGAAGAACGCCTGGAAGCTGACTCTTCCCGACGGCGGGCACCTGGGCGGGGTGAACCAGAACAGCCGCTTCAGCTCCCGCTTGGTCTTCGCGCAGCGGCCGCCGCGGCGCCGCAAGCAGGCGGCCCTTCGCTTCGTAAGCGTGAAGCCGCGGTTCACGACCCTCGTCTCGGCGATGCTGAACGCGGCCCCGGTCCCGCCACCGGTGGGGCTGTTGCCGAAGACGAGCTTGTAGCCGTAGCGGCCGTCCTTCGTCGGCTGGTCGAGCAGGTTCATGAAGACCAGCGGCGCGCGGTAGTCCCTCACCACCGGGATGTCCCGCACGACCGGCGCGCTCTGGTCCTGCTTGCCGAGAATCGCAAGGCTCGCCACCGCCTTCCTGGTCGTGCCCTTGGCGAGGAACAGCCATAGGTCCGCGGGAATCTGCTCCGTGATGAACGGCCGAGCGTCGACGAGCACACGCCCGGTGCCGACCTGAGAGCGCCCGCAGGACTTCGGATCGCGCGTCCTCTCGAGCTTCCTGGTGTCGCAGAGAACCCGCTTGCGCAGGAACTCGCGCCGCAGCTTCGCTCCGGCCGGCAGCCTGAGATGGAACTCGGTCGGCTGCGTCGGTATGCCGCCCGTCGTGTCGTAGCTGCGCTGCGTGTACAGCACGGTGAATCGACCGTCGGGCTTGACGTCGCGAAGCTCGAAGCTGAACTCCTGCACCGGCTCAGCCAAAGCGGTTGCAGCCGCCGCCAAGACGGCGAGCACGATCGTTGCCAACACGATTCTCCGCAACGCCTCTCCTCTCTTCCCAGCAGGGATTCTAGGCGCCGCGAGGTCGCGCGGCTGCGCTACCTACCGGAACGCGCCTACGGCGACAGCCGCACCGGCAACGTCTTCAACTGGTTCAGGAACGGGGACTCGACCGAGAGCGGCGTGCCCGCGAGCTCCATCGCGGGATAGCGCTTGAGCGTCTCCTCGAACAGGATTCGTAACTCGAGCCGTGCCAGGGCGGCACCGAGGCAGAAGTGACGGCCACCTGCGCCGAAGGCCTGGTGCTCCGGGTTGCGCCTGACGTCGAAGCGGTCCGGATCCTCGTAGCGCGTCTCGTCGCGGTTGGACGACACGTACCACATCACGATCTTCTCGCCCTCGCGAATCTTCTGTCCGTTCAGCTCCGTGTCGCAGGTCGCCGTGCGGCGGAAATGCCCGAAGGCCGGGAACATCCGCAACGACTCCTCGACCGTGCCCGGGATCAACGACGGATCAGCGAGCACCAGATCGCGCTGGTCGGGGTTCTCCATCAACGCCCGCATGCCGCTGCAGTACGTGGCCTTGGTGCTGTCGTTGCCGGCTGCAACCAGCAGGAAGAAGCCCATCACGATCTCGGGGTCCTCGAGCTTCTCGCCGTCGATCTCGCAATGGACCAGCACGCTGGTGAGATCGTCGGTCGGGTTCTCGCGCCGCTCGGCGATCAGCTTGCCGCAGCGCTCGAAGATCTCCGGTATGTCCTTTTGCACCACTCCCTCGAGGCCGAGCGGATTGAGGTCCGGGTCGCCCGCGCCCAGCGCCGAGTTCATGAGGTTGGCCCATACCGCATCGTCCTCGGGCGGAATGCCCATGAAGCTGCCGATAACGCGCGACACGACGGGCTGCGCCACGTCGGGCACGAGATCACAGGTCTCGAGCCCCGCCACCGCGTCCAGCACGTCGACCGCGATGGCGCGAATCTCGTCTTCGTGCGCGGCGATCCGCTTCGGCGTGAAGCCGGCCTGGAAGAGCGCCTTGATGCGGTCGTGCTTGGGCGGGTCCATGCCGATGAACATCGCCTGAACGAGCTCCAGGGGAAATATGTCCGTGACGGCGGTGATGCCGCCGCGCTCCGATGAATACGTGCGCCAGTCGCGACTGACCGTGTGCACGTCGTCCGCCGTCGTGATCGACCAGAAGCCGTGCTCGTTCGGGTACTCGGTGATGCGCTCGCTCCAGTGAACCGGACAACCGCTGCGGATCTCACGGAAGAGATCGTGCGGCGGTCCGTCCAGCCAGTGCTCGCGGTCTGTTACCAGCACCTTGTCGAGATTGCTGCGAGTCGAGGTCAATCGGGCCTCCCGGGTCGCTGCGGCCGAGCGCCGATCGTAGCGGCTGGAGCCATCGTCGGGCTGTGGTCAGGTGCCGCAGCTGGCGTCGGGCCCGGCGACGTCCGGCAGCTTGTCGAGCACCTCCGAAAGCTTCGCGATCTCCGCCTCGGAGAGCTGGCCCTCGAACAGCTCATGGATCGAGGCGACGTGCGCGCCCGCCGCCGCCTTCAGCTTGTCGCGGCCGGCATCCGTCAGCTGGGCGTAGGCGATCCGCCGGTCGGTCGCACAGGAGGCCCGCTCGACGAGCCCCGCCTGCTCGAGACCGTCGAGCATCCGGGTCACCCCGGAGGGGGTCAGCAGCAGCCGGCGGGCCAGGTCGACCCGCTTCAGGCGCTGGTCCGGCTCCCGCGAGAGCACCAGCAGCGCCTCGTAGGCGTTGAGGCTGAGGCCGTGCTGGGTCTGTAACTGGGCGCTCAGGAGGCGCGTCGTGGAGGCGTAGGCACGCACGAGCCGTGTCCATGCCCGAACCGGCGGGGACACTTCCTGAGAGGGTGCTTGTGGGGACAATAGTTGCGAAGTCAATCTAAGCTGCTACTGTTCTTTGCGTAGTCAACAATATACCACTCAAGTTAGGAGACACAAGCTATGAGCACAGCGATTCTTACCGTCGCCCCGGCCGGCACCTGGCAGCTGGACCCCGTCCACTCCCACGTCGGCTTCGAGGTCGACTACCTCGGAGGCAGCTTCAAGGGCGCGCTTCGCAAGGTCGAGGCACAGCTCGCACGGGACGATCGCGGCGCGACGCTGGAGGGCGTGGCCGAGGTCAGCAGCGTGGACGTCAAGGACGAGAACCTGGCGGGCCACCTCCTGGCCCCCGACTTCTTCGACGCCGAGCGTCATCCACAGCTTCGCTTTTCGGCCGAGCAGATAGCTCTCGATGGCGAAGTCGTGACAGTTGACGGAGAGATCACGATCAAGGGCGTCACGAAGCCGGTGACGGTCACCGGGACAGCCGTGGCGCCGGTCACGGACTACCTGGGCAACGAGCGCATCGGCCTGAAGGTGGAGGCCACGGTCGACCGCACCGAGTTCGGTGTCGACTGGAACGCGCAGCTTCCGTCGGGTGACCAGGCGCTCTCGAACGACGTCAGGATCGCAGCGGAGCTCTACTTCGTGAAGGCGGCCTAGCGCCATGAAGGTCCTCGGCATATCCGGCAGCACGCGTAGCGGCTCCCACAACTCGGCCCTGCTGCAAGCCGCAGCAGAGCTGTTCGGCAACGACGTCGAGTTCGAGACGTGGGAGGACCTCAAGGCGGTGCCGCCGTATGACGCGGACGACGACGTCGACCCGGCCCCGGGCACCCCCCCCCCAATTGGTGGGGGGGGTGGCCCCCCCCACCCCCGCCGGGTAGGCACCCCCGGAAAAAAAACATACAAACCAAGCCCGCACCAAAAACCC
>JBBQNR010000055.1:0-19746 GCA_038330145.1 Solirubrobacterales bacterium
GGGTCGGTGACGGCGGATGCGTCCTCGCCTCCCGCCGCCGCGGCCAGGCTCTGCAGCGTGCCGCCGGAGATCATGTCCGAGGGCCGCGGCATGCCGGGCGGCCCGGAGAAGCTCACCTCGACGTCTGCCTCCGCGAGACCCTCGCCGAATCGCTCCTGCGCGGTCTCGGCGGCGAGCAGCACCGCGAGGTCGGGCGGCAGCGCCTCGAACCCGCACACCTGAACGACCTTCACCCCGGCCCCGCGCGCGCGGGCGTCGTAGGCGTCGATCATCTGGCGCACGAACGGAATCTCTCCGGTCAGGTCGACGTAGTGGGCGCCGTTCGCGACGCACGCCTCGATCACCGGCTGCCCGTGGAGCGTGTAGGGACCGCAGAGGTTCAGCACCACCCGCGCACGGGAGGCCATTGCCGCGAGCGAGTCGGGGTCGTTCACGTCCGCCACGATCGTTTCGGGCGCCGTTACCCCGATCTCGCCCAACACCTGCTCTACCTTCGCGGGGTCACGCGCCGCTGCCGCCCAGCGCGGCCCGTCACCGGCGGTCCGCTCGGCCAGGTACTTGGCGACCTGCCTCCCGGTGACGCCCGTGGCTCCGAATACCACCACGTCCAGGTCTCGCTCGGCGTTCACGGTCTCGGACCCTACCGCTACCCGCTTCGCGGCGGCCTCGGGCTGGGGTGAAAGCAGTCAACCGCCCCGGATATGGTCCCCGGATGCCACAGCCGCCCGCCTTCACCGAGCTGAAGCTCAGGCTCGAGAAGATTCACGACCTCGACCGGGCTCAGGCGGTGCTGGAGTGGGACCAGTGGGTGATGATGCCCGCGGGCGGGGCGGCGGCCCGGGTCGAGCAGGTGGCCTCGATCGAGCGCGCCCGCCATGAGCGGCTCGCCTCCACAGAAATTGGCGACCTGCTCTACGAGGTCCGCTCCTACGAGGAATCCCTCCCGCCCGACTCCAACGACGCCTCACTGATCCGCGTCGCTCGCCAGGACTACGAGAAGGCGATGCGCGTCCCGGCCGGTCTGCGCGGCCAGATCACTCGCGCCGCAGCGCTCGCCGAGCACGCCTGGGAGGGAGCACGCCAGCGCTCGGACTTCTCCCTCCTTCTCCCACACCTCCAAAAGATCGTGGAGCTGAAGCGCAGCTACATCGAGTGCTTCGACGTCGCTGATCCCTACGACGCTCTGCTCGACGACTTCGAGCCCGGCATGACCACGGCCGAGATCGCGCGCCCGCTGGCCGAGCTGAAGGAACGACTCGTCCCCCTCGCCGCCCAGATCGCCGAGCGCTCCGACACCGTCGACGACTCCTGCCTGCACGGGCGCTTCTCGCTCGAGAGCCAGCGCTCGCTGATGCACGCCATCCTCAACACTTTTCCGATGAGCTCCGACTGGTGGCGGCTCGACTCGACCGCGCACCCGTTCGCGACCTCCTTCGCCACCACCGACATCCGCATCACCACGCGCTACAGCGGCAACGACATCGCGGTCGCGCTTTTCTCCACGCTGCACGAGATCGGGCACGGCCTCTATGACAACGGCGTCGACCCCGCGCTCGAGCGCAGCCCGCTCGCCCGGCCCGCGTCACTCGGCCTGCACGAGTCGCAATCGCGCATGTGGGAGAACATGATCGGGCGCAGTCGGCCCTTCTGGCGCCACTTCTTCGGGCCCGTGCGCACGGCCTTCTCGAACCACTTCGCCCGCGTCGATGCCGAGACGTTCTACCGCGCGATCAACAAGGTCCAGCCGTCATTCATCCGCACCGAGGCCGACGAGGTCACCTATGACCTGCACATCATCCTGCGCTTCGAGCTCGAGCAGGCGATCTTCGCCGGCGACCTCGATCTCGCCGACCTGCCGGCGGCCTGGAACGAGCGCTTCAAGTCGCTCTTCGGCCTCGACGTCCCCGACGACGCCCGCGGCGTGCTCCAGGACGTGCATTGGGCCGAGGGCGCGTTCGGCTATTTCCCGACCTACTCCTTCGGCAACCTGATCGCGGGCCAGCTCTGGCAGGCGGCGCGCGAGGCGATGCCCGACCTCGATCCCCAGATCGCCCAGGGCAACCTCGGGCCCCTGCGGGCGTGGCTGCGCGAGCACGTCCATCGCCACGGCCGCAAGCTGACCGCCGGCCAGGTTGTGGAGCGCGCGACGGGCAGGCCGGTGGAGGTCGATCCCTACGTCGACTACCTGAGCGCCAAGTTCGGCGAGCTCTACGGCCTGGACTGACGGCGAATCAAGCCTTGCAGCGCAAAGGTATGCGCCGCCAGGGTCAGAAAAGAGCAGCCGTGAGCGCAATTAACCAGCTGCTCCTGTCCCTCGAGGCCAGGGATCCGGGCACCTACCGCCACTCCAAGCGCACCGCACGCTTCGCGGCCGCGCTCGCACGAGACCTAGGCATGCGCAAAGCAAGGGTGGAGATGATCTGCGTCGCGGGGCTGCTGCACGACATCGGCAAGGTCGGCATCCCGGACTCCATCCTCCACAAGCCCGGCCTGCTCAGCCCCGAGGAATGGGCCGTCATGTGCGGCCATTCCGAGATCGGCGCCGCCATGGTCGAGCGCGCCGGGCTGGGGGAGATCGCGAACTGGATCCTTCACCTGCACGAGCGCTTCGACGGCCTCGGCTACCCGGACGGCCTCTCGGGAGAGAGCATCCCCCGCGAGAGCCGCCTGCTGCATGCGACCGACACGCTCGAGGCGATGACCTCTCAGCGCCCCTACCGCAGCGCCGCGCTGGTCGACGACGCGCTTGCCGCGCTCGAGGAGGGCGCCGGCAGCCAGCTCGACCCGCTGTTCGCGCCCCGGCTCGCGAGCCTCGTCAGGGGTGGAGGTTTGCGTGTCGCCGATGAGGAGACGACCTACGCAGGGCTCACAGTCCCGATGACGCCGCTGATTGCCGGCGCTTCGCTGGCCGTCGTCTAGCTCACTTCCAGGCTCTACCAGGAGGATTCAGATGGTCACTTCCCGCTTCGACAGATGGGGCCCCATCGCGGGCATCGTCTTTGCCGTGCTTTTCGTCGTCGGCATAGCGATGACGGTGGGGAACCTTCCCCAGGGCGATGACTCGGCGCAGGAGATCAGCAACTTCTACAACGACTCCGGTGACCGCCTTCAGCTGATCGCCGGCGGCTACCTCATGATCCTTGCCGGGGTCTTCTTCTTCTGGTTCCTCGCCAGCCTGCGCACGCGTCTGATCGCTGCCGAGGGGGAGCCCTCACGGCTGACGCCGATCGCCTACGGCAGCGGCCTCGTGTTCACGGGCCTGCTGATGGCTTCGGCCTGCGCCTTCATCAGCGTCGCCGGGGACGTGTCGTTCGGTGGTGAGAAGTTCGCCAGCGCGGACGCGGCCCGTTACCTGCCGGAGCTCGGCTACCCGCTGCTGGTGATCGCGGGCATGTTCGCGGTGATAGCGATGATCGACGCGGCCTCGATCGTGATCCGGCGCACCGGGGTGCTGCCGGTGTGGATCGCCTACTTCGGGTTCGTCACAGCCGTCATCCTGCTCGCTTCCGTCTTCTTCATCCCGATGGTCCTGTTCGTGCTGTGGGTTGTGTTCGTCAGCGTGGCGATGCTGCGTGCCCGGCCCGTGGTCGGGACCCCGTCAGTGCCCGACTGATCAGGTTCCCTAGGCTGGCGGGTGCTTGATCGGGTCGCGCTCGAGGCCGCGGCGATGGAAGAAGGCGCCGAACGAGCCTGCCAGCGAGGCTATGAACAGCACCGCCCACAGTTGAAGGAAGACGTCGAGGATGCGACCGCCGGTCGTGAGCGGATTCGGTAGCTGCGACGACACGGTGGTGAGCTGGGTGGAGACCCAGAAGAGCGAATCGCCGAAGGTGCGTATGTGGGTGCCGTTGGTGTTGCGCTCGAAGAAGTAGATCGCGACACTGGCCACCGCGTCCAGCAGCAGGGTGGCGCTTAGGATCGCCAGCACGCGCTCGCGCAGGTGCCTCTGGGTGGGGTTGTCGGAGTACGCGATCGCGCGCAGCTCTCGCGCGACTTCACCTGGGAGCTTCAGCGCTTCGCCCCGAACACGACGCCGTCCCCCAGCGGCAGCACGACCGCGAGCCAGCGCTCGCTGTCGATGAGCTCCGCGTTCAGGGCGCGCGCATCCCGCCGCTGCTCGGCGCTCCACCAGGAGCCGAAGTCGTCGGGCACCTCGACGCCGTCCGGAAACGCGACCGAGCCGCTCATGAGCACGTTGTCGATCACCAGCGCCGCTCGCTCGCTCGCCTTCGGCTCGGCCAGCTCCAGATAGCGCGCGTACTCGCCCTTGGTGGCGTCGAGGAAGATGAGGTCGAACGGGCCCTCGAGTCCGGAGATCACCTTCAGCGCGTCGCCCTCCACTATCTCCACTCGATCCGCCACGCCGCCCTGCTCCAGAAACCCGCGCGCCTGACGCACCTTGTCCGGATCGCGCTCGATCGTGACGATCCGCCCGCGACCGAGCGCCTCGGCCATGTGCAGCGTCGAGTAGCCGATCGCGGTCCCGACCTCGAGCACTCGCTCGGGGTCCAGCGCGCGCACCAACGTTGCCAGGAAGCGCCCCGTCTCCCAGTTCACGATCGGGACGTGCTCGCGGGCCGCAACGGCCTCCATCTCGGCCATCACCGGCGAGCGCTCGGGGCGCAGATCGGCCAGGTAGTTGGCGACCTGTTCGCTCAGGATTCCCATTGCCGATCAGCCTATAGGCTCCTCGATCGATGGCCGCCGCTGTGCCCCCGAGCACCCGCCCGTTCCCGCACGTCGAGGGCGTCTCCCATTACTTCGCGCAGGCCGGCGAAATCCGCATGCACTATGCGGAGGCCGGCACCGGCGAGCCGCTGGTGCTGCTGCACGGCTGGCCCCAGCACTGGTACATGTGGCGCCGCCAGATTCCGGAGCTGGCCAAGCACTACCGCGTGATCGCGCCTGACACGCGCGGCTTCGGCTGGTCGGAGGCACCGCCCGGCAGCTACGACAAGCGCGAGCTGGCCACCGACCTGATCAACTTCCTCGACGCGCTCGGCCTCGACCGCGTCAGGCTCGCCGGTCACGACTGGGGAGGTTGGGCCGGCTTCCTCGCCTGCATCGCTCACCCGCAGCGATTCGAGCGCTTCGTCGCGCTCAACATTCCGCCTCCCTGGCCCAAGACCGACCTCCACACGGTCGCCGCATCGCGGCGCTTCTGGTACATGGGCGTGGCGGCGTCACCGCTCGGCCGCTACCTGCTGCGAAACCGACCGCGGGACGTCATGGACCGAACACTGCGCGGCCGCAGTCCGAACCCGTCCGCGTGGTCCGACGAGGAGGTGGCGGTCTTCGCCGACCAGTTCCGCGAGCCCGCGCGTGTGGAGGCCTCGGTCATGCTCTACCGCACCTTCCTCACACGCGAATTTCCGGCGCTCGTCTCGCGGCGCTACGTCGACGGCCGCCTCACGACCCCCACCCTGCTGCTGTCTGGAGCCGATGACTTCGCGATCTCGCCCTCGATGTACCGCGGCTACGAGCCCCACGTCGATGACTTCGGGCTCGAGCTGCTGCCGGACACGGGCCACTTCAGCACCGAGGAGCGGCCCGAGGCGATCAACCGCCAGATGCTCGAGTTCCTCGGCGCCGGCGACCGGGTCGCGGCGGCGTAGGGCAGAAGCGGCCGGAAACAACGAGCGGCCGACGCATCCATGCGCCGGCCGCCCGGAAGTGAGCCAGCGGGCCTCCTGCCCTTTTCGGAGCCTCCCTGCTCCGATGCGCGCCTCCCTGTCCAAACTGTGGGCCTCCGTACCCTGCGGCGGACTTTCTTGCTGCTCACCACAGAGATCGGAACACCGCTCCCATGGCTCTATGGCCTCGCGACGTCCAACCTTCCTTTATGTAAACGGGGCCCGGCCCAGAACCTTGCGCCGATCGGAGGATTTCTTTTTGGGCCTGGCGACCCGGGGGCGCCTGCCCGGAGATCCAGCTGAGGCCGCCGACGGCCAGGCAGGCGGTCAAATCCTGGCTTTACCTCTGTAAAGCGCCTGCTACTTGCCGCAAACGCTCGTTCACCTAACGCCTCACGTCCTCGCAGCCGACCACGCTGTCACCCGGGTCGATGTCGGCGCGGTCCGATCCAGGCCCGCAGTCGATCACGTCGTGAACCCCGTTCGCCGCCTGCACGTAGTCGTTTCCGTCGCCGCCGATGAACGTGTTCGCACCGAGGTTGTCCTCGAGGTAGTCGTTGCCGGGGCCGCCGTCGAGGCGGTCGTTGTCGAAGTTGCCCTCGAGGTGGTCGTTGCCCGCTCCGCCCAGCAGCGAGTCGTTGCCCTTGCGCCCCTGGAGGCGGTCGTCGCCGTTTCCGCCATCGAGCAGATCGTCGCCCGGGTCGCCCTCGAGGTGATCGTTGCCGTCGAGGCCGAAAAGGGAGTCGTTACCGAAGCCGCCCAGCATCAGGTCCGGACCCGGCGTGCCGTTCAGCACGTCGTTGCCGTCGCCGCCGATGATCACCGACTCGTCGACCTCGCCAGGATCGGTCAGCTCGGGTGGCACTGGAATCACCTTCTCGCAGTCGAGCAGGTGGTCGCGCTCGGGAGCGTTCTCCTCGACGTACACCGTGTCGGTGCCGGAGGAGCAGTCGACCGAGTCCTCCTCGCCGTCGGCGACGTGGATGACGTCGTTGCCGCGCCCGGCCTCGATGTTGTCGGCGCCCGTCCCGCCCTTGATCGAGTCGTTGCCATCGCCGCCGCTGAGGTAGTCGTCGCCGGACCCGCCCTCGAGCGTGTCGTCGCCGAAGGAGCCGAAGATGCGGTCCCGGTGCTTCTGGCCCTGGAGCAGGTCGTTGCCGGCCCGCCCGAGCAGGCGGTCACCGGCGCGGCCGCCCTGCACCGTGTCGTTGCCTTCGCCGGCATCCACGCGATCGACACCGCCTCCGCCGACGATCGTGTCGTCGCCGATCCCGCCTCCGATGCGATCGCCCGCGCGGCCACCGTCGATGTAGTCGTCGCCCGGGCCACCCTCGAGCGTGTCGCGGCCGAGGCCCGTCTCGACGATGCGGTCGTTGCCGTCGCCGCCGTTGGCCTTGTCGTCGGCGTCACCGGGGTCGATGTAGTCGTCGCCGGGGCCGCCGTCGATGACGTCGTTGGAGTTACCGCCCGCCGCGTAGTCGTTGCCGTCGCCGCCGAGTATGCGGTCCCGGCCGTAGCTGCCGAACAGCTTGTCGTCGCCCGGCCCTCCGTCGAGCTGGTCGTTGCCGATGCCACCTGACATCGTGTCGTTGCCCTCGTTGCCCTCCACCACGTCGTTACCGCGAAAGCCGTTCAGCGAGTCGTCGCTCGCCAGGCCCCGGATCAGGTCGGCGCCGCGGTCGCCCTTGAGCACGTCGGGGCCGGGCGTGCCGAGGATCAGCGAGTACCCGGGCTGGACCGCCATCTCGACCACGTGGCGGCCGACCTTGATCCGCCCGGAAAGGCGGCGGAAGCTGTAGCCGGAGGCGAACGTGATCGTGCCGCTGCCGCGGTTGGCGATGAAGATACGCGCGTCGGTGGGGGAGAGCGATACGTACCCCGGTCCCTTGCCGGTGGAGATGCGCTTGACCTGGCGACCGCGCGAGGTGTCGAGCACGATCGCCTTGCGCGAGCGCGGTCCAGGCCCGATCAGCGCGCGTGAGCCACCGTGGGACAGCTCGATGCTCGCGACCGGACGGTGCAGCTTGACGGTGCGGGCGACGCGCAGGGAGCCGCCGTCAATCACCGACACCGACTCGCCGCGCGCGTTCAGGACGTAGGCGCGAAAACCGTTCGCGGCCACGTCGACCGGCTTGCGCCCGACGCGTAGGCGCTTGATCTGCCGGCCGGCGGCGAGGTCCACGATCGCGACGCCGCGCCGGCCATAGGTGACGTAGGCGCGGGAACCCTCGGCCGAGACGGCGATCGCGTTCGGCCGGCCGGCGACGGCAATCTCGCCCGAGACGGCGTTGTTAGTCAGGTCGACCACGACCACGCGACCGGAGGAGCCGCCGGCCGTCACGTAGGCCCGCATGCCGTCGGGCGAAAGCGCGACTCCACGAGCAGCCGCCGGCAGCGCCACGCGAGCGATCACGCTGCGGCTGAGCAGGTCGATCACCGACAGGCGGCCGAGCGCTCCCTTGCCTGAAGCGACATAGGCGTGCAGCCCGTCGACACTGAGCGCGATGCCCTGCGTGCGCAGGCCCGCTCTCGGTCGTGCGACAACCTTCTTGCGCGACAGGTCGACCACGGCCACACGAGCCTTGCCGGTCGAGACCACGGCCAGCCGCGCCTGTGCCGCGGGAGCTGCGCCAAGCACGGCGACCGCTGCGCAGGCGAGTGCGCAGGCAGTTAGAAGCGACGCTTTCGTGCGCGAGACCAGTACGTACCCCATAACCAAGCTAGCGAAGCCTTGTTGCGGCCACGCTGGTTGGGACGGATGGTGCGGTTAGGATCGCCCGTAATGAGGATTCGCCTTCTGCTCCTGATCGCCCTGGCCCTCGGCTCACCGATCCTGGCCGGCTGCGGCGGGGACGATGGCGGCAACGTCTCCGGGCCGCTGCCGGCGGCGCCGGACCAGATCAAGCTCACCAGCCCCGCATTCAAGGCGGGCGCGACGGTCCCGGAGCTCTACACCTGCGACGGTGCCGACGTCTCCCCGCCGCTCGACTGGCGCCACGTGCCAAAGCTCGCGCGCTCGCTGACCCTGGTCATGGAGGACCCCGACGCAGCCGGGGGCGACAAGAGCTTCGTGCACTGGACGATGTACGACATCGACCCCAAGGTCGTCGGAGTGGCCGAGGGCTATCTACCGCCCAAGGCAAAGGAGGGCAAGAACAGCTTCGGAAAGACCGGCTACAACGGTCCCTGCCCTCCCCAGGGCGACCAACCGCATCGCTACGTGTTCGCGATCTACGCGCTGCGGGGACCGTCCGGACTCGACGCCGGCTCGTCACCCGGCCACGTGCGCGACAAGATCGCGAAGCTTGCCCTGGCGCGAGGAACGCTGCAGGCGACCTACGCCCGCGCCCCCGGACAGTAAGCCCCAAACGCACGGATGACGAGGCCCCCGCACGCACGGGGCGGCATCAATGGCCTGCGCCTACGCCGACTGAGGCGAGGCCTCGCCCCAGAGGCGCATCGCCAGCCGCTGTAGCGAAAGCGGCACTCGCACCCGCCTGAGGCTCGGCTGGTATGCGCTCTGCTCGCCGAGGTCCGCGAACTCGCGGTGGACCAGGACGCGCGCCGCCAGCACGACGCTGGGGTCGAAGTGCAGGCCGGCTCGCTGCTCGAGTTGGTTCAGCGCCTGCACGTGCGTCAGTCGCGGTGACTCGAGCGCGGTCAAACCGGCCCAGGCATCCGACACCGCCAGCACGCGGCTCGCGACGGGGATCATCTCGCCGCCGACCGCGCCGGGAGTGCCGCCGCTGCCGTCCCAGTGCTCGCGGTGGAACAGCACCGCTTCGACCAGGGCCAGCCGGTGGCCGTCGCTCAAGTCGCTCAGACCGCCGCGCGGTGGAGCGAAGTGCCGCTCGCGCATGAAGTGGGCCGCGTCCTTCAGGACCAGGCGCTCGGCACGATCCATTCCCATCACCTCGCCGACCGCCTGCGCGTAGAGCGCGACGGCCTCGGTGTGCGCAAGCTCCGCCACCGGCCGCGGGCGCACCAGTGCCGGCAGCAGCAACTGCGGCAGCACCACAACGGCGGCGAACAGCCCGAGCGCCAGCACCCCGACCTGCGCGTAGCCGAAGCAGGTGATCACGCCGAGCACGATCATCGCCAGCGTCGCGGGGGAGTGGGCGATCAGCTCGCCCCTCACCGTCGGCCGCAACCGACCGCTGTCGCGCACGACCGCGATCAGGATCCGGGTCACGAAGAAGTTCACCACCAGCATCACCAGACCGGCGAGTGTCACCGCCGCGTAGGCCTCGAGGCCGGAGCCCGACCCCAGCGGAACATCGACCAGCGCCGCCAATACGATCCCGCCCGCCAGCGCGCTCCAACCGTACGACGCCACGTTCGCCAGCCAGGCGGTCAGCTTCACCCGCTCGATCACCGCGGCAGCGATCTCGGTCCCGATCCAGATGCAGGCCGCCGGCAGCGGACCCAGAAACGCCACGGCGATCAGCGCCGCGACGAAGCCGGCGTCCAGCAGTGCGGAGGCCTGGACCGCGACCGCGCCGAAGTAGCTGAAGAGGGCGATCAGCGCCAGCGTTACGGCCAGCTCGTCGGGGCTCCAGCGCCCGCTGGGCGCGAACAACAGGAAGGCCGGGATCGTGGCGACGGCGGCGAACGCGCCGAGCGCAAGTGATGCTCTCGATCCTCTCCTGCCCAGCAAAGTGGCCTCCGTGCCGACTGTGCAAAAAACCAGACCGAGCTACCCGGTCCCGGGGCGTCGAAGATACCGATCGGCGACGCCGGGTGCTGCCTACCCAGAGTAGCCCGGCCTGGGCCATCTCGCTCGTCTTTTCCACCCGGAGCGAGAAACTGCCCCACACCCTTGGTTCAGCGGCTCCTATAACCCAACGCGCTCGCCTTCTTCCCGATCGCGCACCGGCCGCCGCCCTGCTTTCGCGCGCTCGATTCCCGCACAGGCTTCCGTGCAGGACCAGCGCCCGGTGCCCGCCATAGACCCGGTCGCCGGTCCTCGACACAAGGACGCCGGCCGGGCCGAAAATCTTCCACCCCTGGCCTGCCCGAGCGTGACCGGATGCACCCCGCCAAGGCCTTGAAATGGGCCTTCCTACGAGCGTAGGATCGCCCTGGGAAGAGCAACCAAAAAGGGGGAACTCATGTCCGTACAGCAAGCGCCTCAGCAGGCGAACATCGACGAGGGAAAGGTGGAGGCCTTCATGGGCAAGGTGCTGGGCGACTTCAGCGCCACCATGACCGTGACGCTCTGCGTCATCGGCGACCGGCTGGGTCTGTTCAGGGACCTGGCCGAGGCCGGCCCCGCAACAGCCGGGGAGCTGGCCGCGCGCACCGGCATCGACGAGCGCTACGCGCTCGAATGGATGCGTGGCCTGACGTCGGCCGGCTACCTCGAGCACGACCGCTCGAGCGGTCGCTTCAGCCTGCCGCCCGAGCATGCTCCGGCTCTCGCGCAGGAGGGCGGCCCGATGTTCGTCGGTGGCGCGCACCAGATGATTCCCGCAGCGATGGGCGTGCTCGACGAGCTGACCGAGCGCTTCAGAAGCGGGGGCGGCGTGACCCAGGACGCATACAGCCCCGAATTCTGGGCCGGCATGGAGAGGTTCTCAGCCGGCTGGCTGGACAACATGCTGATACAGCAGTTGATGCCTGAGATGCCGGACCTGGATGCCAAGCTGCGGGCCGGTGCCCGCTGCGCGGACGTCGGATCCGGCTCCGGTAAAGCCTCGATCAAGCTCGCCCGTGAGTATCCGAACACGACGCAGGTCGGCTACGACGTCGCCGATGCGCAGCTGGAGAGGGCGCAGCGAAACGCGGACGAGGCCGGGCTCGGCGACCGGGTCAGGTTCGAGAAGCTGGACGCGGCCGGCGGCCTGCCGCAGAAATACGACGTGATCACGACGTTCGACGTCATTCACGACGCGGTCGACCCGCTGGGACTATTGAAGTCGATCCGCGCCGGGCTCGAGGACGACGGTATCTACGTCTGCATGGACATCAACTGCGCCGACGACCCCGCCGACAACGAGGGGCCGCTGGCGGCCATGTTCTACGGGTTCAGCGTGCTCTATTGCATGACCACCTCGCTCGCTCACGGGGGCGCCGGTCTCGGGACCTGCGGCCTGCCGGAGTCGAAGCTGCGCGAGCTGTGCGAGCAGGCGGGCTTCAGCGAGGTGCGACGGGTGCAGGTCGAGGACCCGTTCAACATCACCTACGAGATTCGGGCCTGACGGCTCGGGCGGCGGGCACCGGAGCCTGGTAGCGGGCAACGAAGCGAGGTTTGGGGCTCGCCGGCAAAGCCGGCGGGCCCGCAGGCCTTCCTGACGGCGCCTACTTCAGAACTACGGGCGGGTTGTGCCCCGGGACCACCATGTAGGGGTCGAGGTCGCGGATGCGCTGCCACTGCTCCAGCAGCTCGTCGCGCTCGGCGCCGAAGTCCTCGGGCAAGTCCATGTCCTCGAAGTACTCGGGCAGCGGGCCGACGCAGTCAGAGGCGATCACGACCAGGCCGTCGTCGGTGTCGATCAGCAGCGAGATCAGGCCCTTGGAGTGGCCCGGCGTCAGGATCCAGCGCAGCCCCGGCTCTATCTCGCCCTCCTCGCCGCTCACCTTCTCGACCTGGACCATGTCGACGATGCTCTGGTAGAAGGCGGTGTAGGGCGCCTCCAGCTCGATCTCGTGGATGTAGGTCTTGCGCTGGATGAACTCGATCAGCGCCTCGACGTGGTCGAAGTGGGCGTGGGTCAGGATCACCTCGGTCTCGTGCGGCTCGATCCCCCGCGCCCGCAGCGAGCTCGACACCGGCGCGCCCTGCATCACCAGGCCTGGATCCACGACGTAGTCCTTGGCGGCACGGATCAGGCAGCTGTTGGGGAACGCGATCATGCCGGCGACCTTGCCCTCGGCCTGGAGGCGCTTGTAGCTTCGAAACCCCTCCTCCGACGTCGACGCCGGGGCCGGCACCGCGCGCCCGTTCTCGAGCGCGAACACGTAGCGCTGCGCCGGCAGCAGGATCTCGACCGAGTGAGCCACGGGCCGGAAGGCTACACCCGCGGCGCAGAACCTAGATGGTTGATTCCGCGGCCCCGTGCGTGGATCGTGGAATCAATCATCTAGCCCGGCAGCTGCACCGGCACCCGGATCAGGTCCCGGTCGAGCAGGATCGCGCAGGAGGTCGGAGACATCTTGTGCATGTGCGTGTAGTAGAGGTAGAAGTTCTTGCCGGTCGTCTCGAAGTTCCGGGAGCGGCTGGTGTGATCCAGCGCGGCGGGAAAGCCGACCACGTCCGTGCAGCCGTGGGCGTAGGACAGCGGCGCCTCCATCACGAGGTCCTTGTCGCTCCAGTGGATCAGGTCGCTCGAGGTGGACATATAGATGCCGTAGCGGTTGGCCGCGATGTCGGGGTAGTACTTACCGGCGACGTCGATCAGCATGAACTTGTCGAGATGCGTGTTCCAGGTCAGGCTCGCGGTCATCTTCTCGATCTCCGGAAAGCTCACGACGTCGCATACGTGAGGCTCCGCTCGCTCCATGGCGATGACCTGGTAGGGGTTCTTCCACGTCATCGAGAAGGATCCGTCCTTCCATGCTCGCCAGGACTTCGGGTCGGCGAGGTTGCGCGTGCGCATAACGCACGTGCCCTCCCTGTTGGCGAGAAAGCGCTGCGATTGCACCAGCGCGTAGTAGTAGCCGTCGAGCGGGCTCTTGATGATGTTGCTCGGGCTCATGATCCCGTAGGGCCCCTCCTCCTTGTAGTACTGATACGGAGCGGCTGCGACGAGGTGGTTGGGAGGCGTCGCATGGGTGTAGGTGGCACCCCGGTTCTTCGAGATGGAGAGATTGATCGAAGCGTAGAAGCACTTGAGGTAGTTGCCGGAGATGCACTGTCCCGGGAAGGTGTTTCCCTGAAACTCCATGTGCGAGAGCGCATAGATCCTGGTGCCGTCGAGGGTGTAGGGCGACGAGATCCATTCCTTGTCGTCGAAGGCAGCCGGATTGGCGTTGTTGTGAGAGGCCGCCGTCTCGTTGCAGTCCATCTTCAGGCTGTCGAAGGTGCGGCCGACCATGCGGTAGTTGTCCCAGTGTGGACTCGTAAGCTGGATGCGACCCAGCGAGTCGCGAAAGGCGCGGGGCGGGGCGTCGGGGATGTTGTTGTCGATGCAGCGCTGCGTGGTCCAGTCGAACACCGTCTGCTCTTGGCCGGTGGGCTGCACCTGTCCCGGCCACGTCCAGGTGATGACGGCCGAGGCGCCCGCGGGCAGCAACAGGAGCGCGACGGTGGCCAGCACCGCCGCGGTGATGGCCCTCCCTGCTACGTGGAGCCTGGCGATGGCTCCAGCCGTCCTCCGCATTCATCCCTCTTCTGCGGCCGTCTCGGCCGCGACGCACCCTGCTGAGCTTCACAACTTAGCAGCGAACAGAAGCACCGAGGGCGCCTTTCGGCGCCCTCGGGAAGAACTCGTCTTTTCCGGGCCGTCGCTAGGCCGAGCTCGTCGTCGAGCTGTACTCGAACTCCTCCTCGGCTCCGAACAGCTTGTCAAGCAGCGCCTTGCGAGCGCCCTCGTTGACCGCCAGCACAATTCCCGCGCCGATGATCGCGAGCATCAGCAGGCGACGACCGCGACGCTTGCGCTGACGCTTGCCACGCAGGCGCTCGGAAGCGTCGCGTAGCGACTCGCTGGCCGAGCGAAGATCCTTGTGAAGCTTCTTGTCCTCCATCAGGGCTCGTGCGGGCGGCTTGCCATTCGACATCCGCTTATAGGCGTGACGAGCCGACTCGACCGCCTGGCGGACGTCATCGCGCAGGTTCGGGTCGTCGATCAGCCGCTGCACGTAAGGGTTGCTGCGGGCGCCGGCCGCCGCCTTGCCGGCCTTCAGGGCCGTCGTCCGTGCGTCCTTTGTCTTCGATGCCATGCTTCTCCCTCGTCTCAGTGTGGGGTTGAACGCTCCAGGGGAACATATACCCGTTGCGGGTCCAGGTGTGAACCCAGATCTCAGGCAGGAACACCAGCACTATTGCTAGAAAGTCCACAAGCGATGGAGCGGATCGGGCCAATCGGGGGTATCGGCAGCTAGACATGGCGGACCAGGAGCGAAGAAGCGGCGAGCGAGTCGGGCTCGTGCTCTCCGGTGGCGGAGCGCGAGCAGCCTACGAGGCGGGCGTGCTGAGCGTGCTCGACCCGGCGCTCGAGCGGCGAGGCGAGGTACCGACGATCTTTGCCGGCACGAGCGTCGGGGCGATCAATGCCGCCTACCTGGCGTCGGCGCGCCACCTGCCGTCGGAGGAGGCTGTCGGCGGCGCGCTCGATCGCTGGCGCGAGGTCAGCAAGGGCCAGGTGATGCGCCCGATTCTGGCGCGCCAGGTGCCGCTCTCCTTCCTGCGCTACGCGGGAGAGATCCTGTCGCTGCCCGGCGTCCGTCTTCCAAGCCTGCTCGACCCGACGCCGTTGCAGAACAGCCTCAGCAAGTGGGTCGACTGGCCTTCGATTCACCGCAACGTCAACAAGGGAACGGTGGGGGCGGTGGCGGCGGTTGCGACCGCTGCACGTAACGGCCGCACGGTCGTGTTCGTGGAGAGCAAGACGAAGCGCTACCTGCACCGCTCGCACGTGATCGACTACGTGCCGGCAAAGCTGACCGACGAGCACGTGCGCGCTTCGGCCGCGATCCCGATCCTGTTTCCGGCGGTACGGGTCAACAAGCCCGCCGACGCGCGCGGCTGGTACTTCGACGGCGGCACGCGGCTCAACACGCCGATCAAGCCTGCGCTCGACCTCGGCGCGGAGCGGCTGGTGGTGATCGGCATGGATGCTGTCAGCAGTCCGCCGGAGGAGCCGGGCCGTCACGAGGCGGTCGATGCGCCGGATTTCGGCGACGGTGCGCTGCACGTGCTTCAGGGCATGCTGGTCGACCCTGTGGTCGAGGACATGCGCATCCTCGGCAACATCAACATGTTCTTCGCCGATCCGGCGGGCAACGGCCGCATGCAGGCGAAGAAGCGCAACAGCGACAAGGGCGACGAGGGTGGCAGCGAGGCCGCCCGCCGCTACCGCGAGGCGCGCGGCAAGCCGCCCTACCGCAGCATCCCCTACATATTCGTGGCGCCCGCCCAGCGCGGCGCGATCGGCAAGCTGGCGCTCGAGGTCTTCAAGAGCCGCTATGGCGGCTGGCGCGGGTTTCGCTCGCCGGACTTTCGCCTGCTGAACCGGCTGCTGGGCGGCGACAGCCCGACGCACGGCGAGCTTCTCTCCTACCTCTTCTTCGATCCGGAGTTCATCGAGGAGCTGATCCGCATGGGCCAGGCCGACGCCCGCCGCTGGCTGAACAATGCGTCGGGTCCCGACAACCCCTGGCAGATCGAGCCGCTGGAGGCGTTCACGCGCACGAAGTGAGCGGACGGTCGGGACTGCGATGGCTGTGCGGGACGCGTTCATCAACGGTGACGTTGCTGTGGCGGTGAGATCGCTTCAGCTCGTGCGCGACTCCTTCCCGGATCGCCCCGCCTTCGACACGGCGGTCTCGCGAGCGGTGCTGCTGCGGGTTGCGGCCGGCGAGCTGCCGGAGACGCTGCGGCTGGCGCGGCCCGGCGCGATGGTGGCGTTCGGCAAGCAGGACACGAACGCCGCCGGCTATACGGATGCCGTGCGGGCGGCGCGGGAGGGAGGCTTCGAGGCTGTAGAGAGGCTGGCCGGCGGTCGTGCGGCGGTGTTCCACGAGCGCACGGTGGCGCTCGCATGGTCGCTCGCGGTGCCGGACGCGCTGGCCGCGACGCACGATCGCTTCCGTGAGATCGCGGCGATCATGGCGGCGGCGTTGGTTCGGCTCGGCGTCGACGCGCGGGTGGGAGAGGTGCCAGGCGAGTACTGCCCCGGCGAATACAGCGTCAACGCGCGCGGCCGCAGCAAGCTGGTGGGGATCGGGCAGCGAGTGACCAGCGGCGCGGCGCACATCGGTGCGGTTGTGGTGGTCGGCGAGAGCGATCGGGTGAGGAACATCCTGGTGCCGGTGTACGAGGCGCTCGGCCTCGATTGGGACCCGGCGACCACGGGCAGCGTCGAGGACGAGCTGGGCTCGGCTGCGATGGAGGACGTGGAGGGCGCGCTGCTCGCCGAGCTGGGCGAGCGCTACGCGTTCGAGCAGACCGGCTTCGACGCGCAAACGCTCGCCCTCGCCGCCCGGCTCGAAGCCTCGCACCGCTCGCCGATCGTTTAGGGTCGCCGCCATGCAGGCGGGGACGGGTACCACTGGCGCGCAGCGGATCCGCGACGCCGTGGCGCAGGGAGCGGTCCTGATGCCGGGCGTCTACGACGCCCTCAGCGCACGCATCGCGGCACGGGTCGGCTTCGACATCGTGTTCATCTCGGGTTACTCGGTCAGCGCCGTGCGCCTGGGCGAGCCTGACTTCGGCTTCCTGACCCAGAGCGAGATGACCGACGCCGCGCGCTCGGTCTGCCGCGTCTCGAGCGCTCCCGTGATCGTCGATGCCGACACCGGCTACGGCAACGCGCTCAACGTGATCCGCACCGTGCAGGAGTTCCAGCAGGCCGGCGCGGACGGGATCTTCCTCGAGGACCAGGTCTGGCCCAAGAAGTGCGGCCACTTCGAGGGCAAGCAGGTGATCCCCACCGAGGAGCACGCGGCCAAGGTCCGTGCCGCCGCCGACGCTCGCGGAGAGCATGACCTGTTCGTCGTCGCACGCACCGACGCCCGCCAGCCGCTCGGCCTGGAGGCCGCGATCGAGCGTTGCCTCGCCTATAAGGAGGCCGGCGCAGACGCCCTCTTCATCGAGGCGCCGCGATCGGTCGAGGAGCTGGAGCGGATCGCCGAGGCGCTGCCCGGTCCGCTGGTCGCGAACATGATCGAGCGCGGCGTGACGCCGCAGCTGACCCGGTCGGAGCTGGAGCAGCTCGGCTTCAACCTGATCGTCTGCCCGCTGGCGGCGCTGTACGCGTCGGCGCGAGCCATCACCGACGTGCTGACCGAGCTGCGCGACCGCGAGACGACGGCCGGCGTCATCGACCGCATGCTTGCCTTCGACGAGTTCGGCGAGCTGGTCGGGCTCGAGTCGCGCTACGCGGACGAAGCTCGCTACGCCTGAGCCCCGCCGGGGTTCTAGCCGAACAGCTGGCCGGACGCGTCTGGCACCGGCTCCGAGTCGCCCGCCTCCCTGCCTCCCGGCGCCATCAACCCCGACAGGCCGACGCCCAGCAACCGCACCGGGGCGTCGATGTCGACTCGCTCCAGCAGCTCGCGCGCGATCGGCGTCACAAGCTCCGGGTCGCCGGTCGGTGCGTCGAGGGTGCGAGAGCGCGTGTAGGTGCGGAACGGCCGCAGCCGGATCTTCAGCGTCACCGTGCGGCCCCGATAGCCGCTGCGCGACAGCCCCTCGCAGACCTCCGCGGCCAGCTTGTCGAGGGTCTCGCGCAGCAGCGCCGAGTCGTCGACGTCGTGGGCGAAGGTTGTCTCGCGGCTCTCGGACTTCGGCTCGCGCACGGTCTCGACCTCGCGCTCGTCGACGCCGTTGGCGCGAGCCCGCAGTCCGGCGCCGAGACGGCTGCCAAGCGCCCGCTCGAGCGTCTGCACCGGCGCGCTCGCGAGATCGGCGACGGTCCTGATGCCGAGTCCCTCCAGTCGCTGCGCCGTCTTCGGGCCGACGCCCGGGATCAGCGACGCCGGCCGGTCGCCGACCGCCTCGAGCATCTGCTCTGGCCGCAGCACGCAGAACCCGTCCGGCTTGTCGAGGTCGGAGGCGATCTTTGCCAGCAGCTTGTTCGGCGCCAGGCCGATCGAGCAGACGAGGCCCGTCTCCTGCCGGATCTCGTGCTTGAGGCGGCGGCAGGCCGTCTTCGGCAGCATTGCGTCGGAGAGGTCCAGATATGCCTCGTCCAGTCCCGCCACCTCGACGCGCTCGCTGTGGCGCCTGACGATCGCCATCACCTCGCCGGAGGCCTCCCGGTAGAGCCCCATGTCGCGCGGCACCAGCACCGCCTGAGGACAGCGGCGGTGTGCGATCGCCAGCGGCAGGGCGGAGTGGACGCCGAATTGGCGTGCCTCGTAGGAGGCGGCCATCACGACGCCGCGCGCGGTGGGATCGGTTCCTGTCGCCACCACCACCGGCTTGCCGCGCAGCTCCGGCCGTCGCAGCAGCTCGACGCCGACGAAGAAGGCGTCCATGTCGACGTGCGCGATCCAGCGATCCACACCTGTGAAGTTAACGCCGCCGCTGGTCACGGTGGCGGGTTCTGCTGCCCGCGGGCTGCCGGGGTCCGTCGCGCTCTACCTCGAAGGCGACGTACGCGGCTGCGGCTAGTGCTTCCTGTGGCGCGGCCAGGGCAATGGCGAGGCCATGGCGGTCACGTTGTGCGTGAGCCTGCGCAAATCGAGCCTCGAGACGATCCTGCGCAACTCCTCGCGCTCGGCCTTGCTGAGGTTGCGCGGGCGGCCACGCGACTTGCCGACCAGCTGTCGCAAGCGCCTGCGTTGGTGGGGTGTCAGGATCGCGTAGTGCTCACGAAGCATCAGCGCGACGCGTCCCGCCACCAGCAGCCAGGCCAGCGGGAGGGCACGGCCTGCACGGCGGCCGACGAGGGTGAGCGGAAAAGCGGCCACGTCCTGACGGTACCCGGACGCGTCGAGGCTAATCCCTTGCCGCAGCCCCGCTAATCCCTTGCCGCAGCCCCCGTCTTCGCTCGCTCCGCGTTCTCCACGATCGCGTCCACGAACGAAGGCCACAGCTCGACCGGCAGATCGTGGCCCATCCCGGGCACCTTCATCAATCGCGCCCCCGGAATGGCGGCGGCGGTCGCCTCTCCGCCCGAGACGGTGATCAGCGGATCTTCCTCCCCATGTATGACGAGCGCCGGAACCGTCAGGCTCCGCAGAGCGGGCGTGCGGTCGGGTGAGGCGACTATCGCCAGCTCTTTCCGGAGTCAAAACCGGCCAACGCCCAGACACTGTCTTTGGCAACCCTTGATGTGCTGCTGCGAAGATCGGCCGAGGCTGAAAAGATGGCGGCCGCTTCCTGTGACCGCTGGTCGCCCTGGCATTTGACTACCGGTTGGCAGATGAACTGCGACAATCATCATGTTCTGACTTTTCAGGATGGCGAAAGCGCAGTCTGTGTCACAGCACACTATCGGGCCGG
>JBBQNR010000056.1:0-19310 GCA_038330145.1 Solirubrobacterales bacterium
AGGTACGGCTGCAACTGCCTCAGGATCCGGAGGCCGCCCGCATCGGCGATCTCGGCCTGCAGGTCGCGCAGCCCGAGGTCGAAGGGGAGCGACCGCCCGGCGAAGGAGCTGACGCTCGCCAGCACGTCGGCGGCGGTGCGCATGCCGACGAAGGCGATGGCATCGCCGGAGACGACGTGAACGAGCTTCGGTTTGTAGCTGAGGTCGACGTCCGTCGGCTCGAGCGCGCTGGACATGAAGATCCTGCCACCGTCCTTCTCCGCTCGCAGCACCGCGGCCACACCGAGCAGCTGCGGATCGTCGGCCAGCCTGGCGAGGCGGCCGGCGAGCCCGGGCCGGCGCTCCAGCACCGCTCGCAGTCCTCGCCGGGATGCGTAGCCGAACAGGACCCGGTCGCGATCGGGAATGGTGGCCCGAGCCCGCCTGAAGGTCGGATCGAAGGCCAGCGATCGGGATGACTGCAGGGCGGCGTCGATGCCGGAGCGCAGCACCCGCGGCTGCCCAATGGCGAGAAACCCGCGCAGGAAGGCCGTCGCCTGCGAGCCGTAGGTGCGAACCGTGACTCCCCGGTACTCGCTGGTGACCTCCCTGCCCACGGCCCGCGCCAGGAAGGCACGCGCAAGCTCCCGATCGGACACCTCCAGCAGGATCAGCGAGCGGGCGTTGCCGCCGCCGGGAACGAGTGCGAGCGCGGCCTCGTCGCCCACCCATGGCCGGACCTCGCGCTCCAGGTCCAGCGCTCCACCGCGGCTGGTGAGCGTCCTCAGCAGGCGGGTCTGCAGCTGGACCAGGTTGGGAAAACGCTCGAGCAGGCTCTGCGCCCGGTCCCACTGGTTCGAATCGCGGCCGACGTTGGCGTGCACGTAGGCAACCGTCCCGGCGGGTACCAGCGCCGCCGCGTGGTCCTCCGGCGCACCGGGCTCGCCGTCCTCGAGCAGGGCGGAAAGCGCCAGCAAGCCGCCTACGAGCAGGGCGGCCAGCAGAAGGCGGCCCGGCGTCAGCCGGGCCCGCAGGCCGGTGCGCAGATGACTCATCCAGTGTTGGGTGCGGGCGCCTCGACCCCCCGCCGCGAGCCGCGGGATTGGCGGGGCCGGTCGGCGTAATCGATCACGAGCGGGACTCCCTCGAGTCGGTAGCGGGCGCGCAGGCGATTCTCGATGAAATAGGCGTAGTCGCGCACTATAAATTTGCGGTCGTTCACGTGTGCCCGGACGCGCGGAGGCCCGGTTTCGACCTGCGAGGCGTAGTAGATCCGCAGCCGTTTTCCGCGCACGGCCGGAGGCGAGCGCTCCGCCTGCACCTCCGAGAAGAAGCGGTTCAGCTCCGGGGTGGGGATGCGGCCACGTGAGCGGTCTGCGAGCCCAACCGCCTCGACCAGAAGCCGCCTGACGTTGCGGCCCTCGAGCGCCGATGCGGTCAGCACGCGTGGCCGCAGCCGCAGCTTCTGGGTCACGCGCACCTTGGCGTCCTCGAGGTCGGTCTCGGTCAGGTCCCACTTGTTGAGAACGATCAGCGTCGCGCAGCCCTTCTGCATCGCCATCGACGCTATGCGCAGGTCCTCGCTGGTGACACCCTCGCCTGCGTCGCAAACGACCAGCGCGACGTCGGCCCGCTCGGCGGCGCGCTCGGACCTCAGCTGCGCGTAGTAATCCACGGTGCCGGCGACCTTGGCGCGCCTGCGCAGGCCCGCGGTGTCGACCAGCACGACCGTGCGCCCGTCCACCTCGACGCGCGTGTCGATCGCGTCACGCGTGGTGCCCGCCTTCGAGTCCACGATCACGCGCTGCTCGCCGAGGAACGCGTTGACGAGCGACGACTTGCCGACGTTGGGCCGGCCGATCACGGCCAGGCGAACGGCGTCCTCAGGAAGGTCCTCCTCCACCGGCTCGCTCGCGGCGGCGATCTCGGCCAGCCGGTCGAGCAGGTCGCCGGTGCCGAGCCCGTGCACCGCCGAGACTGGAGCCGGCTCGCCGAGGCCGAGCTTGTGGAACTCCGCGGCCAGCGCCTCGTCGGGGCCGCTGTCGATCTTGTTCGCAGCGACGACCACCGGCACGCTCGAGCGTCGCAGCAGCTCCGCCAACTCCTCGTCGCCGGGACGGACGCCTGTGCGAGCGTCGACCACGAGCAGCACCGCGGCTGCATCGGCGAGCGAGAGCTGCGCCTGCTCCTGCACCTGCCGCGACAGCTCTGCCGCGTCCTCGAGGTCGACGCCGCCGGTATCGACCAGCAGGAAGGGCACGCCGTTCCACTCGGCCGGCACGTCCTTGCGGTCCCGGGTCACTCCCGGCTCGGGATGGGTGACCGCCTCGCGTGTTCCGCTCAGCCTGTTGACGAGCGTCGACTTGCCGACGTTGGGAAAGCCAACGACGGCGATCCTGGGTAGCTCGGGCACTGGCATCTCCCCTACCTCAGACCGAGGCCCGCGCCCGCTCCACGAGCTTCAGCGCCTGCTCGACGACGTCTTCGACGGCGAGCCCCGTGGTGTCGATCGTGATCGCGTCGGCTGCGGTGCGAAGCGGCGCCGCCGAGCGGGTCGAGTCGAGGCGGTCGCGCTGTTCGATCGCGGCCCTGACCTCGCCGGCCTGAGCGTCGTGGCCGCGTCGCCGCAGCTCGCCGGCGCGCCTGCTGGCGCGCTCCGTCGCATCGGCGGTCAGAAACAGCTTGACCTCCGCGTCGGGAGCGACGACGGTGCCGATGTCCCGTCCCTCGACCACGTAGTTGCCCGCGGCTATCAGTTCGCGCTGCTTTTCCAGAAGGACGGCTCGCACGCGCGGATGCGCCGCCACCGTCGAGCTGGCTTGCGTGACGCGGGGCGTCCGGATCTGCTCGCCGACGTCGCGTCCGTTCGCGATCACCTGAACGTAATCCTGGGCGCGTTCGCGGAGCTCGATCGTCGCGTCCTTGGCGATCCGCGCCAGTGACTGCTCGTCATCGACGTCCATGCCGTCCTCGAGCGCGAGCAGCGTGACGGTTCTGTAGAGCGCCCCGGAATCGAGATACGTGAAGCCGAGCCTGCGCGCGAGCGCGCGTGCCACGGTGCTCTTGCCGCTGCCCGCCGGGCCGTCGATGGCGACGATCATGGTTCCATTATCGAGGAGAGGCCGGGTAGCCGCCGAAGGCGGCGCAGCGGACTCACAGGACTTTAGGTGTCCGGCGAAGCCGGCTCGGTATTCCGAACGACGCCGCGCATGGGCACACCCTCACTCGTAGACGACAACTTCGGGCCGCGGCCGCAGGGCAAGCACGGCGGCGGGGTCCATCAGACCTGTGTCTTCGCGGTAGAAGAGCTTGAAGCCGGTGTAGCTGCCGGCGTTGCCGCTCGGTAGAACGTCGGGAGCGGTCAGCTGGTTGTACACGCCCTCCTTGGCGTCCGGCGTGCCGAAGCCGTCCACGTTGGTCACGATCGCAAGCCCGGGCCGGGCCGCGATGCTTCGTCGCTCCACCACCATTCCCTCGGTGAACTGGTGCACGATCAGCAGCTTCTGGGGCAGGTCCTGGTTCTGCACCAGCTGCGAGAGGTAGGCCGACACCTCGTTGACGGTGTCGGCGCCGGTCGAACCGATCTCCTTTCCGGGCTCGACTCCGGCCGGAACGCTCCACTCGGGGTCCAGCGCCAGGCTGACGTCCGGCTGGCGCAGGTAGGGCTCGAGCGCCCGCACCTCCTCCATGAAGTCGGCCCGCCCAGGTTGTATGTCGAGGATCAGGATGCCCTTGAAACGGCGCACCGCCTCCAGGTAACGACCAATGACCGCGGCGGTCTGGCGTTCGCGGTACATCCCATCCTGGCCGGGCGCGGATTGTGCGATCGTCGCGATCAGCTCGAAGGCCGGCAGCACGGGCTGGGCCTTGCCATAGGGGCGCACCTGCGAAAGCAACTTGGACGCAGCCTGCTTGGGAGTGCCGATGCCGAGCACTCCGAGCTCCTCGTGCTGGGGCGCGCCGTAGAACGCGACAACCCTGTAGCGAGGAAGGATCGTGCGGCCACCGCGCGGAAGCTCGTTGGGCGCCACCCGGTCCGCGGTGGCGCTGCCATCGCCTCCGACCAGAGATACCACCGCCCACAGGAGCAGCAGCGTCAGCCCGCCGGCGACGCCGAGCGCGACCCTTCGCCTGCGGCGAAAGACCAGTTCCCGCTCGGACCGGCTCTGAGCCTGCCGTCGCGGCCCAGCTCCGGCATGGTCCCTTCCCTGCTTCATGCGATCGTGAATCTATTCCCCGAGACGCGGCCTATGCCTTCAAAGCGGAAAGATCGGCCTTGAAGTCAGGGTAGGAGACGTGCGCCGCCTCGAACCCGAGCACCTCGACTCCGCCTGACGAGCAGAGGCCGGCGACCGCACCGAGCATCGCCAGCCGATGGTCACCGCGCGAGTCGATGGTGCCGCCGGGCAACCGCGGCGCCCCCTCGACCTCGAACCCGTCCTCGGTCGCCTCGATCGTAGCGCCGAGCGCCCGCATGCCCTCCACCACGGTCGCGATCCTGTCCGACTCCTTGTGACGCAACTCCTGGGCTCCGCGCACTAGCGTCACTCCCTCGGCGCAGGCGCCCAGCAGCGCGACCAGTGGCAGCTCGTCGATCATGAGCGGGACCTCGCCGGCGTCGACGGTGGTTGCGGTAAGGGGTGAACTATGAACCGCCAGGTCCGCGACCGGCTCTCCGCCCAGCGTGCGCTCGTTGTGCCGCTCGACCGCGGCGCCCATACGCTGCATCACGTCCAGCAGCCCGGTGCGCGTCGGGTTGACGCCGACGTCGCGCAGCACGATGTCCGAGTCGGAGACCAGCACGGCGGCCACCAGGTGAAAGGCCGCCGAGGAGAAGTCGCCGGGAACGTCGACGCTCTCGAGCGCGAGCCGATCGACGCCCGCGACGCTGACGGCTCCCGCTTCGGACCTCACCTCCACCCCGGCGTGTCTCAGCATGCGCTCGGTGTGGTCACGGCTGGGCAGATCCTCGATCACGGTCGTCTCGCCCTGCGCAAGCAGGCCGGCGAGCAGCACGCACGACTTCACCTGCGCGCTCGCCACGGGAAGCCGGTAGCGGATGCCTTGCAACGGCGATCCCTCTACGGTCAGCGGAGGCAGGCGGCCGTCGCGACAGCCGAGGCGAGCCCCCATCGCCGTCAGCGGCTCGACGACGCGGTCCACGGGACGCCGCCGGATGCTGTCGTCGCCGTCGAGAGTCCAGTGCCCGGAAGGCTGGCCCGCCAGCCAGCCCGGCAGCAGGCGAAGCAGCGTGCCCGCATTGCCGACGTCGATGCGGTCGGCGTTCGTGCGCGCGCCGCGCAGGCCGGCGCCGTGGATCCTGAGCTCGCCCCCCGCGCCCGGCGTTTCGGTATTCGCCTCGTTCTCCTCTATCCCGGCTCCCAGCTTGCGGGCCGCCGCGACGGTCGAGCCTGTGTCCTGGGCGCGCAGGTGATTGCGGACCGTCACCGATCCTTCGGTCATCGCGCCCAGCAGCACCGCGCGGTGCGAGATCGACTTGTCCGGCGGCGGCGTCAGGTCCCCGCGCAGCCGCCGTGCCGGCTCGAACCTCACCAGGCGAACGTTCCGAGAAGGGCCACTACCTAGCTCTCGTCGCCGTTCGCGACCACGGTGGCCGGGTAGCCGATCCCGGCTATCAGCTCCATCGCGCGCTCGGCGCTCTCGGCGCCCGCAACCCAGAGAGCGATCGCCCCGGATTGCATGTCGGCGGCCGGGTACAGGGCCATGTCGACGATGTTCACCCCTCCCTCGCCCAGCGCGACCGCGATCTGAGCGACGATGCCGGGTCGGTTGGGGACGGAGACGCGCAGCTCGCTGACCGCGCCGCCGGCCAGCTCCAGCTCCAGCAGCCGCTGGCGGTCGGCGCGAGCGCCCTCGATCCATTGCTCGACCGCGGAGGCGTCGCCGTCGCGCAGCAGGGCGATCAGCCGCTCCAGCTCGGCCGCGTAGGCCTGCAGCTCCGCCCCGATCGTCTCACGGTTCGCCACGAAGATGTCTCGCCACACAGCCGGGTTGCTGCCTGCCACGCGGGTGGCATCGCGGAAGCTCGGTCCCGTGGCGGGAAGGTGCTGCTCCTCCTCGAGCAGTGCGCGGGCTGCCTGGCCGACGAGCACGTTGGCGAGCACGTGAGGCAGGTGGCTGACCGTCGCCATCAGCCGGTCGTGGGTCTCGGGAGTGATCGCCGTCGGGCGCGCCCCGAGCCCAGAGATGACCCTGTACAGGCGGTCGTAGTGCACGCCGCTGGTGCGCTCGCCCGGAGTCAGGTACCAGGTCGCGCCCTCGAACAGGTCCGCACGCGCATGCCGCACTCCGGCCGCTTCGGCGCCGGCCAGCGGATGCCCTCCGATGAAGCGCGAGCGATCGGATTCGGGCAGCTGCGCAGCTCGTACGCTGTCGACTACGGCCCGCTTGGCGGAGCCGACGTCTGTGACCGCGCTGTCGCCGCCGGCGCCGAGCACCGCCCCGACCTCCGTTCCGAGTTGGCCCACCGGGCAGCACACGAAGCAGATGTCTACGTCGTGTGCCGCCCGCTCCGGGCTCGAGCAGCCCTCGTCGACCGCGCCCCGCTCGAGCGCGGCCTCGATCGCAGCGGGATCGCGGTCATACCCCTTGACCCTTGCGCCCGGCAGGCGCTCACGGGCGGCGAGGCCGATCGAGCCGCCGATCAGGCCGACGCCGACCACGCCGATGTTCAGAGAGTCGACAGCTCCTTACCCACGATCGAGGCCACGCGCTGAACCTGGTCCATGTAGTCGCCGAACTGGTCGGCGGGGACCGCCTGCGGGCCGTCGCAGATCGCCGCGTCGGGGTCGTTGTGCACCTCTACGATGATGCCGTCGGCCCCCGCGGCGGCTGCCGCGAGAGACATCGGCAGCACCAGATCACGTCGCCCGGCGGCGTGGCTCGGGTCGACCACGACGGGCAGGTGCGACAACTCCTTGATCACGGGGATGGCCATGATGTCGAGCGTGAACCTGGTGGCGGTCTCGAACGTCCGAATGCCGCGCTCGCACAGGATCACATCCTCGTTGCCCTCCTTGAGGATGTACTCGGCCGCCATCAGCAGCTCCTCGATCTGAGCCGACAGGCCTCGCTTCAGCAGCACGGGTCGCCCCGAGCGGCCGATCTCCGCCAGCAGGCTGTAGTTCTGCATGTTGCGCGCTCCAACCTGGATCACGTCTGCGACCTCGAGCACCGCCTCCAGGTCGGAGACGTCCATCAGCTCGGTGACGATCGGCAGGCCGGTCGCCTCCTTGGCCTCCCGCAGCAGCCGTAGTCCCTCGCCACCAAGGCCCTGGAAGCTGTAGGGCGAGGTCCTCGGCTTGTAGGCGCCTCCGCGCAGCATCGAGGCGCCGGCGTCCTTGACGGCCTCAGCCGTGGTGAGCAGCTGCTCACGGCTCTCCACCGTGCAGGGGCCGGCGATAACCGAGAAGCTCTGGCCGCCGACACGACGGCCGTCGACCTCCACCACCGTCGACTCTCCGTGCTTGAACTGCCTCGAGGCAAGCTTGTAGGGCTTGCTGATCGGTACCACCCGCTCGACGCCCGGGATCCCCGACAGCTCGAGATTGGCTATTCGCTCACGGTCGCCGATGGCGCCGACGATCGTCAGCAGCTCGCCCTCGGATACGTGGGCCGTGGCTCCCACCGATTCGACGCGTTCCACGACGGCCTCGACCTGCTCCGTCGTCGCGCCCTCTTTCATCACGATCATCATCTATGTCTCCTTGTACCTAACGCCTTCTTTTCTAGCTGGGATCGAATGCTCCTGTCGCGGCCGAGGACCCCCGCCGCAGGGGCTGCCGTTTACGACACTCGACCGGAGAAAAGGTCCTCAGACGCCGGCTGGCCGAGTGCCTAGCTAAATCGCCAGCAATAAAAGTAGGCGCGCCACCGCGGGCCCCGCGTGGGGGCAGCTTCGAGAGCGGATGACATGCTTGATCGCGCCATGCTTCCAGCACTTTGTAGCACGTTGCGGGAAAGGCGTCCAGTGGTGGGTGGCCGAGGCCGCTATCGAGGCGCCGAGACGATCTCGCGCAGCGCTCCGAAGAAGCGCTCGTTCTCCGGCCGCGTTCCGTAGCTGACGCGGATGTGGCCCGGGCCACCGAGCGCGCTGCCGGCGCGCACCGCCACTCCTCGGCGGTGCAGCTCCCGCACCAGCTCGGCCTCGTCGTGACCGCGCAGGGCGAGCCAGAAGAAGTTGGCCTGGCTGTCCGCGCTGGAGAGGCCCAGCTCCTCCAGCTGCTCGGACATCCACAGCCGCTCGACGGCGTTGCGCTCCACTCGCCGTGCCACGTCGTCCTGGTGACGGACGGCCTCCGTCGCCGCGACCTGCGCGAGGTGGTTTACCGAGAAGGGCTGGCGCACGCGGTCGACTGCCACCCGGAAGTCCTCCGTGCCCAGTGCATATCCGACCCGCAGCCCGGCCAGCCCGTAGACCTTCGAGAAGGTGCGCAGCAGGACCAGGTTCGGGAAGCGCTCGAGCAACTCGAGGCTGGTGTCCGGATCCTCGTCGAGCTGGAACTCGACGTATGCCTGATCGAGTATCACCAGCACTCGCGCGGGCACCTTGTCCATGAAGTCTGCGACCGCCGTGCTCGGCACGTGGGTTCCGGTCGGGTTGTTCGGGTTGCAGACCAGCACCATCCTGGTGCGGTCGTCGATCGCAAGCCGCAGCGCCTCGAGGTCGTGTGTGTCGTCGGAGTCGAGCGGCACCCGCAGCTCGTTCGCCCCCGTAATGGCCGCAAGGTGCGGATAGATCGAGAAGGAGGGCCAGGCGTAGACCACGTTGCTGCCGGGCTCGAGCAGCGCCTCGGCCGCGGCGAGCAGGATCTCGCAGGAGCCGTTTCCGACGGCGATGCGCGAGATCGGGAAGTCGTAGCGATCGGAGAGGGCAGACCGCAGCGCTCCCGTGCCCGGGTCCGGATAGCGGTTGAGCCCGGCAGCGGCTGCGCGGACCGCCTCCACCACCTCGCCGACCGGCGCGTAGGGAGACTCGTTCGAGGCCAGCTGCGCAACGTCGCCCACGGCCTCGCGCGCGGCGCTCTGAACGCTTTCGGTGCCCGCCTCGTAGTGAGGGATGCGGGCCAGCTTTTCCGCGAACGTGACCGCCATGGCTGGAGGAAACGTTACTGGGCGGCCTGAAGATCGTCGCGCAGCTTGCGCGCCTCACCCAGGTACACGTGCTGGGCGACGTGGTCCTCGCCGGCGTAGTAGTGCAGCAGCACCCGGATCACGCGCCCGAGCGATCCGGGCACGTCTATCTCGCGGGCGCAGAGCAGCGGTACCCGGTTCAGGCCCAGATCGCGAGCCGCCACCGCCGGGAACTCGGCATCGAGGTCGCCGGTCGCGCTGAATATGCAGCTCACCATCTGATCGGCGTCGAGCTCGTTTCGGCGCATCAGCTCGGTCATCAGCTCTCGCGTCGCGGCAAGGATCGACTCACTGTCGTTGCGCTCGACGGACACGGCGCCGCGCAACGCATGGAGCCTCGTGTGGGGAGGTCTCGAGCTCACGACGGCGGATTGTGACAACTAACCCTTGGCGGCGGCCCTGAGCGCTTCCAGCTCCGCCGGTTCCAGCGGCCGAGAAGCGCCGGGCGCCAGCCCCCCGAGCTCGAGTGGCCCGAAGCGCACCCGCTCCAGCGAAGACACGCGGTGCCCCACTGCCTCCAACATTCGCCTTATCTGGCGCTTGCGCCCTTCGTGGATGACTATCTCGAGCACGGTGGCGGTGGGCGACCTCGAGACCTCCGTCACGTCGGCCGGCGCCGTCATGCCGTCCTCGAGCGTCACCCCCTGTCGCAGTTGCTCAAGAGCTTCAGCGGGCACGGACGCTCCCACGCTCGCCCTGTAGGCCTTCTCGACCTCGAAGCTCGGGTGGGTGAGCCGGTTGGCCAGCTGGCCGTCGTTCGTGAGCAGGATCAGCCCGCTGGAGTCCGCGTCGAGGCGGCCGACGGGATACAAACGGGCGGACGAGCGCACGAGGTCGATCACCTTTGGCCGCCCCTCCGGGTCGTGGGCCGTGGAGACGACGCCCAGCGGCTTGTACACCAGGTGATACTCGTGCTGCTGAGGCGATATCGGCTTCCCCTCCACCGTGACCTCGTCGGCTTCCGATACGTCATGGGCGGGGTCCGTCACCCGCTTGCCCCCCACGGACACGCGGCCGGAGGTGACGAGCCGCTCGGAATGGCGGCGCGAGGCCACTCCGCACTGCGCCATGTACTTCGCCAGCCGCACGGGATGAAAGCTAGAGGGTGGGCGATCCTTCCACCGCCCGCTTGAATACAATGCCCGGCCCTTGGACGTTCTCTGGTCACTGCTTCTGATCGGCGTCGCCGTCTTCGTGGGCGGAATCCTGTTCCGCAGGGTTCCCAGCTCATGGCTGGCGCTGGCCGCCGTACTGGTCGTTTTCGGCCTCGGCATTCCCGCTTTGGTGATCGATGATCACAAGTCCGAGAGCGCAGCCGGCCCCTCAGCCGGCGGTGAGGCGGCCGGCGGCGGGGGCACCGCGGAGAGCTCGGGCAGCACCGGCGGGGCCGATGGCGGAACGAAGTCCGCCGGCGGCGGCGGAGCCGGTGCCAACCAGCAGGGCAAGCTGATCTTCACCCAGTCCTGCGGCACCTGCCACACGCTCAAGGACGGCGGCACCAACGGCCAGGTCGGCCCCAACCTGGATCAGGTCAAGCCTGACAAGAAGCGCGTGCTGGCCGCGATCAAGAACGGCGGCCTGGGCAGCGGCACGATGCCGGCGAACATCGTCACCGGCAAGGAAGCACAGGACGTCGCCGAGTACGTCTCCTCGGTAGCCGGCAAGTAGGCCGGGCTTTACCCCGGAGAGGGCACCGTGCCGATGCGAAGCGGGTCGGCTCTGGCCTACGGGATGGGGCCGAACGAGAAGGCCTCGTTCGTGTCCGAGAGGGCGAACCCGCCCGTCGGGCCACCGCCGGCGACGTAGACGACGCCGTTGATGGTGCCGGCCGCGGTGCCGTGACGCGGCGTCATCATCGGCTTCAGCGTCCGCCAGGTGTCTGTGGTCGGGTCGTACTCCTCGTTCTGCGGGAACGCTCCACCGCTCGACATGATCTCGCCGCCCATCAGCTGGGCGCGGCCGTTGACGAGTCCGACCGCCATCGTCCTGCGACCGGTGGGCATCGAGGCCCTCGGGGCCCAGCTGTTTGTCGCCGGGGTGTAGGACTCGACAGTGTTGAGCGTCGCGCCACCGGTCGGCGACGAGCCGTCCGCGTTGCGGGTGCGGCCACCGAAGACGTAGATCTTGCCATCGGCGAAGCTTGCCGAGCCCGGGTTGTCGCGCCGTGTGCCCATCGATGCCGCCGAGCTCCACGTGCCAGTCGTGATGTCGTAGACGCTGACCGTGTCGAGTGAGACGCCGTTCGGGTCCATGCCGCCCATGACATAGATCTTGTTGCCGATCGCCTGAGCGGTCGCGCCACCGCGGGCCACCGGCATCGGGGCGAGAGCGGTCCAGCTTGTGCCGTCGAAGGATGCGGCGTTGGTGACGGCGCCGGCAAAGGCAGCCGTCGAGCCACCGAACGCGAAAATCTTGCCGTTCGCCGTGGTCACGGCCGGGTTCTCCACGGCAGGGCCCGGAAGGTTCGGCGCCGTGCTCCAGCTGTCGCTGGACGGCGTGTAGACGTCGACGTTCGATCGATGGCTGGTGGCGTTCTTGCCGGCGATCACGTACAGCCTGCCGTTGTAGGCGGTGCCGCCCGCATCCAGGATCTGGCTCGGCAGAGTCTTCTTCGACTTCCAGCAGCCGATGTTCTCCGGCGTCAGTACGGTGATCGAGCCGCCTCCGAAGACGAAGTTGCCGACGAAGATGCGCCCGTCGGGGCTCTGCGTGACGGGCAGCGGGTCGGTGAAGCCACCGACCAGGCTGGTCATGCTCCCCACCGAGGTCCCGTCCGCCGACAGGCGCACGCGGGTCAGGTCGTCCCCGACCGAGTAGTTCGAGAGCAGGAGGTCGCCCCTGAGGTCGCCACAGAAACCGTCGCCCGTGTACTCGATTATTCCGTCGGACGAGCGGTTGGTGCCGAGGCTGGTGATCGGGGGCATCCAGTTTGCCGGTGCCGGAACGCCCTGGTAGTGGCCATCCTTGAACACGCACTGGTTGCGCGTCGGGTTCGGATGACCGTAGAACTTGCCCTGCTGGATCAGGTTGAGCGGGTCATGCTGCGGACCCGGGTTGTTGCCGCCGCTCTGCCACGACGTGACGCTGCCCGCTCCGTTGCATGGTGCGGTCGGGCTCGGCGGGAAGCTGCCCTCGACGCCGAGGCCGTTGTCGGGGCCGTACATCTTGCCGTTGGAGTGCCAGACGAAGTCGTAGGTGTTCCGCAAGCCGGTCGCGTAGGGCGTGACGTCACACGGCGCCGGGCCGAAGATGTCCGTCGTGTTGTTGCAGGAGCCATCGAAGCCGGCGTTGCGCACGTCGGCGACGAGCAGGGCCGAGGACAGCGGCTGCTCCTTCATCGTGCCGAACTCTGTGTTGGCGTTGTTATAGGCGCCGGCACCGGTGTTCCCGGCCTGGGAGATGTAGAGCTTGCCGTCGGGCCCGAAGTGGAGCGCGTTGGTGGCGTGGTTGGCAATCGCCCGCGGCAGACCGGTGATGACGTCCTGGCGCGTGGTGAACCCGGCCCCGGAAAGGCGCGAGACGATGCCCGAGTTCGGCTGGCCAGCGTTGGTCGACGGGTTCGAGTGCGTCGCCCACAGGATGACGTTGCTCGGAGTCGACTGCGGGTCGACCATGATGCCCAGCGTCAGTCGTGAGCCAAGCGTGGTTATCACCTGGTCGCCCGTCACCTGGCCGTTGGCGCCGAGGGTGACCGCGTGGATCTTGCCGAACAACTCGCTCACGTACAGGCGGTTGTCCGGGCCCCAGGCCATCGACGTCGGCATCGGCATCGGGAAGGTCGTCCTCGTAAAGGAAAGATCGCCGGTGGGCGGCGGCGCCGCCTGGCTCGTGACGGAGAAGTCGTCGAAGCCGAAGGTGAGAGGGCTGGGGCCGTTGCGGTGGCTGGCCAGGATGCCGGCGAAGCTGCGGGTGCCGATCTCCGGGTCGATGCCGGCCGCGTCGAAGCTGAAAAACTCGCCCGGTGCCGTCCACGTCGCCAAGGTCGTCTCGGGGCCTGTGCCTACCCGGTACTTCGCCGTAAGCGTGCGATCGCTCGGGTTCGCCAGCAGCGTCACCTCGACGTTCTGGCCGCCGATCGTCAGCGGGCTCGAGTAGGTGGATCCCACCTCGGCGTCGGCGACCTCCTGGTAGAACTGGACCTTGGGGCCGGTGGGCGTCGAGATGTAGACGACCCTGACGTAGTTCTTCTCGTCGACGCCGAACCAGAGCCCCGCCTGCTCGTAGTTGCCGGTTCCGGCGGGCGGGTTGGCGATCCTGGCCGAGATCTGGTTGGTGCGGCTCGCTGCGTCGATGCCGACGGCGAGCGCGTTGTCCTGAGTGTTGATGTCACGGACCGCCAGGCCGCGTGTCGTCGTGACGTTCAGCTTGCCGGCGTTGATGTCGAGGTTGTTCTTCACGTAGCCGGTGCCCTTCGAGGGGCGGTCCAGCCATGTGAAGCCGGTCCCGACGTTGTTCTTGTCGTTGATGAAGCTGTGGTCCTCTGACCAGTCCAGCGCGTAGGGCGTCTGGATCTTGACGTCGGCACAAGCGATCAGAAGGCACTTGTTGGAGGCGGAGTTGGAGACGGTGAAGTCTGCGGTCGTGGCAGTGACACCGGTGGCGCGCGTGACAGCGACCGTGACGCTGTGCGATCCATTCGGCAGCCTGGTGGTCGCGTATGGCAACGCGGTGCCGTCGGCGTTGGAGCCGGCCATGTCGAACGGTGCCCCGGTCTCCGTCTTGAACGGCACGCCTGTGCGGTTCGGATCATCGAGGAAGAAGTCGACGCTCGTGATGTCAGCCGCCGTCGGGACGAAGACATACATGTCCCCTGTCACCGTCTTGCCATCGAGTGCAGATGCACCTGAGCGGTCGGGCGACGACGAGCGCTGTGGCGGGTCCGAGCCGGTTGGCGGCGGTGGAGGAGGTGGAGGCGGAGGTGCCGCGTTGGAGACCGTGAAAGTCGAGGTCATCACATCGGTGCCGCCGGCGCTCTTTGTCACGTCGACCGTGATCTTGTGCTGGCCGTCGGTGACCGTTCTGCTGTCCCAGGGATTGGCGGTGGTGCCAGTCGTACCCCTGAAGTCCCACGGGGCGCCGCCCTCGGTCTGTGTCGGTGTTCCGGTGCGGGTCGGGTTGTCGAGGAAGAAGCGGACGCGCGTGGCCCCCGCGCTGGGGGTGACGAAGACGTAGGCGTTCCCGGTCACGGTCTTGCCCTCGAGCAGCGTGGGGCTGGTCCGGGCGGCCGCGGAGCTGAGCTGGATCGAGAACGTGCATGGCGCGGGCGAGCAGCCATCCGGCGGTGGCGGCGTGAGCGCGTTGTTGACCGTGAAGGTCGCGGTCAGGATGTCGGTCCCGCCCGCGGTCTTCGCCACCGCCGCACTGATGGTGTGCGTGCCGTTGACGAGCCTTTTGGTGTCGTACGCGATCGCCGTCTTGGTGGCGTCCGAGTTGGTGCCGGCGAAGTCGTATGGCGCGCTCGCCTCGGTCCTCGTCGGCGTGCCTGTGCGTGCGGGGTTGTCGAGCCAGAACCTGACGTTCGTGATCCCGGACTGCGGGTTGGCCACGAACACGTAGACGTTGTCGCTCACGGTCCGACCGTCGAGCGTCACAGGCGCCGAGCGATCAGGGGTCTTGCTAAGCAGCAGGCTGTAGGCCGACGCCCTGGCCAGCATCGGGCCGGCAGCGTTCAGGAACACGAGCAGGAAGAGCGAGGCGGCGAACAGCGCCAGACGCCGGCCTACAGGCGCGCCCATCGGCGCCGCCAGACAACGAACGGCGCTCGGCTCGTCCCTCCGGCTCCCTGGGAGCCGCCATACCCTGGCAAGTCCTCGATTCACCCTTAGCCCTCCTTGACATCGCTTCCGTGCTCGTCGAGGGCCGAGTGTAGAGGAAAGGACCGCGGCGTGCGCGAGAAATTTCGAGGGCGCCGGGACACAGCAGCCCGCTGGAGTGAAAAGAGCTCCGGAGAGTTACTGCGCCACGCGCTGCTCCCCAGCGCGAAGCAGCTTCTCGCGCAGTTCCTGTTGCTCTTCGGCATCCGGCTCGAACTCGCTCAGTTCCGGCAGCGAGTCCAGGCTTTCGAGGCCGAACAACTTCTGGAACAGCGGCGTGGTGCGGTACTGGATGGCGCCGAAGCGGGAGCGTCCACACTCCTCGATCAGGCCACGTTCCTCCAGCGTCGCCATCGGCGATTCCGAGTTGACGCCGCGGATGCGCGCGATCTCCGGGCGCGAGACGCGGCGCAGATATGCAGCTATGGCGAGGCACTCCGCCTGCGCCTGCGAGAGCGGCGGGGTTCGCGGCTTTGCCAGCAGTCGCCGCACGGCCGGCTCCGTCTCGGGGTCGGAGGCGAGCGCATAGCCACCCGCCACGCGCCGCAGCACGATTCCAAGCTGCCCCTCGACGAGCGCCTGCTCCACCTCCTCCACGGCTTGGGAGACCTCCGTCTCGCCGCACCCGAGCGCCTCGCTCAGCTCGGCCTCGGCGACCGGCTGGGAGGAGTTGAACAGCATCGCCACGACCTGACGCGCGAGTGGGTTCACCTGGCCGCCTCCTGCGCCTGGATCTGGATCGGCCCGAAGGGCTCCGACTGCTTCCATGTCAACTCTCCTCCCTTGTAGAGCTCGAGCAGGGCAAACAGCGTCACCGCCTGGGTCATGCGGTCCGCCCCGGCCACGGCTTCATCGAAGCTGAAGCTTCTCCTGGTCGTGAGCAATTCGCGCACGTGCGCGAGCCGGCGCTCGAGCGAGACGGTGACGCGGTTGAGGTGACTGGTGTCGACCTTCGGCGGCGTGCGCAGAAGGCCGCCGATCGCGTCGGCAAGCAGAGATGGCTCGTAAGCCTTGCCGGCGGCGTCGAGCGCCACCCGGCGCAACTCGGGAGGCAGCGGCGCGGATCGAAATCGGTAGCCCTGCTCGGCCGCCAGCAACTCATGCAGGGCCTCGGCGGCGCTGCGATAACGGCGGTAGTCGAGCATGCGTGCCAGCAGCTCCTCGACCGCCTCCTGCGGCTCGAGGTCGAGGCCGTCCATCTCCTCGCCCGGCAGCATCAGCCGCGACTTCAGCTCCAGCAGGGCAGCGATCAGGACCAGGAACTCGGTCGCCGCCTCGAGATCGAGCTCGCCTCTTGCCTCCAGACGCTCGACGTAGGTCAGCACGATCTCCGCGAGATGGACTTCGAGCAGGTCGATGTCCTCGTTCAGGATCAGCGTCACGAGCAGGTCGAACGGCCCCTCGAACACGTCCAGGGAAATGCCCAGCGCCGTCATGCCGTCGGTCGGCTCCGGCGAATGCTGTTCGTGGTCGACGAGACTCAAAGCCCCATCGCCTCCTTGGCGCTCTCCATGATCGGGACGGCGATCTCACGCGCGCGGCCGGCGCCCTCGTCCAGCATCCGCTCGAGCTGCGCGCGATCGGCGAGCGCCTGCTCCCGGCGCTCGCGGAACGGCCGCAGGTATTCGATTATCCGCTCCGATAGCTCGTCCTTGTGCTCGCGGCACCCCAACTCGCCGCTGCGGCAGGTGCGGTCGACCTCCTCGATGCGCTGCGGCGGCGTCCCGAACAGCTTGTCGTAGCTGAACACGTTGCAGATCTCGGGGCGGCCCGGATCGCCGCGCCGGATCTTCTGCGGGTCGGTGATCATGCGCCCGACCATGTCGCGGATCGTGTCCACGTCCGAGCCCAGCTCGATCGCGTTGCCGTAGCTCTTCGACATCTTGCGGTTGTCGATGCCAAGCAGCACGGGCGCCTCGGTCAGCATCGCCTTCGGCTCGGGGAAGACCTCGCCGTCGGGACCGCCGTAGAGGTGATTGAAGCGCCTCACGACTTCGCGGGCCAGCTCCAGATGCGGCAGCTGGTCCTGGCCGACCGGGACCTTGGTCGCGTGGTAGAGGATGATGTCGGCGGTCTGGAGCAGCGGATAGCCGAAGAAGCCGTAGGTGTCGATCTCCTCCCCCAGCTCGGCGATCTGCCCCTTGTACGTCGGCACGCGCTCCAGCCACGACTTGGGCGTCACCATGCCCAACAGCAGAGCCAGCTCGGCGTGCTCGGGCACCTGGGACTGGCGGAAGACGATCGATCGCTCCGGGTCCACACCGGCCGCGATCCAGTCGGCCAGCATCTCGATCCCGTCCTCGCGGATGCGGCTGACGTCGCGGAAGCCGGTCGTGAGGGCGTGCAGGTCGACGACGCAGTAGATGCAGTCGTACTGCTCCTGGAGCTTGACCCAGTTCTGAAGCGCGCCGAACCAGTGCCCTATGTGGAGCCGGCCGGTCGGCCGCATGCCGGAGAAAACGCGCTCGCGGGTGAGCGGCCTGGCGGAGGGTTGGGCGGTCGCTGACACGGCTGGCAAGCTTACCCGCGCTCGCCGACACCGCTTTCGCCTTTCTATATCGTCGTGGCGGTGGAGATCGAGGAGGCTATTCGCTCACGCCGCACCGTGAAGGCGTTCGAGCCCGAGCCCGTCGACCGTGGCACGCTCGAGGAGCTGCTCGAGCTTGCCCGCTGGGCGCCGAATCACAACCTCACCAACCCCTGGCGCTTTCGCGTGCTGGGCCCAGATTCGCTTGCCGCGCTGAAACGGGTGGCCGCCGAGCAGGCCAGCGCGGCATGCCCACCGGGCGCAGACGCCGCGACGGTCGCCGAGGCGGCGGCCGCGAAGCTCGACCGCGCGCCGACTCTCGTCGTCTGCACCGTCAAGCCGACCGGTGACGACCTTCAGCGACAGGAGGACCGCGACGCAGCGGCGGTCGCCGCCTACATCGTGTTGCTGGGCGCCCACGCCCGCGGGCTGGCCGGCTACTGGCGCACGCCCGCGGTTCTGCGCGACGATGCCGGCAGAGCCGCGGCGGGCATCGAGGACGACGAGCAGTTCGTGGGCCTTCTGCACCTCGGCCGCGCGAAGCAGTCGGCGCAGCCACCCGGCCGCGAGCCGCCCGAGCGCTACACGACGTTCCTCGACTGATCGTTAGCTAGTCTGCTGCCATGGCCTTCGACCAAACCGACCGCGAGCTCGAGCCCAAACGCGTCGCGGAGATGCTTGAAAGCGGCGAGGCCCAGGTCGTCGACGTGCGCGAGCCGTACGAGTACGAGGCCGGGCACGTCGCCCGCGTCGTCCACATCGAGCTCGAGCACCTGGCGGGCCGGGCTGAGGAGATCGACAAGGACAGGCCCGTCATATTCCTGTGCAGGATGGGTCGCCGGTCGGCGCTCGCGACGCAGGCCTTCGGCGCCAGCGGCTACGACGCCTACAACCTCTCCGGCGGTCTGCAGGCCTGGGCGGAAGCCGGTTTGCCGCTGGAGCCCGAGGGCGGCACGGTCGCCGCGCACGGGCCGGAAACACCCGCCGCGTAGACGCCCGCCGGCTGGCTAGCCACCGGGCGGCAGGCCGGCCGCCTCGAGCGCCTCGTCATGGTCCCGGTACAGCCGGTACGCGACCGCCTTGCCGTCGCGGATCGTCCACAGGTTCGCCGACGTGTCCTCCACCTCGACGCCGCTCGACTTGCCACGCCCGCGCGACCGCACGAACGCGACCACCCGCTCACCCGACTCGAACATCTGCTGCGGCTCGGTCACCCAGCCGTCCCACATCTCCTCTATCTCACCGTAGAACTGGCGAAGGCCGTCGTAGCCGCGGTAGACGGCCGGGTTGAAGACCCGCTCGGAGAGGTCGAGCTCGATCTGCGAATCGATCAGGTCGAACGGCATACGGCCCTCGCCGACCGCGCTGTAGATCGCTCGCACGACGTCCTGGTTCGAGCCGGCACCCATCGCGGCGTTCCTTTTTAGAGCGGCTGGCGGACTACCGGCCGCCTGGTGGCGGCGACCTCGTCGAGGCGGCGAACCGGGGTCGTGTAGGGGGCGTCGCGAGCGACATCCGGGTCGTTCTCGGCCTCCGCCAGCAGCTCCTCCACGGCGGCGGCGAAGTCGTCGAGCGTCTCCTTGGTTTCAGTCTCCGTCGGCTCCACCATCAACGCCTCGTCGACCAGCAACGGGAAGTAGACGGTGGGTGGATGGAAGCCGAAGTCGAGCAGGCGCTTGGCGATGTCGACGGTCTTGATGCTGAGCTCCTTCTTCGCCCCCGCCCCCGACAGCACGAACTCGTGCTTGCAGAGGCGGTCGAAGGCGACCGGCAGGTAGCGGCCGGACCGGCCTCTCCGCATCAGGGCCAGCAGGTAGTTGGCGTTCAGCACCGCGGTC
>JBBQNR010000057.1:0-19236 GCA_038330145.1 Solirubrobacterales bacterium
GGTTTCGGTCTCGGAGCGTCGCGAAGTCGTCTCGCTGTTCGCGGATGGCGCCAAGTACATCCTTCAGGAGATTCCCGCAGTGCTGGCAAAGGCGAACCAGGCGCTCGCCACGCTCGACAAGTACCGCACCAGGTTCGACCAGGTCTCGATGAGGCTGACCGCGCTCGAGTTCGAGGGCGGTGTGACGCTTCACGATGCGCTCACCGTGCTTCAGCGCGCCGAGATGGTGACCCGCATGGGCGCAGAGATCGAGCGCTACATCGTCGAGCTGGGCGCGGAGGGCCGGCTGATCGAAGCCCAGCTGGAGGACATGCTGGTCGGTGTGGGCGCCGACCGCTCCGCCCTTGTGAACGACTATCTGGTCGGTCCGTCAGAGGAGAACTACACGACGGTCGTGGAATCGCTGCCGCGGCTGCCGCACCCGGACCTGCTGGACTTCGGACGGTTGGCCGAGTTGCTCGGCTACGACCGCAAGGCGAACACGCTTGACTTCCCGGTGACCCCTCGCGGCTACCGGATCCTCGGAAAGATCCCGCGTCTGCCGGATGCGGTGGTCCAAAACGTGGTGCGCGACTTTGCGCGCCTCGACGAGCTCATGACGGCCACGGCGGGGGAGCTGGAGGCGGTCGACGGAGTGGGAGAAGTGAGAGCCAAGGAGATTCGCGAGGGATTGCGGAGGCTCCAGGAGATCAACCTGGTCGACAGGTATTTGCAAACCTAGTGCAGCGCCGGGTGACCGGCAGCGCGCTCGTTAAAGGAGTCACCAATTACGCAGGCAACGACGGTAGAAGATGTGACGGAACCAAAGATGAACGGTCGCGTGACGGCGACCTACAAGGTCGGAGACAAGGTCGTCTACCCGCACCACGGCGCCGGCAAGGTGCTGAAGAAGGAGAGGAAGGAGGTGCTGGGGGACCTCCGTGAGTACCTCACGATCAAGATCCTTCACAACGACATGACGGTGATGGTCCCGACCGACAGCGCCGACCGCGCCGGACTGCGCCGCGTCATCGGCGAGAGCGCCGTCGAGCGCGTGCTGACGGTGCTGCGCGGCGACATCAGCCAGATGCCGAAGAACTGGAACCGTCGCTTCAAGCACAACCGCGACAAGATGAAGACGGGGGACATCTACGAGCTCGCCGAGGTGGTGCGCAACCTCGCCATCCGGGATTTCGACAAGGGTCTCTCGACCGGCGAGAAGCAGATGTTCACGCGCGCCAAGAAGATCCTCTCCTCGGAGTTGATGTACGCGCTCGACAAGGAAGAGGAAGAGGCCGAGGAGTACCTCGACACCCTGCTCGAGGACACCAACGAGGAGCGCGCCGGGGCGACAGCCTCCTAGCGCTTGGCAGTCGCACTGGTCGCCGGGGCTGGCAGCGGTGAGCGCCTCGGTGGCGACCTCCCGAAGGCGCTGACGCCGCTTGGGGGCCGGCCGATGATCGCCTGGTGCATTCAGGCCTTGGCGCAGGCCGATGGCGTGACAGCCGTGGTGATAGCCGCACCGCCCGGCTTCGAGCATCGCCTGGCGGCGGTCGCCGGTGAGTACGCGCACGGCCTGCCCACCACGATCGTGCCCGGCGGCAGCAGCCGTTCGGCGTCGGTCTCCAACGCGCTCGCGGCTGTACCCGACGCCACCGTGGTGATGGTGCACGACGCGGCTCGTCCGCTCGTCACGCCGGAGCTGTTCGACCGCTGCCTGGCGCAGCTCGAGAACCTGGGCTGCGACGGTGCGATCGCGGGCGCTGCGGCGACCGACACGATCAAGGAGGCGGACGCAGACGATCGCGTGACGGCGACCCTCGATCGCTCCCGGCTGTGGGCGATTCAGACCCCGCAGGCATTCCGGGCCGAGGCGCTCCGAAGCGCGCTTTCCTCGCTGCCGCTCTCCGGCGCCTACGATGACGCTCAGCTGGTCGAGGCGGCCGGCGGCGATGTGCGCGTTGTCGAGTCAACAGCGGACAACATCAAGGTCACGACGCCGACCGACCTCCGCATCGCAGAGCTGCTGCTCGCCGGCAGGCGCCCATGACGCTGACCGACTACCACACGCATCTTCGCCCCGACGTCACCGATGCAAACCCGGAGAAATACTTCACGGAGGCCAATGTCATGCGCTATCTCGAGGCAGCCGCGGCGAACGGCGTCAACGAGCTCGGCTTCTCGGAGCACGTGCATCGCTTCAGGCAGGCGCTCGACATCTGGCGCCATCCCTTCTGGGAGGAGAACGCCGTCGATGATCTCGATCACTACTGCTCGTTCGTGCAGGAGATGAAGGACGCCGGCCATCGCGTCAAGCTCGGGCTCGAGGTCGACTTCATCCCCGGCAGGGAGGAGCAGATAGCCGCGCTGATCGAGGGCCGCCCCTTCGACTACGTGGTCGGCTCGGTGCACTTCATCGCAGACAGCGCAGTCGACCACGCCGGCTACGACGCCTGGATCGGCTCCAGCTCGGACGAGGTCTGGGAACGATACTTCCGCACGCTCGGCGATGCGGCCGCCAGCGGCCTCTACGACATCCTGGCCCACCCCGATCTGGTCAAGGTGTGGGGCGCCGAGCGGGCTGTCCCGTCTCTGGACCGGCGCCACTTCTACGAGCTCGCGATGGAGGGAATTGCCGGCTCGGAGATAGCGATCGAGGTCTCGACAGCCGGCCTTCGCAAGCCTGTGGCCGAGATCTATCCGAGTCGGGAGCTGCTGGAGATGTGCCTGGGTGCCGGAAGGCCGGTCGCGTTGTCCTCCGATGCGCACGAGCCGCAGCAGATCGGTTACGAGTACGAGTCGGCGTTGCGCCTGCTGCGGGAGGTCGGCGTCGAGCAGCTGTCGGTATTCAGCGGCCGCGAGCGAAGGCAGGAGCCGCTCCCGTGACACCCACAGCTCGGGTCGGCATCGGCTACGACGCCCATCGCTTCAGCGGCGCGCGCACGCTCGTGCTGGGCGGGGTCGAGATTCCCGGCGTTCCGGGCCTCCAGGGCTACTCCGACTCGGACGTGCTCACCCACGCCGTGATCGACGCCGTGCTGGGAGCCGCGGCCCTCGGTGACATCGGTCGCCTCTATCCCGACACGGACCCCAGCTACGAGGGTGCCGACAGCATCGAGCTGCTGCGCGACGCCGTCTCGAAGCTCGGCGAGGCCGGCTGGCAGGTGGTGAACGTCGATGCAACGGTGATCTGCGAGCGGCCCAAGGTCGCCGGCCACGCGACGAGCATGGCGCAGCGCCTTGCCGGGGCGCTGGGGGTCGATCCCGGTCAGGTCAGCATCAAGGGCACGACCAACGAGGGCATGGGATTCACCGGACGCGAGGAGGGCATAGCCACGATCGCGGTCGCGCAGGTGGAGCGTCGCTGGGGCCGGTCGGCGACGGCCGGCTGACCTCGCTTGCGTTTAGTCTGACCCGCCATGGCCGCCGGCTCGTTAAGACTGCACGACTCGCTTGCGGGCGGCATCCGCGACCTCGACCCGCGCGACCCGGGCAAGGTCTCCATCTACGCCTGCGGCCCGACCGTCTACTCCCGCATACACGTCGGGAACGCGCGGCCATACGTGGTGTTCGCGCTGCTGAAGCGGCTGCTGGAGCACGAGGGGAACGACGTCACGCTGGTGGTGAACGTCACCGACGTCAACGACAAGATCTACGACGCCGCTCGGGAGCAGGGCGTGCCGTCTGCGCAGCTGGCGGACGAGATGACCGCGGCCTACCGTGACGACACCGACCGCCTCGGCCTCGAGCGCCCTGACCACGAGCCGCTTGCCAGCGACACCATCGGCCCGATCGTGGACCTGATCCAGGCGCTGATCGGCCGCGGCCACGCCTACCCGGCCGAGGGCGACGTCTACTTTGACGTGCGCAGCTTCCCCGGCTACGGCAAGCTTTCGAACCGGCGCCTCGAGGACCTCACCTCGCAGGACACCGGCGAGCCCGACGAGCAGCGCGCGCTTAAGCGCGATCCGCTCGACTTCGCGCTCTGGAAGGCGCACAAGGAGGGTGAGGACACGGCCTGGGACGCGCCGTGGGGCCGGGGGCGGCCGGGCTGGCACATCGAGTGCTCGGCAATGGCGGAGCAGATCCTGGGGCTCGACTTCGATATCCACGGGGGCGGGTCCGACCTCGTCTTTCCGCATCACGAGAACGAGATCGCCCAGACGGAGGCCGGCCGAGGGAAGCCGCTGGCGAGGACCTGGATGCACAACGGGATGGTTCGCTTCGGCGAAGAGAAGATGGCCAAGTCCGTCGGCAACATCCGCACGCTCGCCGAAACGCTGGACGAGTACGGCCGCGACGCGTTGATCATCTACTTCCTCGGCGGCCACTACCGCCAGCCGCTTTCCTTCTCCGCCGCTTCGCTGGAGCAGGCACAGCGTTCGATCGAGCGAATCGTCAACTTCCGCCGCCTGCTCGATCGCGCTGCCAACGGCGCCGGCGAGGTCGGCGAGCCCGATCCTGCCTTGGCAGAGCGCCGCGACGCCTTCTTCGCCGCGCTGCGCGACGACTTCAACACGCCTCAGGCCCTGGCGGCGCTGTTCGACTTCATCAGCGAGGGCAACCGCCGCCTCGAGGCGGGCGACCGACCGGCCGGCGCGGAGCCGATGCTGAGCGAGATGCTGCAGGTGATCGGCCTCGAGACACTGCTCGCACCGGACGAGCCGCTCGACGAGCGGGCCGTGCGCCTTGCCGACGAGCGCGAGCAGGCCAGGAGGGACGGCGACTTCGCGCGCGCCGACTCGCTGCGCGCCGAGCTCGCCGCCCTCGGTTACGAGGTCAGGGACACGGCGGCGGGGCCGGAGCTGGTTCGATCCAGCGATCCGGCGGCCGGTTGAGCGGCGGACGCAGCAGTCGCGGAGACTCCGCCTCGGCGCGACAGATCGTCTACGGTCGCAACCCGGTGCGTGAGGCGCTCAGGGGACAGAGGCGGGTGCTGAGATGCTGGGCAGGCGGGAGCGGGGCAGAGGGCATCGATGTTGCGCCGGAGATCCAATTGCAGACGGTCTCGCCCGAGGAGCTGGATCGGATCGCGGGCTCACCCGACCATCAGAGCATCGTCTGCGAGGTCGAGCTCTTTCCCTACGTCGACGCCTCGGATCTGCTCGATGACGAGCAGGCGCTGATCGTGGCGCTGGATCAGGTGCAGGACCCACAGAACTTCGGCGCCATCTGCCGCTCGGCCGAGTGCGCGGGCGCGACCGGCGTGGTCGTGCCGGAGCGGCGCTCGGTCGACGTCACCGCCGCCGTCTCCAAGGCGTCCGCCGGCGCTGTCGAGCACCTGCGCATCGCACACGTGCGAAACCTGGCCGACTACCTCGCCGAGGCCCGTGACCGTGGCGCCTGGATCTACGGCGCGGAGCAGGGCGCCGCCATCTCCTACACGCAGCCCGACTACTCCGATCGGACGGTGCTCGTCCTGGGCTCGGAGGGCAAGGGCCTGCGGCCGAGGGTCAGGGAGGCCTGCGACCAGCTGGTCTCGCTCCCGGTCCTCGGGCGCATCGACTCCCTCAACGTCTCGGCTACGGCTGCCGTCATGCTGTACGAGGCGCTTCGCCACCGAAACGAGAGCACAGGCTGACGTCTCCTCGCCTGGGGAGCGAAAAAACTCGCCCAGGACCCTTGACAGGTGTCCATAACTCAATAGAATCGCCACGAATCTAAAGCTGGAGTTGAGGTTCAGGCTATCTCTAGGGCCAACCCTCGTTCTCCATAACTGAGGGCGCAGGGGAGGTACGCGCCAACCAGACCTGACAGCGCCCGTCCGGAGGACGGGGCGTTGAGATGGGGAGGTTGGAGAATGGCCGTATCACCTCAGCAGCGCACCACCGTGGCCGGCACCGCGGCGGCGCGGCCCCGGCAGCAGACGGACCGCCGCTTCGCCAGACGCGTATCCGGGCCGGTCCCCCCGGGCCGGCGCCGTGGAAAGTCTGAACGTCACGCTGAGCCTGAGGACGAGTACCTGGTGGCTCTCTGCAAGCGTGGCGCGCCCGGGGCGACCGATCGCATGATCCGCCGCTACTACGGGTTCGTGCGGCTCAAGGCCTCGTCCTACTTCCTGATCGGCGGTGAGTCCGAGGACCTGATCCAGGAGGGCCTGGTCGGCCTCTACAAGGCGATCCGAGACTTCCGCACTGATCGGGAGTCGAGCTTTCGCAACTTCGCCGAGCTCTGCATCACGCGCCAGATCATCACCGCGGTCAAGACGGCCACGCGTAACAAGCACACTCCCCTCAACTCCTACGTCTCGTTCAGCCAGACGCCCGCAGCGGCGGGCGACGACGGCGAGCCGACGATGGCCGACGTGCTTCCGGGCTCTCCGGTCCACGACCCGGTCAACCAGGTGATCTCGACCGAGGAGGTGCAGAGCCTCGTCGCCTGCCTCACCAGCGTGCTGAGCGAGCTCGAGAGCAGGGTCCTGTCGCTGTACCTGGACGGACGCTCCTACGACGAGATCGGCGAGCGCCTGGAGTGCGACACGAAGACGGTGGACAACGCGCTGCAGCGCGTGAAGCGCAAGGTCGGGCTGCACCTCGACTCGCGCGCCGTGTTGAGCTAGTCGCGGCGCGCTACAGCCGGCCCGCGGCGCGAGAGCGGCTTCTCGGCCCGCTGCGGGCAGGGCGGGGGAAGGCAGCCTGCCCCACCGGCCGGGCCCCGGCGGGGGGAACGAGGAAACGAGGGCGGCCTGCGCCTGGGCTTGCGCTGCTCGCCGCCCGGGGCGTCCGGCTCCGGTTCCGGCGCCTTGACCGCCCACCAGATCAGGTAAAGCGCCGCCAGCAGCGGGATCTTCAGGATCACCATCATGAAGAAAAGGGTCCAGCCCAAAAGGTCCTCCTCCCCTCCCGAAACGGGTAGGATGAGGCTCAGTGTAACGGCGGAGGGGGTTCTTTTCGACCCACTGCCGACCGCGCCTTTTGCCACCTACTCCCGGGCGCCGAACGTATCCACGATCGCGTCGTGGTACTCGCGCACAAGGCCAGGGTCCGTGGCCACGACGGGCGCTCCCAGCAGCTGACGATCCGAGCTTCGCGCGCGCTCGGCGAGCTGCTGCCGGCAGGCCTCGGCGCTGCCGGCCACTCCCATCTGCGCCAGCATCTCGTCGGTCACGAGAGCAGTCATCCCGGCCAGGTCGAAGCGCTTCCAGAGAGAACGGATCTCGCCCGCTAGGTCTCCGAAACCGTGCAGCTCCAGGATGCGGTCGTAGGTTCGGACGGTGGCATGAAAGGCGATCTGGCGCTTGACGTCCTCGCGTGCCTGCTGCTCGTCGTCGGACACGGCGACGACGACCCAGTCGCTCACCTCCAGCTCGTCGCCGGAGCGCCCCTCGGCCTCCGCGCCCTCGGCGATCGCGGGACGCATCACCTCCGCGATGTATCGGCCCGTGGCCATCGGGTGCGCGATCACGCCGTCCGCAATTGCACCCGCGGTGCGCGACATGCCGTCGTTGATCGCGGCCAGGTGAACCGGGATCTGCTCCCGCACCTGGTTGGCGCGCGCGTACGGGCGCACCGACAGACGCACGAGCTCTCCCTCGTACTCGATCGAGCCCGCGCTCTGTGCCGCCCATACGGCTCTCACGGCCTCGACCGTCTCCCGCAGCCGGCGTGCCGGGCGCTCGGCGGGGGCGCCGAGCCAATCGGTGCGCATGCGCCTCGTACCGGTGCCGAGGCCGAGCGAGAAGCGCCCGTCGGACATCTCGTCGAGGTCGAGCGCGGTAACCGCCGTCAGCAGCGGCGAGCGGCCGAAGGCCCAGGCGATCGCGGTGCCGAGCCCGATGCGATCGGTCTGCAGCGCAGCGGCCGCCAGCCCCAGCAGCCCCGAGTGGTTGTGGAACTCAGGCGCCCAGACCGACTCGAAGCCCGCGGCCTCGCAGCGTCGCGCCAGCTCGACGTTCTCGGCCTGCGTCGGTAGCTCCAGCAGCACACCCAATCGCACGGCCGGACACGTTAACTACCCGAGCCCGGGCGCCGAGGCCAGCAGGTCGACCTGCTCGACGTCGGTCGAGCACGGGAACAAGACCAGCTCGTCGCATCCCGCCTTCTCGAATGCCTGCAGGTAGGACTTGACCATCTCTCGCTGGTCGCCGCACCGCCCACGATTGCCCCCGCAACCTCCGGCGCCGAGCCAGGCGTAGTTAGTGGCGCAGGTAACTGTCGGCGTTCTCCTTCGCGTATGCGCTCCGTCACTGCCGCCGCGGCGGCAGTGACACAAGCGGCTCGTAGTTGGGATAGACGACGCGGTCGATCACGCCCAGGGTCGAGAAGCCGCCCTCGTCGCTCTTTGCGCGACCAGTCGAGCAAAGACCTGCGGTCGACGCCCGGAACCGGCGCCGGTAGTCCGATGCCGAGTTCCATCGCATCTCCTGTCGGTTGGATCTATGGTCAGAGATGGTGGACTCCGACGTTGGCCAATTACCCGCCTGGGCAATCGACATGCTTGCCGGCGCGCGAGTGGCCCGGCTCGGAATGATCGACAATCGCTCGAGCCCGCGGGTCCTGCCGGTCACGTTCGTCCTGCACGAGGGCGAGTTCTTCAGCGCCGTTGACGAGAAGCGCAAGCGCCTCCAGCCGCAGGCACTCGCACGAGTCCGTTACCTGCGCGACAACCCGCGCGTCGCGCTGACGGTCGACCACTACGAGGACGACTGGTCCGCACTGGCCTGGGTGCAGCTGCTCGGGCAGGCGGAGGTGATCGAGTGCTCCCAGGCGCCCGACGCCCTTGCCGCTCTGTGTGCGAAGTACGAGCAGTACGCGCACAGCCCGCCGGGAGGTCCTTTGATCCGGATCGCGCCCAGCCGTTTCCTCTGCTGGCAGTCCTGAGCCGGCTCAGCCCGCGCCCTTTCGCGCGGTTGACCGGTTCCCGTAGTGTTGGCCGATGCGCATCGGCGTTTCGCTCCCGAACGTTGGCCTCGACCACGGCAAGGAGACGCTGCTGCCCGTGGCGCAGGCGGCCGAGCGGCTGGGGTTCGACTCGGTCTGGGCGGCGCATCACGTCGTGCTGCCCTACGAGCGCAAGAGCGAGTATCCGTACCAGCGTTCCGGCACCGAGGTGGCGATGTCACCCGGCATGCAATGGCTCGACCCCGTCGTGACGCTGTCGATGATCGCCGGCGTGACCGATCGTGTCCGGCTCGGGACCAGCGTGTTCGTGCTGCCGTACCGGGACCCCGTCACGCTGGCAGCGGAGCTCGCCGCGCTCGACGTGCTGAGCGAAGGGAGGTTGGTGTTCGGCGTCGGCGTCGGCTGGATGCGCGAGGAATTCGATGCGATCGGCATCCCGCCCGCTCAGCGAGGAGCCCGCACCGACGAGCATCTGCAGGCGATGAAGATCCTCTGGAGCGAAGATCCAGCGAGCTTCGAGGGCCGGTTCACCAGCTTCGACAACGTTGTGCTCGCCACCACTCCGCGCACGGAGGGCGGACCGCCGATCTGGATCGGGGGCAACACGGATCCGGCGCTGCGGCGGGCGCTTCGCTTTGGGTCCGGATGGCACGGCTTCGAGGTCTTTCCCGAGGAGGTCCCGCAGGTGCGAGAACGCCTGGCGGCGCTGGCCGGGGAGGTCGGCCGCGACCCGGACGAGCTCGAGCTGAGCGTGGCCCGCGGCCTGATGCCGCCCGGTCGGGAGGACGAGTCCTTCATCACCGATCGCCGCATTCTCGGCGGCTCGGCCGAGCAGATCGTGGACGAGCTGGGGCGGTACATGGATGCCGGTGTGGAGATGGTGCTGATCCAGGTCAGCCTGTTGGCACCCCTGGTGCCCGAAGCGCTGGAGTGGGTCGCCGCCGAGGTGCTGCCGAAGCTGCCTCGAAACTGACCCCGGTCACGCCCCGAGTGCCGCACAAGAGCGGGTTGTCACGTGCCCGGCGGTGCCGGGCGAATATGTAGACTCGCCCGCTCATGACCTTCTACTACGTGCTCGGCATCACCTTCGTGCTGTTCGCGATCACGCTCACCGCGATCGGTCTCACGCGCGAGGACTTCCCGCCAAGGCCGAGCGTGGGCCGTGCGGTGATCGCAGCTGCGGCGGTCATCGCGGTGGTCACGTTCGGCGTCCTGGTCACGAGCTCGCACGTGGAGCACCCGCGCGAGGAAGCTGCGGCGGAGGCAGCCGAGAAGAAGGCCGAGGCCGGGGGAGAGCCGGCGGCGAAGGGCGCGGCCGCCCCCGCGGGCAAGCCGGTCGAGGTCGTCGAGAAGGAGTATTCGATCGAGCTGAAGCAGACCGCGTTCAAGGCGGGCAAGCAGAAGTTCGACGTGCACAACACGGGCAAGGTCCCGCACGATCTGGCGGTCGAGGACGGAGGCAAGGAGGCCAAGACGCCCCTCATCGAAGGCGGGGGCAAGGCATCACTGGAGGTCGATCTGAAGTCCGGCAAGTACAAGCTCTACTGCACGGTTCCGGGCCACGAGCAACTCGGCATGAAGAGGGAGGTGACGGTCGACTGACGGCATCTTCGGCCTCGCCGTTGTACCGTCGCGAAACAGATGCGCAGTAGATCTCCCTTCATAGACGTCGGTGTCATCACCGTGGTGCTGACGGCGATCGGCACGTGGGTCGTGCTCACCGTCCCGTGGCTGCCCGAGCAGGCTTCCACGCAGGCCGGCCCGATGGACACGCTCTACAACGTGCTGGCCGTGATCTCGGTGTTCGTTTTCGCCGCCGTGATGGCGATCCTGATCGTCAGCGTGAGCCGTTTCCGGCGCCGCTTCGGCGATGAGGGAGACGGCGACCCGATCCACGGCAACACCGGCCTCGAGGTGATCTGGACCGTGATCCCGGCCATCCTCGTCACGGGCGCCGGCGTCTACAGCGCCATCGTGCTCAACGACATCGAGGAGCCGAAGGCGGGAACCAGGACGATCGTCGCCACCGGCCAGCAGTTCGCCTGGACCTTCGACTACGCCGGTGAGGGCGTGAACAAGGCCGGCCAGCTCCACATGGTCAAAGGCACCCCCTATCTGGTCAACATCCGCGCCAAAGAGGTGCTGCACTCCTTCTGGGTGCCGGAGTTCCGGCTCAAGAAGGACGCGGTCCCCGGCATGACGACGCACGTCCGCATCACCCCCAACAGGATCGGAAGCTATGCCGTCGTCTGCTCGGAGCTCTGTGGGCTCGGCCACGCCACGATGCGCGCCACGGTCAAGGTCGAGGACCAGGCCTCCTTCGACCGCTGGGCGGCTGAGCAGCGGCGTAACTCGCCCACTCCCGCCGGCGGCGCCGCGGCATCGTCTGGAGGGGGCTCGTCGTGACCGCCGCACAGGCTTCCGTGGGGGGGCCGGGCTCTAACATGGGGGGCGGTTTGGAGGGACCGAAGGAGAGATCGAGGCTGCGCGCGCTGCTGCTCGGCCCGAACCTTTTGCGCGCGGCCTGGGTGACGGTCGCGAGCGGCGCGTTCGCCTTCGGCCTGGTCGTCTTCCTGCGCTGGCTGCAGAACATGCCGGTGCTCGAGGGCGACGCCATAACGACGGTCACGCTGCTCGCCGCGCCGCTCGGCTTCCTCGTCGGCATCGGAGGATTCGACTACTGGTGGAAGTGGATGATCGGCTCGCCGACCGAGCCGGAGGATCACTCCATGCACGGGGCACGCAGCTGGCGCGACTACTTCCGCATCAACACCGACCACAAGGTGATCGGCGTGCAATACACGGTCACCGCGATCTTCTTCCTGTTCGTCGGTGGCGCGCTCGCGGAGCTGATGCGTGCCGAGCTGGCGCAGCCCGGCCAGCAGATCGTCGACTCGAACACGTTCAACGGGCTCTTCTCGGTGCACGCCTCGCTGATGATCTTCCTGGTCATCATCCCGATCTTCGCCGGGCTGGCCAACTTCGTGATCCCGCTCATGATCGGCGCCCCGGACATGGCGTTCCCGCGCCTGAACGCGCTCAGCTACTGGCTGCTGCCGGTCGCCGGCATCATGATGACGGCAAGCTTTCTGGTCCCGGACGGTGGAGCCTTCAGCACGGGCTGGACGGCCTATGCGCCGCTCTCCACCGATGCTCCATTGGGCCAGAACTTCTTCACAATCGGCGTGCAGTTCGCGGGCACGTCGTCGATCATGACCGCGCTCAACTTCCTGGTCACGATCATCACCATGCGGGCGCCGGGGATGACCTTCTGGCGCATGCCGCTGCTTGTCTGGGCCAACTTCACGACCTCGCTGCTGGTCGTGATCGCGACGCCCTTCGTCGCCGGCTCGCAGTTCCTGGTGCTGCTGGACCGGACGCTCAACGCGCACTTCTTCGATGCGGCCTTCGGCGGCGACGTCATCTCGTACCAGCACATTTTCTGGTTCTACTCCCACCCAGCCGTCTACATCATGATGCTGCCAGGCTTCGGGATCATCTCGGAGGTCATCTCCGCCAAGTCGCGCAAGCCGATCTTCGGCTATCGCCTTATGGCGCTGTCCCTGATGGCGATCCTTGTCCTCGGCTTCACGGTCTGGGCGCACCACATGTTCGTCTCCGGCATGTTCACCTGGCTGCGGGTGCCGATGATGATCACCACGATGCTGATCGCCGTGCCGACGGGCATCAAGATCTTCAGCTGGCTAGCGACGCTATGGCGTGGTGTGCTCGAGCTTTCGACGCCGATGCTGTTCGCGCTCGGCTTCATCACCATGTTCACGCTCGGAGGCATCAGCGGCATCATGCTCGCGGCCATCCCGGTGGACATCCACACCTCCGACACCTACTTCGTCGTCGCCCACATCCACTACGTGCTTTTCGGGGGCAGCATCTTCACCGTCTTCGCGGGCATCTACTACTGGTTCCCGAAGATGACGGGCCGCATGTACGACGAGACCCTCGGCAAGCTGCACTTCTGGCTCACGTTCATCGGCTTCAACGCGACCTTCGGGCCGATGCACTGGATCGGCCTCGAGGGCATGCCGCGCCGGGTGGCCGACTACGCAGAGAAATTCGCCGGCTGGAACCTGTTCATATCGATCTCCGCCGGGCTGCTCGGCATCTCGTCGCTCGTATTCCTCTACAACATGGTCGTCAGCTGGAAGTGGGGCCCACGCGCTCCGGGCAACCCGTGGCGCGCAATGACGCTCGAATGGCAGGTCTCCTCGCCGCCGCCGATCTTCAACTTCGACGAGATCCCGCAGGTGGTTGGCGGACCCTACGAATACGGAGTCCCGGGCGCCGTTCACGCCGTCATGAACGGGGACCGCCACAAGGTCGCCGTGCCGGCAGGCGGTGAGGCCTCCGCCGGAGAGCCCGGCACTGGCCATGGAGCAGGCAACGGCAAAGGCGCCGGCAACGGAAACGGCAACGGGACGGTGACTCGAGAATGACCGTGCAACCACCGGAGTCGCCCGTACACGTCCTCGTGGTGGCGAACGAGACCGTGGGCGGCGACAAGCTGATCGAGGCGATCGAGCAGCGCAGGGGGCGCGGACCGATCCGAGTGACCGTCGTCTGCCCGCAGAACAAGCCCCGCAAGGGGTACGTCATCTACGACGACAGCGTGCGCTCGGCGGCTCGCATCAGGCTCGACCTGACGCTCGAGCGCCTGCACAAGATGGGCATCGAGGGTGACGGTGAGGTCATGGACCCGGATCCGTTCCTCGCGGTCCAGGATGCGCTGCGCATCTACCGGCCTGACGAGATCATCATCTCGACCTACCCGTACCCGCGCTCCGGCTGGCTTCGCCGTGACCTGGTGGAGCGCATCAGGGAGTACTCCGGGCTGCCGGTCGAGCACGTGGTGGTCGACCTCAGGGCCGAGCCCGTGAAGCACGTCCTCGTGGTGGCGAACGAGACGGTGGGCGGTCGCCAGCTGATCGAGTCGCTCGAGCGGCGCGCCAGCGAAGCGCCCCACCGCTTCACGGTCATAGCTCCGCAGGGCGGCAAGGACCCTGAGGCAGCTGCTCTGGCCCAGGAGCGGCTCGATCACACGATCAAGGAGCTGCGCAACGCGGGCCTTGACGTGGTCGGCCAGGTGATGGACCGTGATCCGCTCACCAGCATTCAGAACGCTCTTCAGTACCACCCCGCCGACGAGGTCATCATCTCGACCTTTCCCGGCACGAGCTCGAATTGGCTGCGGGGCGACCTGATCGCGCGCGTGCGAAAGTCGACCGGCAAGCCGGTTGAGCACATAAGCGTCGACCCAGCCGCGGCCTCCGAGCTTGCGGCGTCCGGCCGGGGGGAGGGCTAGTGCCCCATCCAGCAATCCACACTGGCCTGGATTACAGGAAGGGGCACTAGTGGAAGCAGCAACGGCAACTCACGGTCACGCCGACCACCCGCCGGTCGCGCATCACAGCTCGCGCATCGATTCCCAGCTGCTCGGGGTGTTGCTTTTCATCATCTCCGAGGCGATGCTGTTTGGCTCCTTCTTCACCGCCTACTTCTTTGTCCGGGTGGTGCAGGACACGACATGGCCGCCCGACCCGTTCACGTTCCCCGTCGCTGTGGCGGGAATGAACACCGTGATCCTGCTGACGTCGAGCGCCACCATGCACTACGCGCTGCACTCGATCAAGCGCGGCAACCGCACAGGCCTTCAGATCGGCCTCGCCGTCACCTTCTTCATGGGACTGATCTTCCTCGGCACCCAGATCAACGAGTACTTCAAGGCCGGCTTCGCCATCTCCGACGGCGCCTTCGCCTCGGTCTTCTACGGCTTGACCGGCCTCCACGGTGCCCATGTTTTCATCGGGCTGACGCTGCTGGCGATCATGAACGTGCGCACGATGCGTGGCCACTTCACGCCCGAGGCGCACATGGGAGTCGAGACGGCCGGCATCTACTGGCACTTCGTGGACGTGATGTGGATCATCGTCTACAGCACGATCTACCTGTTGTAGCGCTCTTGCGCTGAGACCTGAATCTGGGATGCCTCGCTCGTGATCAACCCCCTGCGATCCGAAGAGGATGCCTTTCGCTTCACCGTCATCGTTGCGGTGCTGGTCGCTCCGGTGGCGCTGGTGGCGATCATCTTCAGCTCGGTGGCGGCCCTGGCGGTGGCCGGCGCCATTGCGGTCGCCGTGACGGTCTGGTTCGTGCTCACGCGCCCGGAGCAGGACCAGGAGCAGCAAGGAGTGCAACTGGGCCGCGCAGCAACAGCCGACGGAGAGCCGCACAAGATCCTCGTCGTTGCCAACGAGACGCTGGTCGGGGAGGCTCTGCTCGCCGAGATCGCGCACCGCTCCCGCGGCAGGAAGGCGGAGGTGAGGGTCGTATGCCCCGCGCTCAACACCAAGCTGAAGCACTGGGTCTCGGACGAGGACGCGGCCCGTGTCCAGGCCCATGACCGCCTGGACACGATGCTGCGCCAACTCCGCAGTCAGGGCATCGAGGCGACGGGCGACATCGGCGACGGAGATCCGATGCTTGCGATGGAGGATGCCCTGCGCCAGTTCCCAGCCGACGAGATCATCATCTCGACCCACCCGCACGGCCGCTCCAACTGGCTCGAGCGAGACGTCGTGAGGCACGCCAGGGAGCGCTTTCCGCTACCGATCATCAGTCACGTGGTCGTGGACCTTGCCCACGAGCAGGCATTCGTCGCCAGCCGGCCGCAGGGCGAGGGCGCAACTCGCGGCTCCGGCAGCACCTGAGCCTGCTGCAGCCCTGCGACCTCGGCGCTACTTGACGGTCAGCGTGCCCTTCATGCCACCCTGCTCGTGGCCGGGAACGCTGCAGTAATACGTGTACTTGCCCGGCTTGAGCTTGACGGAGAGCTTCGAGGTGCCGCCATCGGTGACCTGGTCGCCCTGCTCGTCGACGCCACCGCCTTTGATCGAGATGTCGTGCGGCACGGGGGCGTCGTTCTTCGACAGCAGCGTCACCTGCCCGGATTTGGCGGTCGCCTTCGTGAACTGGTAGGCGAGCTGGCCGCTGGGATCGGTCGGGATGCTGAGCTGGTTGCTCGCGCTGGCCTTGGCAGTCCCGCCACCACCAGAGCCGCCGGCTCCCGTCGCTCCGGCCCCGGTCGCTCCGCCCCCTCCCGGCTTGGCGGCGACGTCGGCGACGTAGGCCGCGACCGAGGCGGCATCCTTGCCGGTCACGAGATCGGCCGGCATCTCCCCGAGCGGGAGCGAGATCTGCTTGCGCACGACGCCGCGGATCGTGTCGCGGCCGAGCCCGTCGCGGATCGACTGCGCGAATGCCTGGTCGAGGTCGGGGCCGATGGCGCCCTTGGTGTTGGCGTCGGCGAGCGCGTGGCAGGAGCCGCAGCTCTGCACGAAAAGCTGCTTGCCTGTCTTGGGGTCGCCGCCACCGTCACCGCAGCCACCCAGGGCAACCAGGCCGGCCGCAGCGGCGATCGTGGCAACCCACTTGAGTTGTCGCCGGGCGGGTTTGAGCACAGCGGGGCGGCATTCTATCCGTGGCGCGGTCGTCAAGACGCGCTGCCCCGGAGGCCCCAAATAGCCGGCGGTGGCCGGCGAACACGTCTACAGGTCGAAGCTGCTCTTGCTAGCGCTTCTTCTTCGCGCACATGCGGTACTTCTTTGTGCTCCTGTGCGTGACGCCGTTGGTGGTTCGCACGAGCACCTTGATGCGGGCGGTGCCTCTTCGGGGCAGGCGCCTGACTCGCACGGTGATGCTGGCCTTGTCACCGAACGTGCTGCGCTTGACACTCTTCATGCGCTTGCCGTTGACGAAGATCTTTGCCCAGCTGACCCGACTGCCGCCCGGCTGCTTGATGCGGATCCGGATGCTGCGACTCCTTCTGCACCGCTTGCTGCCCGAGGGGGCCGCGATGACCTGGCCCGTGGTCGGGCCGGCCACGATCGTCTTGGGGCCGATCGTGCCCTCCGCGATCAGGGTCTCCGGCGCGCCGATTGAATCGCGCTCGGCGACCTGAACCGTGCTGGCGGCGGGCGGCTCCACGAACGAGTTGTGCGTGGGGCAGCAGTTGATGTCGTCGCTGGTGCCGATGCCGTTGCGGTTGTCCTGAAAACCGAGAGACTGGCCGATGGGCGTGAGCAGGAAGGGCGGGTTGACGTTTCTGGCGCCGAGCCCGATCGGCAGGAAGGTGTAATAGATGTCCGGGACGGTGGGATCGCCGTCTGCGTTGGCGTCCCCCGAGAAGGCGAGGATTCCGCCACCCTGGTTGAAGAAGGCCGTGATGTCCGACGCGCGCGAGTTGATCGCAAGAGAGTCGGGTGCGGTCGCCGTCGAGCCGATGTTGATCTGATCGGTGGCGCTGCCGACCACGATCGCGCTGTAGCGCGAGGTCGTCAGGGGCTCGCGCTTGAAGCCCGTGTCCCTGCTGGGGCACATGGTGACGTGACTGCCACCGACGCCAGCTCTGGAGACCGCTCCGGCCAGGAATCTCTGGCTCGAGCAGTCGAGCAGCAGCATCGGCTTGCTCGGCGTGGGCGAGACGGCACGCACGTACTTGACGGCGATGTTGACGAAGTGACATTGGCCGGCGGGCGGATCGGACAGGCCGCAGTGGCTGTCCGCGTCGTGTCCCGTGGCGAGCAATCGCCCTGCGGATGCGTTCGCCGGGAACATGAACATTGTCAGCAGTCCCGCGAGCAGCAGCGCGCGCTTGAACGTTATGAAGGGGGCGTAACTCATCCTGAGTAGGCGGCGGGTCCGGGCTTCCGTGACTGTCGACCGCCGGGCCAGAGTAGCGCAGGGTTCGGCACCCTGTCGCGGTTAATTTTGCGTCACCCAATTGTGCAGCGCGGGACGCGCGTTCTGAGGCGAATCGATTGAGTAGGGGGGTGGCCTGGGGCGCTGTCGGCGTTTGGCGGGAGGCAAACAGCTACGTCCATCCTGGATAACCGCCAAGCCACCCGTCCTCACTCGCGCCCAAGATTACTGAACCGGCGGTCAGAAACAAGACCGGGCCGGCGGGAACTCGAAGTCGGGCCAGAGCCGGAGAGGGGACTCGAACCCCTGACATCCGCTTTACAAGACCGCCGGGGCGCTTGCGGCCCGTCGCGGCTGCTGGTCGATCTCGCGCTCTGGCGCGGTTTCGGCGGGTAGCGCCCGGTTGCCCGTTTGCGGCTGTCCGCGGGTGTCCTGTTGCCCAACTGTTGCCCACGACCACGGCACCGTCGAGGAAGTCGGCGCCGCCGAGGCCGCCGTCCATCAGGTGCACGTAGGTGCGCAGGGTGAAGGCGGGGTCGGCATGGCCCAGCCAGTCGCCCACCTGCCTGATGTTCTTGCCCGAGTCGACGCGTCATCGCGCTCGCGATGGCGGTCGAGCGGGCCGAGGCGAGGCCGGAGCCGGTCGCGCTGCTGGGGTGGCTCTGACCTTGTAACCGCCGTGGACCCCCGCTAGCCTTGTAGGACACCATCCGTAAGGGGAGGCATCGCCGCGTTTCTGCAGGTACTTCAAAGCCGGAAGGCTTGGCTCGCCTTAGCATTCGTGTGCGCGAGCATGACTGTACCCGCCACCGCCCAGGCCGCATTCCCGGGCGCAAACGGCAAGATCGTTTTCGCCAGCACGCGCGACGACGCAAACCCGAGCACCTGCAGCAGCCTCTGCAACTGGGAGCTCTACACCATCAACCCCGATGGCTCGGGCATAACGCGGTTGACCAATACGCCGTCTCCCCTTCAGGAGGGCGAGCCGAGCTGGTCGCCCGACGGGCAGAGAATCATCTTCCAGCGCTATGACCAGTCGATCAACCGCACGACGATCCATGTCATGAACGCCGATGGAAGCGGCGAGACCCAGTTGCTGTCCAGCTTCGCGAACGCTTTCTATCCGGCGTTCTCCCCTGATGGGAGCAAGATCGTGTTCAAATCGGGGTCAGGCTCCTTCACGGCAAACGCGGACGGCACGGGCGCGGTGAACATCTACCCGCAGAACGCCAACGGCCATCATCCGGCCTGGTCTCCCGACGGGGGGAGAATCGCCATCGGAACGTTCGGTAACCAATGCATCTCCCTGGTTGACCCCGACGGAAGCAATGGATCGCCGCTCGTTTGTGTGTCGCCGCAGCGCGCGGGCGACTACGTCCAGCGGGCAAGTTGGTCGCCAGACGGGACACGGGTGGCCTTCGATGCGTGGACCTTAGGAGGGACCCCACCGTCTGGCCTGACGATCGTCAACCGGGACGGCTCGGGGAGCCATTCCATGTCCACGTACGTAGAGGAGCCGTCCTGGTCACCGGACGGACAGCGGCTCGCCGTTGCTGTCGACAACGATATCGGCGCGATCAACCCAGACGGCAGCGGTCTCGTGAAGCTAACGAATGACCCAGCACGGGACCGAACACCCGACTGGCAACCCCTGCGCGCCCTCAACCCCTTCCCGCGCCCGGGCGGCGGCTCGCCGCTGATC
>JBBQNR010000058.1:0-18560 GCA_038330145.1 Solirubrobacterales bacterium
TGCTCCGGCCAGCCGAGGAAGTTCGACGCCTTCGAGTAGTCCGGCGCGGGCACGACGTTCCCCTCCTGGTAGCCGAAGCTCACGGAGTCGCCGAGCGCCAGGTAGGTGGAACCCGGCGTCACTCTCGGCTCGCGCTTCGCCGCCGACGCGGTCGCGGCCAGAAGCAGACCGCCGAGAAGGCACGCGACGAGAGCGGCGGTTCGCACGCCGCAGACACTACTGGCCTCGGTTGCCGCCACGATCTCGAGGGACTCGGGCGGGGTTGCCGGAAGGAAATGGACGTGGCGGGTCGCCGTTCGAAAACCGACGTGGCAAACATCATTCGAACACTGGCCCGGCGAAAGGCGGAAAGTCCAGGGGAAAAGCCGCCTCCGCGACAAGAGCCCTTGCGTCAGCCGTGGCGCTCAATCATCGATGCCGTCGTGATCGTGCGCGAGCCGTCGGGGAGGGTGGGTGGCGCGTTGGCGTTGTTGCTGCGGCGCGTAGAGGCGTTCTGGGCTCTGCGACGGGGTGCCTGGGTGAGCGGGGAGGGATGATCGGCTGTGGCAGGCGCCGCAGCTTTGCCCCCCTCCTCCTTGCGCAGATCCTGCCTAGGTTTGACAGCTGTACTCGAGCCAGTGCAATAGGAGCGTTTGCTCGGCGAGTCGGTCTCCGTCTCGTCCGTCAAGAACTGCCTCCCGCGGAGGAGGCGCACTCTGATTCCTGCGTGGCGTAGTGCGGGCTTCAGCTACCGCGTCACGAAAGTGGCATCAGCGCTTGAGCCGACGGCGCATCGGGCCAGTACCTATGCCGAACCGCTCGTGCGGCCGCAGCCGCCACGGCCGAGCCGGTGGGCGACCCTGAAGTAGCATCGCCGCGTGGACGTCGAGGGCCGGGATGAGAGCGGAAAGGACGGCGATCGCCGCCGCACTCAGCTGCTAAGCGCGCTAGACCCCGAGCTCGCCGAGCCACGACTCGGGCGCGCGAGCGGGGTCCACCAGGCGATCGAGATCCCCGCGCGCGGCGCTCCGGCGGCCGCGGCCGTCCGCATCGGCAGGGGGGCCGACAACGACATCGCCCTCGACGATCTGCTCGTGTCGCGACACCACGCCGAGCTGCGGGCGCAGCCAGACGGCGGCTACGAGCTGGTCGACCTCGCCAGCAGCAACGGGACGTTCGTTAACGGCCGCCGCGTGGACCGCTCGCGCCTGCACGACCTCGACGTGGTGAGCATCGGGCACCACCTGTTCCGCCTCATGGGAACCGAGCTCGAGGAGTACGTCGACGACGGCAGCGTCGGCTTCGAGGCGGAGTCGCTGCGAGTAGCCACCCCCGAGGGGCGGATCATCCTCGACGACATCGGCTTCTCGCTCGAGGAGCGCTCTTTCGTGGCCGTGGTCGGGCCCTCGGGCTCCGGCAAGAGCACGCTGCTGAACGCACTCACGGGGTTCAAACCGGCGAGTGAGGGCAGCGTCTTCTACGGCGGGCGCGACCTCTACGCCGAGTACGACGAGCTGCGGGCACGGATCGGCTTCGTTCCGCAAGAGGACATCGTCCATTCGGCGCTGACCGTGAGGGAGGCGCTGCGCTATGCGGCACGGCTGCGGTTCCCCGAGGACGTGCCCGCGGCCGAGCGTGACGCGCGCGTGGAGGAGGTGATCGAGGAGCTCAATCTGTCCGGGCGCGCGGACACGACTATCGAGCGCCTCTCCGGGGGTCAGCGGCGGCGCGTGAGCGTCGGCCTCGAGCTGATCACCCGGCCCTCGCTGCTGTTCCTCGACGAGCCGACTTCCGGCCTCGACCCCGGCTACGAGCGCAGCCTCATGACGCTCCTGCGGCGGCTCGCCTCGGACGGGCGCACCGTGCTCGTCGTGACCCACAGCGTCCAGAGCCTGCGGCTCTGCGATCGCGTGCTGTTCCTCGCCCCGGGCGGCACCCTCGCGTACCTTGGGCCCGCCCAGCTCGCGCCCGCGTACTTCGGCTGCGCGGACCTCCAGGAGGTCTTCCAGCAGCTCAGCGCGGGCTCAACCGACTGGGCCGCCCGGTTCCGCTCGCACAGCTACTACGAGCAGTACGCCGCCCGCACCCGATCCGGCGAGCACGAGCTTCCGCCGCCACGCCGGGCGAAGCAGGCGCGGCTGCCGCGCCCGCGCGACTGGACGGCCCAGTTCGTCATGCTCACCCGCCGCTACTTCCAGGTGCTGTCGAGCGATCGGCGCAATCTCGCGCTGCTGCTCCTTCAACCGCCCCTGCTCGGCCTGCTGATGCTGGCGGCGCTGCCCGCCGGTGAGCTCTCGGCGCCGGCATCGGGCGACGTGCGGGTGGTCTCGCGGGCGGGTCTGGTGCTGCTCGTGGTGGTGCTGGGGATGACCTGGCTCGGGGCGTCGAACGCGATCCGGGAGGTGGTGAAGGAGCTGCCGATCTTCCGCCGCGAGCGCGCGGTGGGGCTGTCGGTGACCGCGTACCTTGCGTCGAAGCTGACGGTGGTCGGCGCGCTGACCGTTCTCCAGGCCGCGATCATGGTCCCGATTGCGGTCGCGCGCCAGGGCGGCCCGCCGGACGGCAGCCTGCTCCCGTGGCCGCTGATCGAGCTGATGGTCGGAGGCGCCCTCGCAGGCCTTGCGAGCATGGCGCTCGCCCTGCTCATCTCGTCGATCGCCGGGACGGCCGACCGCGCGATGACGGTGCTGCCGCTCGTGCTGGTGCTGCAGATGCTGTTGGCGATGGGCGGGGTGTTCCCGGATCTCACCGACAAGCCGGTGCTGCGCCAGGCGAGCTACCTATCGAGCGCCCAGTGGGGCTTCTCGGCGATGGCATCGACCACCGATCTTGGCCGCCTGGCGCCGCTCGACACCCTCTCGCGCGGGTTGCCCGACGCCCGGCTCGAGGACCCCACCCCGGTGCTGACTGCGCTCGCGAAGCCGCCGCGCGACAACCTGCGCTGGCGCCACGACCCCGGGCCGTGGCTGCTCGACGTCGGCGCCCTGCTGGCGCTCGCGGCGCTCGCCGCCGCGGGGTCGGCCGTGGCCCTTCAGCGCAAGCGGCCGCAGGTGTAGGGTGCGGGCTCTGCGCCCAGCCGCTGTGGCGCTCGCCGCCGCCCTGGTGCTGCTCGCTGGCTGCGGAGCCGGTTCGGAGGCCCCGACGCTCCGTGCGCCGGCCGGGCTCGACCGTGGGGGCGAGCACTGGCGATCGGTCTCATCGACGCTCGCGCCGAAGCAGGATTCCGCGTCGGCGAACACGTGCACCCGTGGCGACGCGGCCTGCATCGACGTCGTGCTGGGGGAGATGCGGCGCCGCTACACGGCGCTTGCCGCCGTCTGCGACCACCGCGCCCCGTTCGCGCTGATGTACATGCGCGTGACCGAGGGCGTGAAGGCGCCGCACTTCCACGACGCGCGCTACCTGCGCCACCTCGACTCGCTGTTCGCGCAGCTCTACTTCCGTGCCTTCGACGGCTGGCGCGGCGGCCGGCCCGACTCCGTGCCCGAGGCGTGGCGGATCGCTTTCGATGCGGCCCGCGAGCGCAACACCACCGGCCTGGGCGACATGATGCTGGGGATGAACGCGCACATCTCGCGCGACCTCCCGTTCGCGCTGGCCGCCGCCGGACTGCGCGAGCGCGGCGGGCGCAGCGCGAAGGTCGACTTCGACTCGGTCAACGACCTGCTCGGACAGGTGCAGGGGCCGCTGATCGCCGAAGAGTCGCGGCTCTTCGACCCCGACGTGGGTCGATTCACCTCGCCGCTGCTCGGCGTCTACCGGTCGGACATCGCCGGCGTGATCGCGAGTTGGCGGACGGAGGCCTGGTACAACGCCAAGCGCCTGCTCGCTTCGCGCTCGGCGCTCGAGCGCCGCGCGGTAAGCGACACGATCGAGCGGTCAGCCGCCGCGCGGGCACGGCTGATCCAGACGGCCACGGCGTACTCGGTCGTCGGCGGCGGCGCCGCGGCGCGCGATCGCTACTGCCTGCGCAACAGGCGGGGCGCCTGAGCGCCCGCTCAGGCGTGCCGCGGGACGGGCAGCTGGAACGTGCGGCGCAGGCTGTAGGCGCGCAGCCGGTTCATCTTCGAGGCGCGCTCCGGCCGCGACTGCGCGGCCCTGCCCTCGAGGTCGGCGTTGTGGGCGCGCATCATCTCCGCGCGGAGGTGAGGGTTCATGCGGCACATCCTCTTGGCGCCGCCCCGGCGCGTCGTCCGCCGCGATGACGATCTGATCCGCCGTTGCGGCTGACCCCGGCCTCCTCCCAGCGGACGACGCGGGTTAGGCGACGGTGCCAGAAGGTGCCGTGCGGCAGGCTTGGTGTACGTCAACTTCTCCCAGTGCACGCACGGCTCTGGAGTCGCGAGACCGCCGCGACCCGGCCCGGGGTAGTCGTCGCGCGCGGCCAAGCCGACTCTCAGCGTCGCGTCGGGATTCTCAAGCTTGAGTACGAGCGCGGCGCCCAGGCAGACGCCCAGCAGAACCAGCAACACCAGCTCGTGAACGTTCGTGATCTCGCCGGCCGCGTCTTGGTCGACTTCCTGGGCTGCAAGCGGTCGACGATCCTCCCGAGGCGACCCGCAAGTACTTCGTCGCCTGAAGGACTGCATCAACAGTCAGGTGACAGACCCGGCGAAGCAGGCACGCTCCGACGGAGAGCTGCTCACGCAGATGAACTCATCGCGCAGGCGATCGACCCTGAGAACTTCGCCCGCCAGAACCTAGACGCGAACGAGCACCAGTGCCGCGCTATGGCCTTTCAGCCACAACCAGCGGAGGCCTTGACACCAGACCGACGTTCAAAGAGAAAGCGGGAGCGGTTGAGCGACGTCGAGATGGTGGTCGAGCTACGTCCAGCGCTCGCCTACGAGCAATTCATCGAGCGCAGCTTCGCGCTCAACCGTACCGGTCACGTAAATGCCCATGGCCGCGGCAACCCGCTCCGGTTGGCGACCGCGGGGCGCCCGAGAGGCCGAGTTCTTCCTGCCGCGTATCCCGCTCGGCGTACAGCGCGCGACGCTTGCGGCAATGGCGCGCATCGCCCGCCGCCTCGGTTACGACCACGCCACTTGAACCGTCCCGGCGCATCCGCGTTGGACGAAAGCCGGGCAGTAAGGTGCGGGCGCCGCTTGCAAATCGCAAACTACCTCCGAGAGGACGCCGATGCCGGACACGACCTGCCACATGTCGATCTCGCTCGACGGTTTCGTCGCTGGGCCCGACCAGAGCCGCGAGGATCCACTCGGCATGCGTGGGCGCGAGCTCCATAGCTGGCACCTTGGCGACGAGCGCGCCAACGACGCCGACGCGACGGCGACCGGCTGGCTCATGCGCCCGCGCGACGCGTACGTCATGGGGCGGAACATGTTCGGGCCGATCCGCGGCGAGTGGGATGAGGACTGGCGCGGCTGGTGGGGTCCCGAGCCGCCTTACCACGCGCCGGTGTTTGTGCTCACCCATCACGCTCACGAGCCGATCGAGATGGAAGGCGGAACGGCCTTCCACTTCGTCACCGGCGGCTTCGACGCCGCTTACGCACAAGCGCGTGAGACGGCCGGCGAGGACGGCGTAGACATCGCGGGTGGCGCCTCGACTGTGCGCCAGGCCCTCATTGCCGGGGTCGTCGACGAGCTCACGCTCGACATCGCGCCGGTCCTGCTCGGCTCCGGCGAGCGGATCTTCGACGGCGTCGAGTCGTTCGGGTTTGAGCCCGTCGAGGTCTTGCATTCGCTGCTAGCCACACACATCCGCTACCGCCGGGCGGAATGAGCAGATGAATGGATAGAGCCCGCGATGACGAGGGCCGCTCGCGCCTACCGGGCGATCCTGTGCCGCTGCTCCATACGCTCAGCGCGACGATGTCCGACTGAGCCACCCCCACTGCCCGCGCCTCGAGACCGCAGCTCGAGCACCTCGACGAACCGGTAGCCGGTCGCAGGTTGCTATTCAAAACCCGCCTCCCCGGATGCCCTAGTCGTTTCCGCTCTGGACGACGCTCAGTACGACCATGACGTCTCCTCAAATTAGGGAGATGTCATGCAGACGCTGCTACTGGATGCCGCTGGGCGACGCCGCTCGCCGCCGACCCGCCAGCTGGGTCATACGAACCTGGGGATCACGTCGATCTACCTCCAGGGCATCGACAGCACCGAGATCATCGACACGGTTCACAGCCGGCGGCCCCCGATGATCCCGGACCGCAGGCCTCACGTCGATATGACAACACGGCATGGAAGGCAATTTTGCTCACTCAACCGAAACGTGCCGGTTGCAGCCATGCCCGGGAAGCCCGGGCGGGCCTTGGACGAGTACGGGGAGGCCCTCGCGTGACCGCCACTCGACGCTCAGGAGCGCCGGCGTGATGCCTTAGACGGTGCGGGGTCGCCATGGCTCGTGCTCGTGCGCGAGCCAGACCAGCTCGGGGTCGAGCGCACGCACCCGCAGTTGGCCTTCGGTGTGCGGCTCGTTGAGCTCGCCGAACCAGACCGCCACGTCGCCGCCGACGACGACCGGACGCTCGCCAGTCTCGACGACGACCACCTGCATGCCGCGTGTGTGGCCCGGCGCCGGGACGAGTCGGAGCCCGGGAAGCAGCTCAAGCTCGCCGTCGACCGGCACGTACCGCACGCCGGGCGCCTCGACCCACTCGCGAATGGTGTAGTCGTCCTCGCTGCGCGCGTCGTCGAGCTCCCGACGCTGGACGTAGATCGGCCTGCCGGCGAAGAGGTGGTTATCGCCGCAGTGGTCGAAGTGCAGGTGTGTGTTGACGACCATATCGATGCCGGCGAGATCGAAGTCCTGCTCGCTGAGTGGCCGGATGCGGGGATCGAGGTCGGCCACCGCCGGGTGCAGCTCCGTCATGCCGGTGTCGACCAGCACGCGCGCATCGGGATGGTCGATGACGTGCACGTAGACTGGCATCCGCTCGCCCTCGGCGAGCAGGTCGGCAACGCGGACTGGCGTGATGGTGATTGAGGCGGGGGCGTTCATTGGGTACCGACCGCCGTGGTGGTGGTTGATATGTGAGTCATGATGACCTCCTTTGCCGGTTACTGGCTGACGCGCCGCCGGCCGCACTGCCTCGCGCGCTCGCCGAGCAGCTCCTGCAATCGTTGGCTGGAGGACCAGTGAGCCGGGTGACGGCTCCCGTTTGTCGGGCCAGCCGCCGCTCGATGATCTGCTCTGGCGAATGCCGCTGGCGTCTCGACGATCCCATCGCTCCGATTGTCCTCCTTGCCCAGGCATGGGCGGTAAGACTCTCCAAGCGACCGGACCGACCTCACGGGGTCACGCCAGATGCAGCACGACGATCACTATAGGCAGGAATGATTCGCATTGCACTTCATGATGATTGAGGAGCGATCGCGGTTTCCTCCTGGCGTTGTCGCGTGCCGGCGCCGTTTGACTTCCCAAAACCGTTGCCGTCTGTTATGTTGGCCCCGGTCAGACATGTTGGTCGCGGATGGGCGGCCTCTTTTCATGTCTGATGTCGCTCTCGCGAAGTGGCGCTCCCGGATGGGGGAGCACGTCGGTCTCGCGATGAGCGCCGGGAAGCAGCCGGACGTGGCTGGTCGTTCATGGGGATGGACACCGCTCGCCGCTTCGGCGCCGGACTCCGCTGGGCCTCGCGCCCACCAGAGCGGCCGGGCAACCCGCACGGGAAGGGGTACGGGGGATTTACGCATCGTTTGACCTTGGAGGGAGGGTCAGATGGCGTCGTCCTCTGATCGAGCCGGAATCCGGCTCATTGTGATTCTTGGCATCGCGCTCGCGATGCTGCTTTCACCGTTCACTTCAGGCCGGCACGTCGCACTGGCGCAGAGCGCGCTCGTTCCCGGCGCGGTTGGACTCGTGGCCAATAGCGGCGGCCAACCCGTCCTGCTGCGGGAGGCGCCCAGCTTCGACGCGGCCGCCGTCTCCTCCTTCCCGGAAGGAACCCCGGTCGACGTCATCGAGGGCCCCGTCTCAAGCGACGATGGGACCGCGTGGCTGGGGGTCTCCGTTGGCGGCGTGACCGGCTACATGAACGCGGGCTATCTGGTGGAGAGCGCGCCAGTCGCGGAGCCGCTCGCGGTCGAAACGATGGAAGCGGCGGCGCCCGCGGAGAGCGTGGCCGCCGTGGAGGAGAGCGCCAGCGACGTGCTGGCAACCCCGGTGGCCACCGCCGATGTCAATCTGCGGGCCGGACCGAGCTACGACGACATGGTGCTGATGGTGATCCCGGCCGGCGCGGCGCTGCAGGCCACCGGCGAGTGGGCCAATGGGTTTGCCGGGGTGTCCTACAACGGGCAGTACGGCTGGGTTGACAGCGCCTGGATTGGTGATGGCTCGGCTCCAGTAGCGCCCGCGGGCGAGGCCGTCCTGCTGCAAGCGGCGACAGACCCTGCCATGGACGCGGCCGTGGCCGATGATGCCGCGCTGGTGAGCGATCTGACGGCGCCGGCTGGCGATCTGGCCCAGGCTATCGACGTGGCGAATCTGCGCCTCGGTCCCTCGGCAGAGGACGAGGTGCTGCGCGTGCTCCCCGCTGGCGCCACGGTGACGGTCACCGGGGCGGCAGTCGAGGGCTGGGTTCCCGTCTGGTACAACGGCACCTGGGGTTTCATCACCGCCGATCTGCTGTCGTCAGGCACGACGGCATCGGTCAGCCTGGCGCAGGATGCGGCCCCCGTCGATGCTCTGCCCACGATCGATTCCGGCAGTGGCGAGTTGCTGGCGACTACCTTGAGCGACGTCAACCTGCGTTCGGGTCCAGACACGACGGCCGCGATTCTGGGCGCGATTCCGGCCGGGGCGGCGCTGACGCCGTTGGCCGGGCCGGAAGCAGGTTTCTATCAAGTTGATTTCAACGGCCAGATCGGCTGGGTGGCGGGTGACTTTCTCGAGGTCTCGGCCAGCTACCTGCAGCGGGGCGACCGCCAGGATCGCGACGGCAAGGTGGAGGGCTCGGAACCGGCCACGAACGCCGGCGCTCGTGGGGGCGGCATCATCTGGCCCGTTAGCGGCGGCGAGTGGTCGATCATGCAGGGGTATAACGGATCTTCACACCAGAACCAGGACGGCCTGTGGCAGTACTACTACTCGTTCGATCTGGTGCGGAACGACGGCAACACAGCCGGTCAGACGATTTATGCCCCGGTCAATGGCGAAGTGCGCTGGACCGATCCGAGCACGGGCGGCATTTCGATCGACATGGGCGATGGTTACGCGGTGGCGATGTTCCACGTCGCGTTCGATGGCCAGTTCCAGGCCGGCACGCAAGTGTCGCAAGGCCAGCCGATCGGCCAGATTTCCGGCTCGGGCGGGCCCGGTTTCGCCGGCACGCCGCACGTCCACTTCACCCTCTGGAACTCGGACGACAACGGCAACTGGGATCGCCAGGCGGCGCCCTTCACCGGGAAGTACTCGATCAGCGGCATGAGCTTTCCTGATGAAGGCGGCCGCTCGCAGTACGAGGGGACGACGTTCAATCCGTGAGTCGGGAGTCGGGAGTCGGGAGTCGGGAGTCGGGAGTCGGGAGTCGGGAGTCGTAGGCTCAAAGCTCAAAGCTCATAGCCGATAGCCTATAGCCCATACCCCATAGCCCGTCACCCCCGTCCGTGGCACAATGGCGCCATGATCCGCGTGGCTGCCGTGGCCGATATTCACGCTGGGCCCGAATCGGTGGGCGTGCTGGCTCCCCTTTTCGCGAGCCTGAAGGAGGAGGCTGACCTCCTGCTGCTGGCCGGGGATCTCACCCGCGGCGGCGACCCCGCTGAAGCCGAAATTCTCGTCAATGAGTTGAAAGAGGTCGGGGCGCCCATTGTGGCCGTGCTCGGCAATCATGATTTCGAGGCTGGCCAGCCCGCAGCGGTGATCGCCCTCCTCAAGGCCGCTGGCATCCATCTGCTCGATCGCGGCAGTGTCGTGCTCGACATCGCCGGGCAGCAGTTGGCCATCGCCGGCACGAAGGGATTTGGCGGGGGATTCGACGCGGCGCTGGCCGATGATGCCGGCGAGCCGGAGATGAAAGCCTGGATCCACCACGCCGAAGAGGAAGCCGAGGCCCTGGAAAGGGTGCTCAGCGGGCTCGTCGGCGACATTCGCATCGTCCTCCTCCACTATGCGCCGGTGACGGGAACCCTGTCTGGCGAGCGCCTGGAGCTCTACCCCTTTTTAGGCAATTCGATGCTCGGCGCGGCGATCGATCGCACCGGGGCCGACCTGGTCGTCCATGGGCATGCCCACCGCGGCTCTGCCGTTGGGATAACGGCGGGTGGCATTCCGGTGCGCAATGTGGCGCGGCCGGTCATTCGCCAGCCGTACGCCATTTTCGTCATCGAAAGCGATGAGGATGAGCCGCGTCCCCGGCGCGGCTGGCGACGGCGACAGGAGGCCAGGGGGGAACCCGCCGGAGCCGGACGCGAGCGATCGCGCGAGGGCCGGGGATCGCGCTGGATGCGTCGTGCGGCCCGCAAAGCCAATCAGCAGCCGACCGCGGCCGAGAGCGACAACGACCGCTGAGCGCCGGCATGCCTGAACCGGCGCTGATCTCGACGCTGCACGATCCCCTGGGCAAGGTGCTTCCCTTCCTGGAACGTGACGCGGTCGTCTCCGCGCTGACGTCCTACGCAATGGTCGCCGTCGCGGCCACCACGGCGACCGACTCGCGGGTGACGGCGCGGCTGGAGCAGCTTGGCGCACGGGTCGTGCCGGGCGGGTCGACAGGCGTTGGCCGCCGCGCCGCGCTGGCGGCGGGTTCCGGGGCCGCGGCCTGGTTCAACTGCGATCTCGATCGCTGGCTGCACTGGGCGATCTTCTGGCCGGACGAGCTGGCGGCTCTGCCGGAGCGCGTGCAGTGGCTTGGCCGCGGCGAGCGCGCTCGGCCCTGGTGCATCTGCCTGGGACGGACGGCTCGCGCCTTTCGCACGCACCCGGCCGTGCAGCGGCTGCCGGAGGCCGCCACGAACAGGGCCCTCTCCCTGGCGGCAGGACGCACGCTCGACGCGGTCTCCGGAGCGGTCTGGCTCTCACCGGAAGGACGCGAGATCGTGCTGGCCGAATCGGTCGAGCCCTCGGCCTCGACCGATCTGGAATGGGCGGCGCTCATCCTGCGGCGCGATCCAGCTCGCCTGCGCGGGCTGCGGTGTGAAGGGCTGGAGTGGGAGACGCCCGATGTTCACGCCGCCGAAATCTCGGCGGCGGGCGGATTGGCGCCGTGGACGCGGGCCGCCTTCGATACCCCTGCCATGTGGACGGCACGCCTGGGGTTGGCGGCGGACTCGACGGCGGCGCTGGAACGGGTGCTGGGTGAGCCGCGTTCCGCGTGAGCGTGATGCCGGGTGGCCTGGCGGCACGGGGAGCACCATCAAGGCTGGACCTTCGTACCCAGCACCGAACGCCGGTCCGCCTCAAGATGACGGGCGAGGGAGCTTCGTGAGCGGTTCCCAGAGGATCTTGCGGGGCGCGAACCGGCCTCCCTGGAAGTCGTTGCCGAAGGGAGCCCCGTCCAGCCCCCAGCTCCACGACACACGCGGGGTGATGGCCAGGTATTCGCCCTCGCCGAACATGCCCGTGCGCCGGACGACCTCGGCGACCCCGTTGACCTTGATGCCGCGCGGCATCCATGGCTCGACCGACGCCAAGTCGTCGACAATCAACGAGACGTTGGCGCTGCCGGCGGTGATGTTCCGGTACTTGCGGGTCGTCGCCAGCGCGTGGCCGCCAATCCAGAAGCGGCCATCGGCAAACTCGAAGCCGACCGCGTCAGCCTCCGGCTGCCCGTCCGGCGAAACGGTAGCGAGGCGGGCCAGCCGCTGGGACGAGAGATAAGCCAGCTCGTTGTCATTGAACATGGTGTGTCTCCTTGATCACTGATGGAAGGGAGCGGGTTCGGCCCGTCGCTTGTGGGGCTTAGCCCGCGGGCGAGGGTGAAAGGGCATAGGGGCGCGGCGGCGTGGCGACGCCATGCTTCCCCGCGCTCCACCACGTGCCCTTCAAGTGCTCCTCCGCGAACGCTAGTGACTCGGGTTCGAGAGGGGCGGCGAGGATGTCATTGAAGCGGTTCAGGAACCCCATCAACGCGATCTGAGCCGTGAGCTGCAGCACTTCGTCATCGGAAAAATGCTGGCCGAGCTCGGTCTGGTGTGCCGCGGCGACCGCGTTCGGGACGATCGAGCCGTCGCGGGCCAGCCGCATCGCCGCTCGCTCGCGTGCCGAAAAGAGATCGTCCCGATCGAATTCGAGCTGCACCGCGGCGATGATCTGCGCCAGAGGCGTGCCGCTGAGCGAGGCCATGCGCGCGGCGTGGGCAGTGCAGTACCGGCACTCGGCGGCCCGCGAAGAGACCGTCGCGACCAGGAAAATCAGCCGCCGGTCGAGGTTCGTGTCGCGGATCAGGTGGGCGGCCAGCGCCAGATACCCGCGCGCGATCTCGGGCCGTGCCGCCATGAGTTGCACGGTGGTGGGAACGAATCTCATGTCCCGATAGACATCGCGAGCGGGTTCGACGAGGCCCAGTTCAGCAAAACGATCGACCGGGGTAAGCGGGATCAATGACATGGTGGGATCTCCTCGTGGCGCCAAACGATGACGGTCTTTTGGGGGGTGTCTTTGGTCGTCATCCGCTCGACCCGCGTTGGTTATCACATCCGTCGTCCGCGTCACGTTGAACGCCGGAAAGGAGGCGGCGCTGGACTTTGCCGAGAAGGCGAATGAGCTCTTCTCGCTCGGCAACCGTGAGGTCGGTCATCACCTCTTGATCGGTGCGGAATATGGCCGGCAGCATTTTGGCCTGGAGCTCGACCGCCGTGTCGGTCAGCGCGATGCTCAGCATGCGGCGGTCGGTGGGGTGGTCGAGCCGGCGCACGAGCCCACGTTTCTCGAGGGAATCGAGCAGGCCGGTCACGGTGCCGCGGGTCATGCGCAGCCAGCGGGCAATCGTGCTCGGGCGAAGCGTTCGGCCAGAGACGCGAAGTAGGCCGAGGATGAGGAAGCCGGTCAGCGATATCCCGAAGGGCCGCAGTTGCGCGCCGAGCTTGTCGGCCAGGAGGATGTAGGTGCGGACGAGCGCGACGGCGCACTCGCTCGCCAGAGGGTCGGCGTCAGGAAACCCCTTGGCCAGTGGCTGGCTGAGCCGGAAGTCAGGATCGATCTCGACTGGTTCGTTCGCGATCGTATGGTTCATGACTGTATGCTACCAAACTGATTGGCAAGAATCAAACCAAGTGGCGCCGGCAGGGATCGCCATCACCGCCTGTGGCCGTTGTGCGCCTGAACCAGCACAACCGGCAAGGCCAGTGTCGCGGAGGTGAGCACCGCTCCGGGAGGGCGGGGGTAGACTGCGCCTCTGTCGTGCAGGGCTGCTCAGGAGAGCGCCGAACCCGTCGGACATGGAGACCATTGTGCAACTCACAGACGATCTGCTCGCGCTGCTCCGTCAGCCGAGCCCCTGTTACCTCGCCACCTCGATGCGCGACGGTTCGCCGCAGGTGACCCAGACCTGGGTCGATACCGACGGCGAGCATGTGCTGATCAACAGCGTGGAGACCCACGTGAAGGTCAAGAACATCGCGCGAGATCCGCGGGTGGCGGTGGCCATTGCCGATCCGGACAATTCCTTTCGCTACTTCCAGGTGCGCGGCCGGGTGCTTGAGGTCACGAAGGAGGGCGCGGTCGAGCACATCGAAATGCTCTCCCAGCGCTACACCGGCGGGCCGTATGCCTGGTACGGCGGCCGCGACCAGGTGCGGGTGATCCTCGTCATCGAGGCTGAGTCGATTAGCGGCATGGGGTAGCGTTGCGGGCAGGGTGGCTGGCGCGGCGGCGGGCCTCCAACCCAGCAACGAGGCCCCCGCTTTGCTACGATTCAAGGATTGTCCTGAGCCATGCCGGGCGCGGCCCGCGCTGGAATGCGTTGCATCTGAAGGAGTCAACACATGTCGACCGCCAGTTCCGTTATTCCCGAAGCGTATGCTGATCTGCTGGAACGCCCGTTGCTGGCGCACGTGGCCACGATCGGGCCGGATGGCGAGCCGCAGAACAACTCGGTCTGGTTCGACATGAAGGACGGCATGCTCCGGTTCAGCCAGACGACGGGGCGGCAGAAGTACCGCAACGTGCAGGATGAGCCGCGGGTGGCTCTCTCGATCGTCGATGCCGACAATCCGTATCGCTACCTGGAAGTGCGGGGCACGGTCGAGCGCATCGATCCCGACCCGGACAACGCGTTCATCAACTCCATGGCCAAGAAGTACATCAACCAGGATGTCTATCCCTGGCATCAGCCGGGCGACACGCGGGTCGTGGTCGTCATTCGCCCGGAGCACACCTCGCAGATGGGGTAGCGCAGATTCGAGTAAGCGACGAGACCGAGGCGCCCTTGCCCCGGTCTCGTTGGCCTGCCAGCGTGGAATGAGGGTGAACGCAAGGCGGGTGTGGGGCGCGAACGCGCTGGCGCCAGGCCACCTGAAGCGAACGACGAGAGCGCCCGGGACAGAGAGCGAGACGCCCCGGCAGGTATTCCGCGGTGATCCCCGCGGGGACAATGGCCGATCAGGATCGCCCCTGGCGGCAAAGGGCGTCGCACCGAACCCTGTCATCCATGCTAATGGAAATTCCGCCGCGAGATTTCAACGTGATGCTAATGTGTCTTCGTCGTAAAGCAGGCCCATCCGCCAGGCATCTGTTCCGCAAAGCAATGCGCCGCACTGGCTGAAGCACGCTCTCCAAATTCGTCTCCGGGGCATCACGCGCCGATGGTTCGCACCACGTTCATAGTCTCCGCCGGTAAATCTGGTATGAGAGGAGAGGATCTGGAACCGTGAGGGTGGCGGAGATCGTGGGCGCATGGCAAAGACGAAGAAATCCCGGAAGCAACGACGCCACGCCAAGCTTGAGCGGAGCGCCACACGCCTGCTGCGCAAGAGCATCGAGCGGCAGGTGCGGCTCGCCTATGCCCGGATTCCCAGATCGGCCGTGGCCCTGGGAACAATTCGGCTGAACACCCGCGAAGATCTGGTCAGCAATGGCTATTTGACCGTCGAGGAGCTGGAGTCGCTCTCGCAGGACGCGGCGATCGAAAAGGCCACCCGGCAGGTGCGTGAGCAACTCCGGGCCGAGCGCGCCGCGCGCAAGCACTAGAGGTGCAGGACATCTTTCTCGTCGAGCAGGAGAACATCGCGAGTGAGGCGCTGGCTGTCTCTGCCATGGCCTGGCTGCTGGATGCGCGCCTGGTCCCCGAACATGGCATCCACCTGGGAGGGAGTGGCCGTTCCTTCTTGCGCCTGGGTGCGCAGCGCCGTACGGACTTCTCTCAAGGCCAGCACGGTGACGAAATTCTTCACGCGCCCTCCCCACAAGTCCCGCACGGCCGCCTCGGCGATGGGATCGATGGCATTGCCGTGGGCATCCACGCCGTCCGGGTAGTCGACCGTCAACTGGCGGCGGACCTGGGCAATAGTTGCCTCCGGGGTTGTTGGCGACTGTAGGGAAAAAATGGCGGTTTCCACACGTATCCTCCAGTAATCGCGGCGCCCGCCATAACGTCCAGCGGGGATGGTCGCCGGCACAGTCTATGCTGCCGGAGCCTCCGTTTCGATAATTTCGCAATGAGTTAACAATTGCTCGCTACACATCCGCCGCCAGCGCGACATCGATCGCTCTGGCGACGGGGCTATAAGAGGGGAGTGTCGCTTCGCCAAATGCGGCGGAGTCGAGCGTTTGGAGCAGAACCGTGCGCTGGCATGGGATGAGCGCGGTGTTCACCAGATGCTTCATCCGCGGCTGTGAGTGAGGGCCACGGCGCTGGCCTGGCGCGAGAGGATGCATCCTCCCGCACCAGGGGTGGCCGGGGGCCACGGATCGAGTGGCGGAGAGCCGGCGTAGAGTTTTCATCTTCCTGTAAGGAGATCAAGACGATCACGAGGAGGGAGGGTGATCTCCTTGGCCGGGGTGGGCGCGGCGCGGCCGGAAACGGAGCGATGGCCCGTTCCCGGCGCCGCGCTACATTTCGGGATTCGGAACGCAGTGGGGTTCGTTGTTGTTGTCGAAATCGCAGTAGAAGTCGCCGCAGCAATCGCACTCGGTGCACGAGCCGCCCGGCGGAACGCAGCACCAATCGCTGTTGTCCGGGGTCGAGCTGTCGCAGGTGTGCCGGGTTGTCGGCTGGCCGCACTTCAAGCCTTTGGCGCATTTGCTCTTGCCCGGGGTGCAGAGCGCCTTGAGCTTGAGGCCCTTCTTCTTTTTCTTCTTTCGTTTGGCAACGACTTCGGCGCCCCCGGCACGCACCAGAGCCGCGCCGAAAGCGCCGCTGGCCAACAGCTTGAGGGCCGCGCGGCGGGGCGTGGCCGCCGTGCTCCGAAGTTGGGTCAGGGCACGCGTCAGGGTATCAAAGCGAGTCGGGTCCATACGCTTCCTCCATGATCTCTCTCGCCACGTCGCGCACGCCGCGAGCGTGCGGCACTCCATGGCTGGCACGATGTCAACCTGTTCTCGCGGAGTGCCAATCAGAGTGTGATGGGGAGTTCAGAGAAGCGATATAGCCAATATTCGCTATTGATTCTTCACGTGGCATCCCCCGCATTCGGCATGGCCACAAGGCTCCATGGATTGAGCATTGCCTTTTTGGGGTGTGCTGTGCCGGAGCGCACACTGGCGCCGTGCCGCGTCCACCATCGCGTTCTCTGCCTTCCCCCACGCTGTAGCTATCGGATCGCACGTGATCCGCATTGACACCCGACGAGAAGGAGATACGCATGGATATCAAGCGAGTTGGCCGGTTCACACGCATGCTTGCCCAGGCCCAAAGCCGGCGCGGCTTCGTCGGTCTGGGCATAGTAGGCATCGTCGCGGGCGCCGGGGTGAACCCGGTGAAGGCGAAGAAATTCAATCGCTGCCGGAGGGTTCGCTGCCCGGAATGCGCACCGTGCCGCAAGGGTCATTGTCGCGCCAAGCCGGATGGCTCCCCCTGCTCCTCCATGACTGGCCAGTGTCTTGCTGGCTTCTGCGAGCCAGTGGCAGAAGGACCGATGTCCTGAGCGGGAATCGCGGTGCGCAGATCGGAACGTCTTGCCGCGGGCGACGCCGGCCTATAGCAAGTATTGGGTATAGACGCGACGTAAGCCGAGACGCATGGTAGGGCGGGATCACGCTTCCTTTGCCCTCGTCACCCGAAAGCGCCGTCCCATGGATGCCAATGGTTTCGATGCCGTCGCTCGCTCCAGGATCGAGCGTCAGGAGATGTCATGAACGATCTGCACTTCGATGATTTCGCCCGGCGGGTCGACGCCGGGGCGACGCGACGCGGCCTGCTCCGTGGCGTTGTGGCCGTGGGCACGACGCTCGGCCTGGCAGCCGGGTTCGAGGACGCGGCCGCGCGCAAGCGCAAAAAGAAGCCTGGCAAGAAGCCGCATGGCGAGAAACCGCATGGCCCTACGCCGCCAGCTCCCTCGCTTTGCGCCCAGGCGTGCAGCGCCGGCTGCAGCACCTGTTACCAGCGGCCGTCGGGGACGCTGATCTGCGGCGGCATCGGCTCGGCCAACTGCGCCTTCCCGTGTGGCACGGACAGCAACTGCGCCAAGGGACAGATCTGTACCAAGAGCTTCACCGACCGCGCCACCGGGGAGACGTCGTCATGGGGCTGCCCCGGCAATCCGCCGGGGGTCTGCACGAGCTTCACGGTTTGCATGGTCTAACGCTTGACGCTCGCCAGCGCTCCCCACGTTGGTCGGGCGAATGAGCTTGGGGGTGGCAGGCGTGTGCTGGCGCACACCAGACGGCTGTCGCCGGGCACGGACGAACCGGCCGCCGGCCTTCAGGATGATGACATCTGCTCAGGATGGCCTGACAGAGGAAAGTCGGCAGGATGAAAGAAGGCCACCATGGCAACAATGATCGACAGCAGGATGGCTGGGATGTTCGGCGCGGGTTCGAGCCGGCGCGGTTTGCTACGGACGCTCGGTGGCGCGGCTGCCGTGGGAACGGTCACGGCAATGGACCTGGGGGCGGCGTCGACGGCCAAGCACAAGAACGACCAGAAGAAGCCGAAGGGGACGCACGGCCAGACGGTGACGAAGACCTTTGCGAACACGGATCCCATCGCCATCAATAGCTATGGCAGCGCGATGCCTTTCCCCTCGCGGATCGTGGTGAGCGGGTTCGAGGCCGCCACGATCACCGATGTCGATCTGGTCCTCAAGGGGTACAGCCATACGTCGCCGGACGACGTCGACGTGATGCTGGTGGCGCCGTTCGGCCGCAACGCCATGATGATGAGCGACATCGGCGTCAAGTCGGTGACGGGCTTGACGATCCACCTGGACGACGAAGCCGAGGCCGACCTGCCGAGCTATCAGTTCTTGTCCACCAGCGGCGCCTTCCGGCCGAAGAACTACAACGACAACGTCGGGCTGGACGCCTTCGACACCACCTATGCCCCGGCGCCCTCCGGGAGCGTGGCGCTTTCCACCTTCGATGGGGGTGATCCCAACGGCGAGTGGTGGCTCTTCGTCCGCGATGATCTCGCCGGCACAGCTGGAATAGTGGCTTTCGGCTGGGAGCTCACGATCACCGCGAAGGTGAAGGGCAAGAAGCGGTAGCCGTTCGCCGGACCCGTTGGGGGTCCG
>JBBQNR010000059.1:0-18379 GCA_038330145.1 Solirubrobacterales bacterium
GCACGCGGCCTTCGGGGTGGGGGGCTGGGGCGGGCGTTCGTGTGGCTGGGGGCCGAGCGCCAGGGGGGCGGCGACTCGGCCGACCCGCCGCGCGGGGGAGGGGCGCTCTTCCGCCTGAGCTTGCCGGCTCTCGATCGTGAAGCCGCCTACGAGCGCCAGGTCTAGGCCGCCAGAGCAGCGCCTGCCGGGAGGCCCCGCCGGTGGCTCGTCTGCTGGCGGACGAACGGCCGAGATTCTCCGACGAGGGCGACGGTTCTCCGCTAAAGTCGGTTCACTCGGGTTTGGAGACCGCCCCTTCGTCGGCGCGCGGATATGCTATTCCGGCCAGCTTGCCTGTGGAATCACGCGAAAGACGTACGCTCGAAGACCGGCGCCTACTGACGCGATATCGCGAAAGCGGCGACCCTGCCGCGCGCGAGCAGCTGGTGAAGCGCTTCCTGCCTCTGGCGCGCCAGCTCGCCCGCCGCTACCAGCGCACCAACGAGCCGCTCGACGACCTGATGCAGGTCGCAAGCGTCGGCCTGGTGAAGGCGATCGACCGCTTCGACCCCGATCGCGGAACCGCTTTCTCGACCTTTGCCGTGCCGACCATCCTCGGAGAGCTGAAGCGCTACTTCCGCGACGTTGGCTGGGCCGCGCACGTGCCACGCGGCATGCAGGAGCGGGCGATGCGCCTCGAGCAGGGGGTGGAGGCCCTGCACCGCAAGCTCGGCCGCTCTCCCTCGACCAAGGAGGTCGCGGCGGAGCTGGGCCAGAGCGAGGAGGAGGTGCTGGAGGCGCTGGAGGCACAGAGCGCCTACGACGCGGTGTCGCTGGAGCAGCAGCGCTCGGACGACTCCGACGGCGGCGACACCTACGCCGACACGCTCGCGACCGAGGATGAGAGCTACGAGCTGGTCGAGTACGAGGCAACCATCGCCCCGGCGATGAAGGCGCTGCCGGCCCGGGACCGCATGATCCTTCACCTGCGCTTCTCCGAGGACATGACGCAGTCGGAGATCGCCGAGCGCATCGGCGTCTCCCAGATGCACGTATCGCGGCTGATCCGGCAGGCGCTGTCGCGGTTGCGCGAGGTCGCCAAGGCGACCGAGACGGAGAGCTAGTGCCGACCCAAGCGTGGCTCGCGATCCGTTAGAGGATCTAAAGGCGGTCGCCTCCGAGGTCGAATCCTGCCGTCGCTGCCCCCGGCTGGTCGCGTGGCGCGAGGCGGTGGCGAGCGATCCGCCGCGGCGCCACCGGGGTGAAACCTACTGGGCGCGTCCAGTGCCGGGCTTCGGCGATCCGCGCGCCGCGCTGGTTGTGGTCGGCCTTGCTCCGGCGGCTCATGGCGGCAACAGGACGGGACGCGTCTTCACGGGCGACCGCTCGGGGGAATGGCTGTTCGCGGCTCTTCACAGGGCGGGGTTCGCCAACCAGTCGCAGTCGGTCAGCCGCGACGACGGGCTGCGGCTGCGCGACGCTTACGTGACCGCGGTCGTCAAATGCGCCCCCCCGGCCAACAAGCCGGCATCCGAGGAGCGCGACAACTGCCTCCCCTACCTGGTGCGAGAGCTGCAGCTTTTGAAGCGAGCGCGCGTGCTGCTGGCGCTCGGGAGCTTCGGCTGGGACGGGGCTCTGAGGGCGCTGGGCTGGCTGGGCGCGGATCTGCCGCGGCCGCGACCGCGGTTCGGGCACGGGGCGGAGGTCAGGGTCGGGGGTTACGTGCTGCTCGGGTGCTTCCATCCCAGTCAGCAGAACACCTTCACCGGCCGGCTGACCCAGGAGATGATGGACAGCGTGCTGGCTCGGGCCCGAGAGCTGACCGGCTGACAGGCGCCCTGCGCGGGGAGCGCACGTCCTCAACGTCGCCGCCGCGTTCGGATACGCTCGCCTGGATGAAGGAGATCGCCGACTCGCTGTTCCTGCTGCGGGGCTTCCCGCCGGCAGCGTTCAACGTCTATCTGATCCGCACGCCCAACGAGACCGTGGTGGTCGACACCGCGACGCGGCACGCCCGCGGACGCATCCTGCGCCAGCTTCCCGAGCGCACCGACGCAATCTTCATCACGCATGCGCATCGCGACCACGCCGGCTCGATGCACGACGTCGCCACGGCCACCGGGGCGCCGGTGTGGGCCGGCGCCGTCGACGCGGACGCGCTCGAGGGAAAGGCGCCCCAGCCGATGCCGCAGCAGCACAGGGACCACATCGTCAACCGGCTCTTCTCGGGTTGGTGGCGCGACCATCACCCCGTCGCCCGGCGGCTCGAGGAGGGTGACCGAGTGGCCGGCTTCGAGGTCATCTCCTTCGCGGGCCACACGCCGGGGCAGATCGGCCTCTGGCGCGAGTCGGACAGGACGGTCCTGTGCGCGGACGTCATGCGCAGCGTCAACCTGGTTACGGGCATCCCGCAGCTCGGCGAGATGCCGGAGATCTTCACGGTCGACATCAGCGAGGCGCGGCGCAGCATCCGCAAGCTGGCGGCCATGGAGCCGAACACAGTCTGCTTCGGGCACGGCCGGCCGCTGACCAAGAACGCCGCCGAGAAGATCATCGACTTCGCCGCTGGCCTGCCGCCCGAGCAGCCGACGCCGCCCGAGCAGCCGACGCCGCCCTAGCGGCAAGCGGTCTTCATTCCAGGGTCCCGCGCCCGGCGCCCTTCAGCCCAGGCACCAGGGCCCAGCGGCCACCAACCCCCCCCGCGTCTCGCTAGGCGCTGTGGCTTTCGCCTGGCTCCAGCACCACGACCTTGGAGGAGGTCTTCGACTCGACGTCGGCCTTGAAGGCGTCCACGTCCGTCTCGATCACGGGGAAGGTGTCGAAGTGGCAGGGGATCACGATCCCGGCGCCGATCATGTCCGCTGCGACGACGGCGTCATGGCGGTCCATCGTGTAGTGGCCTCCCACCGGCATCAGCGCCACGTCGACCGGGGTGCGCTGCGCGATCAGGCGCATGTCGCCGAACAGGCAGGTGTCACCGAGGTGATAGACGGTCGTGCCACCGATCTTGACCACCAGCCCGCTGGCGTAGGTGACCGTGCCGTCGGGCATCGCGGAGCTGTGAAGCGCCGGCACCAGCTTGACCCAGCCCCAGTCGAACTCGACCGTGCCGCCCAGGTTGGGGTCCGAGACGTTCTCGACGCCCTGCCTGCCGAGCCAGCCGGCCGTCTCCACCACCCCGACGCAATGGGCTCCGGTGCGCTTGGCGATGTCCACGGCGTCGAGCACGTGGTCCACGTGACCGTGGGTGAGCAATATGTGCGTCGGGTCGAGCTCGTCCGGCTTGGCCGCCGCCTTCGGGTTGGCGGACAGGAAGGGATCGATCAGGACGCGGCTGTCGCCGTCGGACAGCTCGAAGCACGCATGACCGAGAAAGCGGATGTCCATCGAAAAGCCTCCTTGGCTTGAACGTTGGGGGTTCGGCAGCCTAGATGATCGACTAGGCGCGGGGTGCGTGCGGGTCAGCGCCTTCCAGTTCCCTTGCCAGCTCCCAGCCGACGGCGACGCCCACCATCATGCCGAGGCGCCCTTCCTCGGCGAGCAGCGTGCGCAGGGCGACCATGCGCTCGCCAGGGTCCTGCTGCTCGAGCGCCTGGGCCAGCTGCTGCTCACGTGAGGAGTCGAGCCATCCGCCCTCGGCGAGCGCGCCAGCCAGCACGCGCTGAAGCTGGGGGGCGGCGCGCTCGAGCCTTCGCTCCGCATCCCGGAAGCGCTCGGGCTCCATCAACGCCTCGATCGCCTGCTGCATCTGCTCGTCCGAGAATCCTTCGGCCATTGCCGGGCGATAATAGGCCGATGGCCAGAGCGGCGGAGACCGAGCAGGGGCCGGGGCAGGGCCCGGTGCGGCTGACCGCTCTCTCGCACGGGGCCGGCTGCGCGTGCAAGATCGGGGCGCAGGACCTGGCGCCGATCGTGGGCTCGCTGCCCGTGCCGGCGGACCCGGACGTGCTCGTCTCAGCGGAGACCGCGGACGACGCCGGCGTCTACCGCATCAGCGACGAGCTTGCCCTGGTTCAGTCCGTCGACTTCTTCACGCCGATCGTCGACGATCCCTACGACTTCGGCCGCATCGCGGCCACCAACGCCCTCTCGGACATCTACGCGATGGGGGCGCGGCCCCTGACCGCCCTCAACCTCGTCGCCTTCTCGCTCGAGCGGCTCGGCGGCGAGGTGCTGCGTGAGCTGCTGCGAGGCGGCGCGGACGTCGCGGCGGCGGCCGGCGTGGCCGTCATCGGCGGCCACTCCATCGACGACCCGGAGCCCAAGTACGGCATGTCGGTGACCGGCGTCGCCCATCCCGAGCGCATCGTTCGCAACTCCGGCGCGCGCCCCGGCGACGTCCTCTTTCTCACCAAGCCGGTCGGCGGCGGTGCGATCGCGACCGCCGCCAAGCGCGAGCAGGCAGACGCCGCCACGGTCGCTCGCTGCACCGAGGTAATGACGACGCTCAACGCTGCGGCCGCCGATGCCGCGCTTGCCGTTGGCGCCACCGCCATGACGGATGTGACCGGATTCGGGCTCGCGGGGCACCTACACGAGCTGGCACTCGCGTCAGGGGTCGAGGCGTGCATCGAGGCATCCGCCGTCCCGGCGATCGAGGGGGCGCTCGAGCTGCTGCGCGGCGGCGACGCCGTCTCGGGCGGAAGCCGGCGCAATCGCGTGTTCGCCGAGACCTTCACCAGCTTTGGCGACGACGTCGAGGAGGAGCGCCGAGCGCTGGTCTGCGACGCCATGACCTCCGGCGGGTTGCTGGTCGCGACAGCGCCGTCGCAGGCGGACGAGATGGAGTCGCGGCTGGTGGCCGTCGCGGCAGAGAGCGCGCGCGTCGGCGACCTGCGCGCCGGGCCCGCGGGCCGGATCGAGTTCCGCTAGCGTCGCCGCCGGCTCAGCGCCGAGCCGGCAGCAGCAGGCCGATCGCGGCTCCCGTCGCCGCGCCACCAAGGCCGGCCCAGGCGTTCGCGGTCGGCTCCAGCAGCGGCATCGCGGCCAGCACCACCGCTATCGCGGCCGCGCCTAGCAGGTCTGTGTCCGGGTTCTCACCGGTGCGGCGGTCGCGCAGGTCACGCACCAGCCAGGCACAGACCAGCCCCAGCGCCGAGCCGTTGCCGCCCAGCGCCTCGGGAAAGCTCTCGATCACCGTGGCCAGGAACATGCCCGCGGCCCCGGCCGCGAGGAAGACGAGCACCGGCGCCAGCCGCCAGTAGCGCTGCTCGAGGCCCGGCCCGAAGACCGCCACCGCGACCACCACCGCCAGCAGGTAGCCGACGTTCTCGTAGACGAACTGCGCCGCGACCAGGCGCCAGAGATCTCCGTCCAGCGGCCCCGCGATCGCGCCGAGGTCGAACAGCGTGACGGAGCTGGCCCGAGCGAGCACATAGAGCACGACGGGGGCGAGGATCAGCGCGATCGTGCCGTACGGACGCTGGCTCGCCAACCAGGCCAGCGGTTTCTCGTCGCTCGTCCGCCCGCGAGGCTTTCGCCGGCGCCTGCGGCGAGGCTCGACGGGCGCCATCTCCTCGCCCTCCTGCCTCAGCTTCGGCGCGCGCTTGCGCAGCCGCTGGCCGCAGTAGGGGCACTCGGTGATGTACGGGCTCACCTCTGCGCCGCAGTGCTTGCAGATGACGTTTAGGTCGACCTCTGCCACGGCCTTCAACGATAGCCGGGTGCGGAGGTCGGCACGCCCCCAGCCAGAGGGCGTGCCGAACGCTCAGTACCGGCTGCCGCCGGTGCCCGACCCGCCGGACCCGCCGGACCCGCTGTTGTCGCCTTCGCTGTCGTCGGTCGTCGCGCTGCCGGTCTCGTTCGTGGTCGTCCGATCCTCGGTGGTCTTGGTGGTGGTCGAACCGCCACTCTGGGTCGTGGTGGACCCACCGCCGGCGACCCGGATCTCGCCCTCCATGCCGAGGTCCCTGTGGTTGGCTATCGGGCAGTACCACTCGTAGCTGCCGGCCTTGTTCAGGTCCACGGTCACCTGCTTCGACTGATCGGGGTCGATGTTGCCGGTCTGAGCCTCGCCGTTCGGCGCCTCTATCTCCAGCGCGTGCACGATCTTGCCGTCGTTGCGCACGTCGAAGGTCACGCGGCCGGCCTTGTCGATGCTGGGGTTGGCCGGGTCGATCTTGTATTCGGTCTCCTTCACGGTGACCGTCCGCGCGCCGCCGGCCGTGGTGGCCGCCGGCGTCGTGTTGCTGTCCTTGCTGTCGTCGCCTCCGCAGCCGGCGACCAGTAGGGCGGTCGTTGCCGCCGCGAACAGGGCAATCCACCAAGGCTTTCTCATGACAGCACTTCCTCTTTTGTTGCTGGATCGGATCCTTCGACCGGGTAGCCAAGTTGATGCCAGGTACTGACCCCGCCGTCGGCGACGTGCATCACGGTAGTCGCGCCCAGGCGCAGCAGCAGGCTGGCGCCGACGGCCGCCCGGGCGCCGCCCGAGCAGAGGACCGCGATGGGCCGTTGGGGGTCGAGGCCCTCGGGCAGCTCGCCGAGGTCGTGGTACGGCGTGTTGAGCGAGTCGCGAATGTGAAGCTGGTCCCATTCGGGGCGCTCGCGCACGTCCAGCAGCTGAAGCTCCGGATCGGCCTGCGATCGCGACCGAAGCTCCGCCACCTGGATGCGCTCGACCCGCGCGACCTGCCGCTGCTCGGCGCGCCAGCTCGTCATGCCGCCGGCCAGATAGCCGCCGAGGTTTCGAACACCGATCGCCACGGCCAGCCGAGCCGCCCGCCGCGCGTCCTCGTCGTCGCGCCCGATCAGCACCACCTCCTGGTCGCGGCTCGCCACCCAGGCCAGCTTGGTGCCGAAGCCGGCGTGCAGCATCGTGATCGAGATCGCGCTCGAGATGTGCGCCTCGTCGAACTGAAGGTCCGTTCTGACGTCCACGAGCAACGCTCCGTCCTCACGCTTCTGCTCCACCTGCCGCGGAGCCAATGGCAACACCTCCACCCCGGCGGTCAGCAGCGGTCCCCGATTGAGGTCGACGACGACCTGGAAGTTCGGCGGCTGGGGTGGAAGCTTCGCGGTTGCGCGCTCGACGAAGCGCTGCTCGTCCTGCTCCGCCAGCAGCTCGTTGTTGCGGCCCTCGTAGCCGATAGTGGACGACACCTTGGGGCTCATCGACGGGCCGCCGCAGAGCGATCCACCGAGGTGCGCCGGCCAGACCTCGGTGTCCGGCGCCAGAGACAGCAGCTTGCCGTGCAGGCTGCGGAATATCAGGCGCGCGCCGTCCTCCTTGTCGACCGCCAGGTCGGGGCGCGCGACGTCTCCCACGAACAGGCTGTCGCCGGTCAGCACGGCCCACGGCTCCTCGCCGCGCGAGCTATCGATGAGCGCGAACGCAGTGTGCTCGGGCCGGTGTCCTGGAGTGTGCATCGCCACAACGCGCAACGCGCCCAGCTCGAGCTGCCAGCCGTCCTCGAACGGCTCGTGCGGGTACTCGGCGTGCGCTTCGCGATGGATGTGGATCGTCGCTCCGGTCGCCGCCGCCAGGCGCCCGTGGCCGGACACGTGGTCGGCGTGATTGTGCGTCTCCAGCACGTGCTCTATCTGCACTCCCAGATAGCGCGCCAGCTCCAGGTACTGGTCGATCTCGAATCGTGGGTCGACGACCGCCACAACGCCGGAGTCGCCGATCAGGTACGAGGCGCAACCGAGGTCGTCGTGAACTATCTGCCGGAAGATCATCGCGTCCTAGGTCCCCGGCCGCGAGTTGCCACCGGCGACGCGTCCCGCCAATCCCAGCGCCGTCGCCTCGGCGATCTTGCGCATCAGCGTTCTCAGGTCTCGGTCGGCTCGCCAGTCCGCGAGCTGTCGCTGCGCGCCGGTGCCGCGCTCGACGATGTCCTCGACTCCCTCCAGCTCGCGCGCGCAGCCGAGCTCCTCGGCGTGCGGGTGGAGCCTCTCCACGAGACGGTTCGCCAGATCGGTGGCGCTGCAGCGTGTTCGGTTCGGAAGGTCCACCAGCTCGCCCTCGATGCCGTAGCGCGCGGCCAGCCATTTGTTCTCCTCCAGCATCTCGCGCGGGTACGTGCTGAGCTCGTGGCCGGCCTCGTAGTGCTCCGCAAGCTCCTTGCACATCGACTGGATCAGCGCGGCAAGGGTGACGGTGTATTCCAGCCGCGTCTGCGTGTCGCAGACCCTCACCTCCACCGTGCCGAGGTTGGGATGCGGCCGCACGTCCCACCAGAAGTAGGTGTAGTCCTCCACCACGCCCGCCTCCATCATGAACTCGGTGCGCGCGACCCAGTCGGCCCAGCCCTGGTAGCGCGGAGGCACGCCGACGCGCGGGAAGGTCTTGAAGATCGGAGTCCGCGTCGACATCAGCCCCGTGGGCACGCCGCGCCAGAACGGCGAGTTGGAGGAGAGCGCGAGCAGGATCGGGAGGTGCACCCGCATCCCGTTGGCTACATGGATTGCCTTCTCCGGGCTGTCAATGCCGACGTGCACGTGGAGGCCGAAGAGCAGCTCCTGCCGGGCGACGAAGCGAAGCGCCTCGACCACCTCGAGATAGCGCGGGTGGTCGACGATGCGCTGCTCCTCCCACCTGGCGAACGGGTGCGTGCCTGCGGAGGCGATCGTCAGCCCCCTTGCCTCGGCGGTCTCGCGCACGCGGCGACGCAGCTCCTCGAGCTGCCCCCCGGCCTCTGGCGCTGTGCGGCAGACGTTGGTGGCGATCTCCAGCACCGACTGCATCAGCTCCGGCTTGACCTCACCCTCGGTCTCGCTCGGGATGGCCTCGATGATCTCCTCGATCGCCGACACGAGGTCCATCGACTCGGCGTCGACGATCATCAGCTCCTCCTCGACCCCGAGCGTGTAGAGCGGTCCCGTGAAGTTGTGCTCGATTGGCACTAGAGCCTGTGACGAAATGCCCGGGGTGCTGTTTGAACCGGGGGCGTCGCCGGCAACCGCCGCTCCGCTCCTCGAGGCCACTATAACCCGCGCCGGACCCGCGCCGGGCCTGTCGCTGCTGTTGGCCGGGCCGCGGCGGGGATTACCCCTGATGCGGTCATATACTGGCCTCGGACCGAGTGAGCCACGACAGGAAGGACCGATGGCGGTAAGCGTTGGAAAGACCGAGCTCTCGAGCGAGCAGAAGCCCCTTCTCCCCGTACTCCCGACCGGAAAGCGCGCACGGCTGCGGCGACTCCTCTACGACTACGGCCCGGGTGAGGGCACGCTGCTGCTGCTGCCGATCGACCAGGGCATCGAGCACGGCCCGCGCGACTTCTTCCCCAACCCCGCCTCGAAGGACCCCGAGTACCAGTTCCGGCTCGCGGCCGAGGCCGGCTACTCGGCGATCGCCTGTGGCTATGGCATGGCGAGCAAGTACTACCCGGACTACGCCGGGCGCGTGCCGCTGCTGCTGAAGCTCAACTCCAAGACCGAGCTGCCGCCGGACGATGAGGCGCTCTCACCCTGCAACGCCTCGGTGGAGGACGCGGTGCGGCTTGGCGCCGACGCCGTCGGCTACACGCTCTACGTCGGCTCGCCCAAGCAGGAGGAGGACTTCATGCAGCTCGGCGATGTGCGCCAGGATTGCGACCGCTTCGGCATGCCGCTGGTGATCTGGGCCTACCCGCGCGGGCGCGACATCCAGAAGAAGGGCGGCCGCGATTCGTTTTACGCCATCGACTACGCCGCGCGCGTGGCGATGGAGATGGGCGCCGACGTCGTCAAGCTCAACATGCCGAAGCTGAACCCGGACACGGACAAGGACGCCCCAGCTCCATACAACGAGATGGAGGTCACCCAGGAAGAGGCGATCCGGCAGTGCGTCGAGTCTGCGGGCCGCGCGCTCGTCGTGCTTTCGGGCGGCTCGAAGGTCGACGACGACAAGCTGCTGGCTCAGACTCGCATGATCATGGAGGCGGGCGGCTCCGGCGTGATCTTCGGCCGCAACGTCTGGCAGCGCGACCTGCAGTCGGCCGTCCAGATCATCGACCAGATCAAGGACACACTGATCAAATCGCGCAGGCGCGTTCCCTGAGCGGCAACTGACGCCGGGCGCTGCGGCGGGAGCAGCGCGGCCGCGACGCGAAAGAGGCGTGTTACGCGCCACCTAACATCTGACGGTCTTGCCAGATGACGGCAATCGCTCGCTGGATCAACGTTCGGCTGCGCTCGCGCTGTTCCCTGCGCTGGGGCTTGCTGTCCTGCTTGCCGGCGTTCCCGCTGCGCTGAACGGGCTGCGCGGCGAGTCAGCGAACGCACGCCCCGCTGCGACACGAATAGCGACGACCGGCAGCACCGGCAGCACGGGGACCAGCGGCGCGACAGGTCCCCAGCTCCAGCAGTTCCACGCGATCCGATGGCGCTCGTCGCGAGCGGTCGGGCGACCGAACGCGGGCAGGCTGGTGCACGGCGTGCGGCTACCGAACCAGGGGCAGGACTACTTCACCTGGGACCCGATCCTGAAGCACGTCCCCAACCGCGGCTGGCGCCGCTACGGGACAGACCGCCTGCTGCGCACGCTGCTGACCGTGCTGTCGGAGTATCGGGCCGCGCATCCGGGCGCCGTGCGCGTCGGAGTCGCCGACCTGAGCCGGCCACAGGGAGGGGAGTTCGGCCGCCGCTTCGGCGGGCTTGGCCACGACTCGCACCAGAACGGCCTCGACGTCGACGTCCATTACCCGCGCCTGGACCGGCTCGAGCGCGGCATCCGCATGGCTCGGCAGATCGACCGCCCGCTTGCTCAGGACCTGATCGACCGCTTCGTCGCCGCCGGTGCGAAGTACGTGTTCGTGGGCTGGCGCACGGGCCTCAAGGGCCCGCGCCGCATCGTGCAGAAGCTGTCGTATCACGACGACCACATGCACGTGCGCATCCGCCCCTAGAAAACAACCGGATTTCGCTTGGACACGAAATCCGGGAGCTCCGAGGCCCGCCACCGACTTCGCTTACGCGCGAAAACCGGGAGCTCCGAGGGCCCGCCCTACTGCTGATCTATCTGGAGCGGCGCCGGCTGCTGCGTCGCGGGCTGCGCCGAGACTGCCGCGGGCTGCTGCACGCCGAGCTTGCCGGCCAGCTCGCCGGACTCGAACATCTCGGTCACGATGTCGGCGCCGCCGACGAGCTCGCTGCCGACGAACAGCTGCGGGATCGTGGGCCAGTTGGACAGCGCCGACAGCTGCTCGCGGATGCGTGGGTCGGGCAGGATGTCCATCGCGGCGTAGTCGACGCCCAGCGAGTTCAGCATTCCTGCCACTCGTGCCGAGAATCCACAGCGCGGCTCGTCCGGCGTGCCCTTCATGAACAGCATCACCGACTCCTCGGCGATCGCCTTCTGAATGAAGCCTCGAATCTCTTCGTTGGTCATCGATCGTCCTCGTTCGGGCTGGTGGTTTTCAGGGAAAGGGCGTGGATCGGCCCGCCGATCTCATCGCCGAACACGTCGTAGACGAGCCTGTGCTGCTCCAGGCGCGAGAGACCCGCGAAGCCGTCGTAGACGACCTCGGCTCGTAGGTGATCGCCGCCGCCGGTGAGGTCGCTGACCGTAGCCTGCGAACCCGGCAGGGCGCTCTCGATCCTGTGCTTGACGTCTTCCGTGGTCGGCATCGGTCGGCACTCACGATAGCAATGGGTTTTCCAGTACTGCGAGCCTTTTGATCACGGGACGGCGAGCGCGCGCCCGCCCTCGAGCCTAGGCTGCAGCCGATGTCCTCGCGACGCGCTGCCGTCTGGCTGCTGGTATTCGTGGCACTTACCCTGGTGGGAGGCGGGCTCGACCTCTGGGGCGACAGGCCGGGCGACGACGAGGGGCTGTCGGGGCTGGCCGTCAATGCGCGCGTGGTGCGAGTCGTGGACGGGGACACGATCCGCGTCCGCCTGCGTGACTCGACCCAAACCGTCCGCTACATCGGCGTCGACACGCCCGAGACGGTCAAGCCCGGCGAGCCGGTGGAGTGCTTCGGCAAGCCCGCCAGCGAGTTCAACCGCCGGTTGGTGGCGGGCCGGTTGGTGCGGCTGCGCTTCGGAGCCGAGCGGCGCGACCGCTACGGGCGCCTGCTCGCGTACGTCTTCCTGTCAGGGGGCGACGCGCGCTCGGTCAACGCTCGCCTGATCGCCGGCGGCTACGGGCGTGTGTTGACGATCGAGCCCAACAGCGCGCACAGGATCCCCTTCGGGCGGCTGGAGAGCGACGCCCGGCGGCGCAGGCGCGGGCTCTGGGGCTCCTGCCCGTAGTGCTAAAAGCGCAGCAGCGCGCCGATCGAGCCCAGCGGCTCGAGATCGGAGTGGTGGCGCACGAGCATGATCTCGGCGGACTGGGCGAGCGCGCTCTCGATCGCCGGCTCGAGCACGTCGTCGTGCTTTTGAAGCTGATCGCCGGCCGGTGAGCTGCCCGGCTCGGTCGAGAGGAAGTCCGAGGATGGGCTGGCGTAGCCCTCGGCGTGAAAGCCCTCCTGGATCAGGAGCGTCTCGACGCGGCGCTCGTTGAGAGCGGCCAGCACGTCGGCCGGTCCGGCGGCGCCGCGCGCGTTGCGGCCCAGCTCGCTGCGCAGCCGGTCCAGTGCCGCGTGCTCTTGCTGCTTCTCGTCTTCCTCTATTACGCCCGCGACCTGCTTCGCCACCTCCGCCGGAGCCGCGCGCACGTCGACGTCGATCCAGCCGACGATGCGCTCCGAGAGGTAGTTGTGGAGGTGCGACTCGACCTCGCCGCGCAGCTCGTCGTGCGTGCCGATCACCAGGCGCTGCACGGTTCCGCGCTTGAAGTGGTTGAACAGCTCCTCGGCGGCGTGCTTCACGTGGTCGCGCGTCTCCTTCAGGATGCCGCGCTGGTAACGCGCCTGCGACCAGCCGCCCTGGTCGTGCCAGCCGTGCACGTCGTCGACGATGCGCGACAGCTCCCGCAGGCCGGTGGAGCTGCCGACGAGGATGCGCGCAATCTGGCGGTCGATCAGCAGCACGCCGTATCCGTCACGCTTGCCGCTGGTCGTGAGCGGCTCGATGAAGGGTGAGTCGTCGATCACGACCTCGCTCGGGATCGGCTCCGGCAGCTGCACCACCTCGAAAAGGCCGGCGCCGGACGACGTGAAGACGACAACGCCACGAGTTCCGCTGGCGTCGAACTCCTTGTCGAACCAGGAGCGAACCCGCTCCAGGTCGCGCTTCAGGTTTTCCTTCTGCGCGTGGTTGAGGCCGTCATTGCGAAGCGCGTCGTCGGCGACGTCGAGCAGCGACTCGAATTCGATCGAGCGATCGCGCGGAGTGGGGAACTCGCTCGGATCGAGATTGAGGTAGAGGCTGAGCACCTTGTGGCCCTCGGGTCTCATCCTTGCCAGCTCGCGGAGCCGCTGTTTGGCGATCACGGTCTCATTCTATGGAGAAGGGCCAACTCGGCTTCTCCGTACCCGGCCGCGTATGCGGCCAATCCGACCGGTTTCAGGGCCCGCGGACGATCACGCTCAGCACGCGTGAGTAGCCGAGCTCGTACGGGTAGGCGGCCTCGCGGCGAATGCGCGCCCTGAAGCGGTATCTGACCAGGCCCCTGGTGGCCTCGAAGCGGTAGTCCTGCTGCCAGCGGCCGCTCGCGTCGGTGCGTGGGGTGGCGAACGTGCGCCACTGGCGGCGGTAGTGGGCCTGCAGGTCGATCAGCTTGCCCCCGTCGGGAACCGGCCCGCCCAGCAGTCGGCCGCTGAAGCGAACCGTGTCTCCATTGCGCAGGTGACGCCGGCTGACCGTGACGACCGTTCGTGCTCGCACCACCACCGTCATCCGCGCGTCCGCCGGCTTCACGCGTGGCGTGCCCTCGTAGCGGTATCGCAGCGTGCGACTAGGCCCACTACCGACCTGGTGCCTGAAGTGTCCCGACGAATCGGTCTCGAGGGTGCCCGTGCGCCGCGTCCCGCCGATGCGCGACTGCTCGTAGACGCCGATCTGGGCACCCGCCAGCGGCCGACCGCCTGCATCGAGCCTTCCAAGGACGGTCTTGCGGTTGCCGTCGACGACACCGGAGCGTCGCGCTGCACGTCTTCTGCAACTGCGCCCACGACGGCCACGCTGACAGCGGGTGGCCGTCTGCACCGTGATGCGGCTCGGGTTCCGAAGCGGCAGTGTCAGCTCCATCCTGGAACCGTCCATGCGCCGGTCCGTTGTGCGCTCGTTGCCGGCGCGGTCACGAACGGCTGCTCGCAGCTCGTAGGCGCCGTCGGGCAGGTCGTCGTCGATGCGGGCGACAAGACGGTCGGCGCCGACGGCTGTCTCCAGTTCCTGCCACTGGCGCCATCCGACCCGCCGCATCTCGATGACGCCGCTCTCCAGCCCCGATCCCTGGTCCGAGACCGGCAGCTCGAGCTTCAGCGGGTCGTGGTCGTCGAGCCCCAGGAAGGCGGCATGCGGCGCCACGTCATCGAAGCGCAGCCGCACCGGCGGGCTGGCGTTGGCCGGCTCCACGTTGCCCGCGGCGTCCTCGAGCCAGAGGCGAAGGCTGTACTCGCCGGGAGCGGGCACGCTGAGGTCGTGGAGGCTGCGGTCGTCCGGAGCTGAGCTGACGCCCTGCGAGCACTGGCTCGCGGCTGCGGCTCGACAGAGCGAGTAGTGGATCTTCGCTACCGGCGACCCCTCCTCGCTGCTGGGGCCCCATCGAACCACGAAGCCGTTCGACTGGCGCCAACCCTCGCCTCCCGCGACGGCGGCGGTCGCGGGAGGCGGCGGAGTGTTGTCGACCAGCACAGTGCGGTCGACCTGCGCGCTGTTGCCCGCCGCATCGACTGTCTCGACCCTGATCGTTCGCGCTCCGTCCGGAACCGTCCTCGTATCCAGATACATGCCGCCGGTCAGCACCGGGCTGCAGGGTTGGCGGCGCGTGAAGTCGCAGCGAACGTGATCCGGCCAGCGCGGTTGGCGGAAATCCTGACTGTCGGCAAGCCGTCCGTCAGCGTAGAGACGCAACATCATGATGCCGACGTTGTCGCTCAGCATCTGCCATGCATCCTGCACTCCACGCTGCCAGCCGCCACTCCACAGCGACCCTGACACGGGCGTGATCGAAGGAGCGCTGAAGTCGTTGACGCGCACGACCACGTTGGCCGCCGAGAACAGCGCTCGCGTACCCGGCTGGAAGCCACTGCCCGAGATGTCGCATCCGCTCGGGTTTCCACAGCGTGTCTCGAACCGGAACTTGGAATGGCCGCCGAGCCCGACCGTGACGGGGCCGAAGAAGGACTGGGAGCCGATCGAGCATCCGGGGCTGCCGGCATAACAGCCGTATGGCAGCGAGCCCGAGTCGAAGTTGTTGTCGAATGCGACGATGCCGGTCGTCCAGTAGCTGGCAAGCCTGATCACGGCGACGTCGAAGCTGACGCTCGCAAGCGATGCGCCCGGCGGCGCCTCGAACACCTGGTACGCGCCCGCAAGCATCGGCACCGTGCCCGGCCCGGCGGTGGCGCTCGCGCGAGTGACCATCCCGCTGGCCGGATTGCTGGGGGTGTTGGGGCAGGAGAGGTAGGCCGACATGCCCGGGTAAACGGCGGCTATGAATGCGTTTTGTGCGCCACCGTTCGTGGTTGCGCAGGCGGTCACGTCGTAGCTGCCGGCGCGGGCGGCGGCCGAGGGCAACGCCAGCGCGAGAACGATGGTCGCGACCAACACGCGCGCTCTCAAGGCCCGAACTCCCCGCCGCCCGGCTCCGCCGGCGGATTGCCCGCGGTCTCGAAGCCGCCACCCTCTGCGCCCGCGGCTCCTCCGACGCCCTCTCCCGCTGCGGAAGGGTCCGCCGCCGCCGCCGTGGGCCGTGCGCGGGCCCGCGCGCTTGCCTCGGGGCCGAACTCGCCTCCGGCGGGCGGCTGCGGAGACTCGGCTTGCGCCTCGGTTCGCTGCGCAGCCGGGGTCACCGTTGCCGGCCCGGGCTGCACCGGTTGCACGGGAGGCGTGGTGGGGGACCGCTCCACGACCTCAGTGCTCGCGGGCCGGTGTTGGGGCTCGACGACACGCTCCTCGATGGCCGCGCCTCCGCCCGCGACCGCCGCCGTCGACGCGACCACGGCCGCTGCCTTCTGGGCGCTCACCATCTCCCCCGCCTGCTGGACCTTGAAGCCGAGCGCTGCTGCTCGCTCGCCAATTGCGTGAGCGATCCCGTCATGGACGCGCGACCACCAGCCGGCCTTCTGGAGCGCGGGAAGCACCAGTGCCGGCGGAATGATCTCCGCCACGCGCGCCGGCGCGGCGCGATAACCGCGCAGCAGCGCGCGGCACGGCTGGCAGGCACGAAGGTGCTGCTCGAGCAGGCGTGTCTGCTCCCTGGTCGCCTCGCCGTCGGACGCGGCTGAAAGCAGCGGCTCGAAGCGGCGGCAGTGACGCCCGCTCTCGATCTGGTCAAAGCGGTCCAGGAAGTGCCGGCGGCCCTCGGTCAGCGAGCGGTTCACCTTCGTCCAGCTGAAGCCGGTTCGCTGCGCTATCTCGTGGTACGAGTATCCGAGCGCCTTCAGCAGCATGCACTGGACCTCGCTCTGCTTCAGCCCTCCGAGCGCCTGGGCCGTGCGGCTGGCGCGCTCGCGCTCGGCCGCCGCCTCGTCCGGCCCTCTCGCCGTCTCGGCGAGCTCGGCCACCGGGTCATCGCCGGCCGGCAGCAGCCGCTCGCGCTGGCGGCGTACGGCGAGCGCCTCGTGCTTGATCACGGTCTGCAGCCAGGGCCGCAGCTGCTCGGGGTCGTCGGTCGGCGCCTTGGTGATGAGGATCTCGAGCGCCCGCTGGTAGGCGTCCTCGGCGTCCTCGGGGCAGAGCGAGTAGCGACGTGCGGTGCGCTTGAAGGCGGCGGACGATTGGGCGCTCGAGACGAGGTCGACCACGGCCGCGAAGAGCTGCTGCGCCGAGGGCCGAGCGCGCGCGGTCGCGCGTTCATCCCGTGCACCTTCGAACGGCTCGCCGCTGCCGGTCGCTTCCTGCGCTCGAGCCGTTCCATCCATGGTCCGGAAGATCCTGTGCCGAAGCGGCCACCACGAACCATTGGCCGGATCGCCGCATCGTGCGGGAGAAAACGTGACGAACGGTTCAAGGCCGGGAAGCGGCTTGCCCGAGTTGCGACCCTCCCGTTGTCCCGATGTCCCTCAACAATCGCGGAATTTCCGACGAACCGACCATTTTCCCCGCAAATTGCGATTGTTTGCTCCAACCACCCGACGTCACGGACCAAACAGCAGCCGCCGGCAGGGAGCAGGTCTTGCCCGGCTCAACAGATCGGCCGAGCCGGCCGAGAATGCTTGGGAGACCGTTTTCAGGCCGCGCTGCTGCGGCAAAACCGGAAGCCCGATCGACCAGCCCTTGTTACAGTTGCTTCACTGATGCCCACTTGCCTTGTATCCGGCGGTGCAGGCTTTCTTGGCTCTCACCTCTGCGATTACCTGCTCGCGCGCGGGAATCGCGTCATTTGCGTGGACAACCTCGATACCGGCTCGCTCGAGAACATCGAGCACATCCGCACGGCCGACTTCAGCTTCGTCCACCACGATCTGACGCAGCCGTTCCACATCGACGATCAGATCGACTTCCTCTATCACCTGGCGAGCCCGGCCAGCCCGATCGACTACCAGCGGCTGCCGCTGCACACGCTCAAGGTCGGCTCGATCGGCACCCACCACATGCTGGGCCTGGCCAAGTTCAAGCGCGCCCGCTTCCTGCTCGCATCGACCTCGGAGGTCTACGGTGACCCCGACGTGCACCCGCAGCCCGAGAGCTACTGGGGCAACGTCAACCCGATCGGCCCGCGCGGCGTCTACGACGAAGCCAAGCGCTACGCGGAGGCGCTGACGATGGCCTACCACCGCCAGCAGGGCGTCGACACATCGATCTGTCGCATCTTCAACACCTACGGCCCGCGCATGCGCCCCCACGACGGCCGCGCGATCCCGACCTTCCTGCGCCAGGCGCTTCAGGACAAGCCGTTGACCGTCTTCGGCGAGGGCTCCCAGACGCGCAGCTTCTGTTTCGTCGAGGACCTGATCCGAGGCCTGGTCGATGCCTCCTGGTCGGACTACCACCAGCCGATCAACATCGGCAACCCGAAGGAGATGACCGTGCTCGAGCTGGCCGAGACGGTGGTCGAGGTCACCGGCTCGCGCTCCGAGATCATCTTCGAGGCGCTGCCGCAGGACGACCCGCGCGTGCGCCAGCCGGACATCACCACCGCGATGCAGGTGCTGGGCTGGATGCCTGAGGTCGAGCTGCGCGACGGGCTCAAGCGCACGATCGACCAGACCGGTCTCGCGCGCCTCGTCGGCACCGGGTAAAGAATCACCGACGGAACCCTCGGACCTCCCGGTTTTCGCGCCTTAGAGCCCCTTACGAAATGCCCGTGATGCCTGAGGCGGCGAGAATCGAGCCAGGCAAGGACGCAGGGAGGCCGCATACCCAAGCGGTATGTGGCCGACCGAGGACGCAGGATGGCGATGATTCGCAGCCGCGTCAGGCG
>JBBQNR010000060.1:0-17392 GCA_038330145.1 Solirubrobacterales bacterium
GGCGGCATCCGGATCCTGAGGCAGTTCCAGCCGTACCTGGACGGCGAGGCAGCGCTGTTCGTCAGCCGCTCAGCGGCGACGCCGGTCATCACGCTGGTGATCGACGGTGTCGACGACCGCGACGCGGACGCGTTGCTTGCGCGTGTTCAGCCCCTGATCTCGCGCCTGGTTCGGCGTGAGTCGGCCAGCGGTCAGGTGCAGACGTTCAGGCCGCAGCGGATCGCCGGCCTGGACGCGGCGTCGCTGCGTGTCAACGCCGCGCTCGAGATCACCTACGCCATCTTCGACGGCCGCCTGGTGGTCTCCACCAGCCCCGGCGGCATCCGCAGGATCAAGCTGGCCAACACGCGGCTGACCGACAACGACCTGTTCGCGCCGGGAATGCGGGACGACCTCGGTCGGGTCACATCGGTACTCTTTCTCGATCTCGAGCAGTTACTCGCGCTTGGCGAGCAGGCGGGGCTCGGTGAGGCCGCTGGCTATCAGGGCTTCAGGTCGGATGTCTCGTCCGTGAGGGCAGTCAGCGCGATTACACACGTCAAGGCGGCGTCCAAAACCGCGGAAATATTTATCGAGGTTCCATGACTTCTTTCACGTCTCTGTCAGACAACGAGTACCTGTTCACGTCCGAGTCGGTCACCGAAGGCCACCCGGACAAGATGGCCGACCAGATCTCCGATGCGGTCCTCGACGACATCATGCGCCAGGACCCAACCGGGCGAGTTGCCTGCGAGACGTTCGTGACGACGGGGCTGGTTCTGATCGGCGGCGAGATAACGACTTCCGGCTACGTGGACATTCCCCGCCTCGCCCGCGGCGTGGTCGAGGACATCGGCTACACGGACGCCGGCTACGGCTTCGACTGCACCACCTGCTCCGTGCTGACATCGATCGACGAGCAGTCAGCCGACATCGCCCAGGGCGTCGACCAGGCCTACGAGGCTCGCCACATCCCCGGCGACGACGACCCGCTCGACAAGGAGGGCGCGGGAGACCAGGGCATGATGTTCGGCTACGCGGCGCGCGAGACCAAAGAGCTGATGCCGATGCCGATCCAGGTCGCGCACACGCTCGCGCACCGGCTGTCCGAGGTGCGCAAGGCCGACGTAATCCCGTATCTACGCCCCGACGGCAAGACGCAGGTCACGGTGCGCTACGAGAACGGCAAGCCGGTCGAGATCGTGAAGATCCTGATCTCGACGCAGCACAAGCCCGAGATCGACGGCGAGACTCTGATCAAGCCGGACCTGTGGGAGCACGTCGTGGAGCCGGTGCTTCACGCCGACTACCGGGAGCTCTATACCGAGAAGGATCTGCGCGAGAACCTGCTCGTGAACCCGACCGGCAAGTTCGAGATCGGTGGGCCGATGGGCGATGCCGGTCTCACCGGCCGCAAGATCATCGTTGACACCTACGGCGGCGCGGCACGGCACGGAGGAGGCGCCTTCTCCGGCAAGGACCCCTCGAAGGTGGACCGCTCAGCCGCTTATGCCGCGCGCTACGTGGCCAAGAACGTCGTCGCAGCCGGTCTTGCTGACCGCTGCGAGGTCCAGGTCGCATACGCGATCGGCGTCGCGCACCCGCAGTCGCTGATGGTCGAGACCTACGGCACGGAGCGAGTGCCGCGCTCGCAGATCATCGATCTGATCGAGAAGAACTTCGACCTGCGCCCGGGAGCGATCATCCGCGACCTGGATCTGCGCCGTCCCATCTTCCGCAAGACCGCCGCCTACGGCCACTTCGGCCGCGAGGACCGCGACTTCACGTGGGAGAAGACGGACAAGGCCGACACGCTGCGGCGTGAGGCCGGCCTGGACGAGAAGGCGCAGCAGCCGGTACGCAGCTAGGTCGCGGCATGAGCCGCACCGCCGCCCGCTTGGAGTAGGCGATGTCGCAGAAGAACGTGGAGATCGTGCGGTCGATGTGGAAGGCGATCCTCGGGAACGACCCCTTCGGCGGACTGGTGTTTTGCGATCCCGACATCGAATGGGATGGAACCAACCTTCCGGATGGGAAAGTCGCAAGGGGACTTGAGGCAATCGTGGACCACGTCATGCAGTGGGCCGACATGTGGGAGGACTGGAAGATGGAACCGCAACGGTTCATCGACGCTGGCGGAGAGAACGTTGTCTTGATCTTCCGCGAAACCGGTCGAAGTGAAAGCGGCGTATGGATGGACGAGCGCCACGCGGAGCTCTACAGGGTCCGGGACGGCAGAGTCGTTTACAGAAAGGGCTTTTCTGACCCAGCCGAAGCCCTCGAAGCCGTGGGGCTGCCGGGGCAAGACGCTCACGCCGATTCCTGAAGCTGCGGGATACTGAGCGGGCGATGTCACAGGAGAACGTGGAGATCGTGCAGCGATGGAATGCTGCTTACAACCGACGCGACATGAAAACGCTCCTCGCACTGACCGCCTTCGACTTCGAATTTCAGTCGATTTTCGTAGCGATCGAGTCCGTTACCCGTGGACATGAAGGGGTCCATGCCTACTTCGAGGCGGTCGATGACGCCTACGACCGATTCGATGTCATACCGAATGAGTTCATCGACGCCGGGGCCGCTGTCGTGGTGCTCGCCGACGCTTACTGGCGTGGCAAAGAGAGCGGCGCGGAGGGGAAACTGCCCCTCGCCATTACCGCTTGGCTCCGGACCGGCAAAGTCTTCAGGGTCGAGACCTTCAAGGACCGCGGTGAAGCGCTGAGAGCCGTGGGCCTGTCGGAGCAAGACGCTCAAGCTGACTCCTGAGGCTGCGGGATACTCCGCGGGCGATGTCGCAGAAGAACGTCGAGATCGTGGGGGCATCTATCGACGCGTGGAACCGTCGCGACTGGGACGCCGTGCTCAAGGACGCGGCCGCGGGCTTTGAGTTCGACTTCTCGCGGTCTATGGGTCCGGGGCGTGGCGTCTACAGACTCGACCAAATGACAGAGTATTTCCGCGACCTGACCGAGGCGTGGGAGGATCTTCGGCTGGAGCCAGACGAGATCATCGAAGCTGGCGAGCAGGTGGTGACGCCCAACACCCTCCACGCCGAAGGTCGCGACGGGATCAAGGTCAAGGCCCGCTCTGCCTGGGTTTGGACAATGCGCGATGGGCGGGTGGCTCACGTTTGTTTCTATCAGGAGCGACGGGAAGCCCTCGAAGCTGCCGGCCTCTGGGAGGCGATGTCGCAGGAGAACGTGGAGGTCGTGCGCCGAGGATTCGCGGCATGGAACGCTGGGGACACGGAGGGCCTTCGTGAGACGTACGACCCAGACGTTTTCATGAGCAACCCCGAGGGTTGGCCGGAGCCGGGGCCATTTGTGGGGCGGGAGGCCGTCATGCATCAGTTCCAGCAGATCCGCGAGGCCTGGGATGGGGACGCCCTGGAACCGATCAGCGACTTCATCGACGCCGCCGACCGAGTCGTAGTGAGATTCATCTGGCGTGCCGAGGGCCATGGCCCCGACTCGAACATGGAGTTGACGACCGTCTACACGGTGCGCAAGGGCAGGATCGTTCACCAGGAGTTCTTCTGGGATCACACGGAAGCCCTCGAAACCCTGGGCCTGTCCTAAGCGTCCGTTCGGCCTCCTATGGTCGGGGCCGATGGCGTCGATCGCCAAAGTCGAGCCGCTGACGACGGCCCGTGCGCTGCGCGGGCCGTTCGACTACCGCATCCCGAGCCGCATGGAGGGCGTGGGAGTGGGCACGATGCTGGTCGTGCCCTTCGGGCGCCAGCGGATGCTGGGAGTGGTGGTGGACGTTGCCTCCGAGAGCGAGATTCCGCCCGAGCGCCTCGTGGAACCGGTGTCGGCGCTCGAGTCGGGCGTTCCGGCCGAGCTGGTGCGGCTGGGGTTGTGGGTCGCGGAGGACTACTGCTCCACTCCGGCGCGCGGCCTGGCGCTCGTGCTGCCGCCCGGGACGGGGACTTCGCGCTCGGCCGCCCCGGCGGCGCGGACGCGCGAGCAGCTCGTCGCCGACCTGCTGCCGGCCGGCAGGGAAGCGCTCGTCGCCGGCTCGCCCGTGCGGCTGGGGCCGCGACAGCGCCAGGCCCTGGAGTCGCTGCTGGATGGGCCGGCGACGGCGGCCGAGCTCGCGGACGCCGGTGCCGACCACTCGACGCTCAGGCGCCTCGCCGACCGCTCCCTCCTGTCGCTCGAGCGCAAACCGCAGCGCCGGCACGTCGCCGGCATCGAGCTGGGCGAGCAGGGCGAGCGGCGGCCTAACCGCAGCTCTGCCTTGACGCTCACGCCGGCGCAGCATGCGGCGCTCGACGCGGTGCTCGAGGGGATCCGCGCTCGTCGTCACGAGCGGCTGCTGCTGAACGGCGTCACGGGCAGCGGCAAGACCGAGGTCTACCTGCGTGCCGTCGCGCAGGTGCTCGAGCAGGGACGCTCGGCGATCGTGCTCGTCCCGGAGATCGCGCTCACGCCGCAGACGGCGGGGCGCTTCGCCGAGCGCTTCGGCGACCGCGTCGCCGTCATGCATTCCCAGCTCGGGCTCGGTGAGCGCTACGACGAGTGGCAGCGCCTTCGCCGTGGCGAGGCGCGCGTGTGCGTCGGGCCGCGGTCGGCCGTGTTCGCGCCGGTGAAGGATCTCGGGCTGATCGTCGTCGACGAGGAGCACGACTCCGCCTACAAGCAGGAGAGCGACCCCCGTTACGACGCCCGCCGCGTGGCCGAGCACCGCGCCGAGCTGGCGCAGGCCGTGCTTCTGTGCGGCAGCGCCACGCCGCGTCCCGAGAGCTGGAGGCGCCTGCGCCGCCTCGACCTGCCCGAGCGCGCGGACGGCCGGAGGCTGCCGCCGGTCGAGCTGATCGACATGCGAGAGTCGCCGCGCGCGCTTCACCGCTGCACGCGCGAGGCTCTCGACGAGTTGAAGCGCAGCGGCGGCAAGGCGATCGTGCTGGTCAACCGGCGCGGGTGGTCGCCGTTCGTCGTCTGCCGTACCTGCGGCAAGACGTGGATGTGCCCGCGCTGCGACGTCACGCTGACCCTTCACCGCGACGGCGACTCCCAGGCACTGCGCTGTCATCACTGCGGCCACGGCGAGCCGGTCCCGTCATCGTGCCCCGACTGCCGCTCGACGGCGGTGGCACGGCACGGCACCGGTACCCAACGTCTGGAGGAGGAGCTGCGCGAGGCCCTCTCGCCGTTGCCGGTGTTCAGGGTCGACAGCGACGCCGCCCGTCGCAAGAGCGGCATCGCGCACGTGCTGCGCGACTTCGATCGTGCCTCGTCCGGCATCCTGATCGGCACCCAGATGGTGGCCCAGGGGCACGATTTCCCGGAGGTGACGCTGGCGGTGGTGCAGGACGCCGACGCGACCCTGCGCTTCCCCGACTTCCGCTCGGAGGAGCGCACCTTCTCGCTGGTGGCCCAGCTCGCCGGCCGCAGCGGCCGCGGCCCGGCGGGCGGGCGGGTGCTCGTGCAGACGATGTGTCCGGAGGCCGGCTGCCTTCGCCATGCCGCGGCGCACGACGCCGAGGGCTTTCTGCGCGAGGAGCTGGAGCGTCGCAGTGCGCTCGGCTACCCGCCGTTCGCCGATCTCGTCAGGATCGTTGCGTCCGCTCAGGACCAGGCGGCGGCGGACGCGGGCGCAAACTCCGTCGGCGAGCGCGTTGCGGCGGCCGGCTTCAAGTTGCTCGGGCCCGCTCCTCTGTTCCGCCTCAAGGACCAGTCGCGCAGCATGCTGTTGATGAAGACGCGCGAGCGAGCGAACGCCGTCGCTGCCGTCGGGGATGCGGTCAAGGCCGCGGCCACCGGAGGACGCTTGCGCGGCGTGTCGCTGTCCGTTGACGTCGACCCGCAGTAGCCAGCAAAGCCCCCGGAACGCTCGGGGGCCGTTGCTAGACTCGGCGCGTGGCTGAGCAAGGCTCCCAGGCGAGCGAAAACGGACATCCCGAGGGCGCCGCGGAGGTGCCGGAGGGCGCCGAGGAGGCGCTCGAGCAAGAGCAGCCCGAGCCCGAGCTCGACCCCGAGCTCGAGGAGCGCCGTCGTGTGGCGCTCGCGCAGGTGCGAACCTTCGGCGATCCGGCGCTGCGCATCAGGGCAGTCGAGGTAACGGAGTTCGACCAGTCGCTGCTCGACGAGGTCGCCCGCATGACCGGGCTGATGGAGAACGCGCTCGGTGTCGGCCTCGCCGCGACCCAGCTCGGTGTCATGCATCGCGTGCTCGTGTACCGGGTCGGTCTGGATTCGCCCCTGGTGGCGGTCGTGAACCCGCGGCTCGAGTGGTCCTCTCCCGAGCAGGAGGTGTTCGAGGAGGGATGCCTGTCGCTGCCGGGTATCGCGGTCGACGTCGAGCGACCGGTGCACGTCAGGGTGACCGCGAACGACGAGCACGGTGAGCCGATCGTGATCGAGGCCTCGGGCCTCGAGGCGCGTGTGCTGCAGCACGAGATGGATCACCTCGACGGCGTCCTGATCCTCGACCGCATCGACAGGGAGCAGCGCAAGGAAGCGATGCGCATCCTGCGCGAGGGGCCCGACGGCCCCGCGCGGGAGACGCTTGAAGCGTCGCCTGCCTGATCTCCTTTCGTCCTCGATGCGAACGGTCTACATGGGAACATCCGCTTTCGCGGTCGAGATCCTGAGGGCTCTGGCGGCGTCACCGCATCGCCCTCAGCTCGTGATCACGCCGCCGGACCGGCCCAAGGGCAGGGGCCGCAAGATGAGCGCGCCACCGGCCGCCGACGCCGCGCGCGAGCTCGGCATCGAGTTGCTCCAGGTACCGAGCGTGAACGACGACGAGGCGCTGTCGGCGATCGACGCGGTCGATCCAGGGGCGATCGGCGTCTGCGAGTTCGGGCAGCTGATCAAGGAGCCGCTGCTGTCGCGCTACCTGATCCTGAACGTACATCCCTCGCTGCTGCCGCGCTGGCGCGGTGCGGCGCCGATCGAGCGCACGCTGATGGCCGGCGACACGGAGACCGGCGTCACGATCTTCAAGATCGTCGCAGGCCTCGACTCAGGGCCGGTGGCCCTGATCTCTGCGCCCGAGCCTGTGCAGCCAGACGACACGATGGGGACGCTCTCGCCGCGCCTCGCAAAGCTTGGTGGGACGCTGCTGCTCGAATCGCTCGACCGCGCCGACGCCGGCACGCTCGAGCTGACCGAGCAGACCGAGGAGGGCGTCACCTACGCCGACAAGATCGACCCGGCCGAGCGGCGGCTGTCGCTGGAGCGGCCCGCCAAGGATCTGGAGCGAGTGATCCGCGCGCTGACTCCACACGTCGGCACCTACCTCGAGCTGGAGGGTGGGGAGCGGCTCGGCGTCAGCTCCGCCCGCGCGGCGCAGGAGTCGCTGCCACCGGGAGAGCTCTCGAGGCAGGACGGGCGCCTGCTGGTCGGCTGCGGTGAGGGCGCGCTCGAGCTGCTCGAGGTGCGTCCGCCAGGTAAGCGCACGATGGCCGTGCCGGAGTTCCTGCGCGGGCACGGCGTTCCCGCGCGTGCCGAGCCCTAACAACGAGTCGCGCCCGGCCTCGGCCGCGACGCCGGCGCGGCGCTGCGCGTTCGATGTGGTGCGCCGGGTGTTCGAGGGCGGCGCCTTCGCCGACATGGCATTCCGTGCCGAGGCCGATCGGCATGGCCTCAGCGGCCGCGAGCGCGCTTTCGCGATGCAGCTCGTCTATGGGACCGTGCAGCGCAGGGCCACCCTCGACCATCTGGCGGAACAGCTTTCCGGCCGCTCCGTCGAGCAGCTCGATGCTCCCGTGCTCGCGGCGCTGCGCCTCGGTCTTTACCAGCTCGTCTATCTCGAGGGCGTGGCCGATCACGCGGCGGTCAGCGAGAGCGTGGAGCTTGCAAAGGGCGGACGTGGCGGCCACCGGCTCGTGAACGCGGTGCTGCGCCGCGCCACCCGCGAGGCGCCGAAGCTGCTGGCGGCGCTGGACGACTCCACCCCCGAGGGCGCGGCGCTGCTGCATTCGCACCCCGAGTGGGTGGCGAAGCTGTGGTGGCGGATGCTCGGTCCCGATCAGGCCGTCGCGCTGATGAAGCGCGACAACGAGGCGGCGGAGAGCGCCGTGCGGGCTAACACCCTGCGCGCCACCGCGGCGGACGTGATCTCGGCGCTCGCGGCCGAGGGCGTCGGGGCCCGGCAGGGCGGGCTCGTTCCGGAGGCGGTCGTCCTCGACCAGCCCTACGACGTGCATGGATCCCATCTCTTCGAGCAGGGGATGCTGTCGCCACAGTCGCGAGCTTCGATGCTGGTCGCACACGCGCTCGCGCCGATGCCGGGGGAGAGGGTGCTCGATCTCTGTGCCGCTCCCGGCGCCAAGACGACTCAGATCGCTGCGCTGATGGATGACAGCGGCTCGATCACGGCCGTCGACCTCGACCCACGCCGCGTGAGTGCTATCGACGACAACTGTCGGCGGCTCGGAGTTTCGATCGTCGAAGCTCGTGCGGGCGACGCGTCGCGACCCGAGTTCGGGGAGGGCTACGACAGGGTGCTGGTGGACCCGCCGTGCTCGGATCTGGGCACGCTCCAGTCGCGCCCCGACGTGCGCTGGCGAAAGCAGCCGGCCCAGGTCGAGGACCTGGCACGCCTGCAGGCACGTATCTTGGACGTGGGAGCCGCCGCCGTCAGGCCCGGTGGGCGCCTGGTCTACTCGACCTGCACCATCAGCGAGCAGGAGAACCACCGGCAAATCGCCGCCTTTCTCGGGCGTCTGCGGGAATTCTCCCCAGTCGACCTCTCGGCCCCTTATCCTGATCTTGTCGGGCGGGAAGGAGGCGGGTTCGTGCAGACGCTGCCCCACCGCGACGGGACCGACGGTTTTTTTATCGCGGCGGTGAAGAGGGCCGCTGCGTAGACCAGAGGGGTAGACGGTGAGCGAACGCGACCCAATCCCACGCACGCAGGAGGAAGTCGACCTCGGGCCGCTGTGCCCAGGTTGCGGAGAGCCCTGGCTGCGTCCCACCCAGCTGCCGGGCAGCTACCGCTGCGTCTTCTGCCTGGTGCGCTATCAGCTGATGTCGCACTGCCCTCACTGCGGCGAGCACTCGACGATCGTGCGCATGCACGACACGGCGGACCACAACTGCGTACGCTGCGGCGGCTCGATGCTGAAGCCGGTGTAGGTTGCAGCACCCAGCCGCCGTCCCTCGTCTCCAAGCACCCACTTGAGCGCTCACGATCTGATCACGTCGAAGCAGGTGGAGCCGTCGATCCTGTCGGCGGACTACGCGCGCCTCGGCAAGCAGCTCGCTTCCGTGCTGGATGCCGGCGCGCGCGCCATCCACGTCGACGTCATGGACGGCCACTTCGGTCCCCCGATCACGATCGGCCCAGTGGTGGTGGAATCGATACGCGACCAGGTGCACGAGGTGGGGGGGATACTGGACTGTCACCTCATGGTCGAGCTCCCGGAGCGACAGGTGCAGCAGTTCACCGAGGCCGGCGCCGACTCGATAACGATCCAGCTCGAGGCGACGCCCAACGTTCTCTACGTGCTGAAGATGATCCGCGACGCCGGCTGCCTCGCGGGGCTGGCGATCAATCCCGGCACGCCCGTCGAAGCGGTGGCCGAGCTGCGCGACTCGGTCGACTTCGTGCTCTGCATGACGGTCAACCCCGGCTGGGGAGGCCAGTCGTTCATCGAGAGCTCCCCCGACAAGGTACGGCGGTTGCGAGAGCTGCTAGGCGGCGAGCTGCCGATCCAGGTCGACGGCGGAATGTCCGCTCGCACGGTGGGTGTCGCCGCCGAGGCCGGCGCGACGTTGTTCGTTGCAGGCTCGGCGATCTTCCACGCCGACGACCCTGCCGTGGCATACGGCGAGATAGCGGCAGCGGCCGGCGTCTGAGCCGCGGGGCGGTCTTGAGCGAGGCTCGCGAAGAGCTTGTGCGGATGCTGCGCGGCCAGGCGCATTACTGCGGCGTGATCGGGTCGCCACTTTACGAGGGCCTGCTCGAGCACGTTGCCGAGGACGTGGCTGGGGGAGGCCCGGCACGTGATGTGCTGGAAGGACACGACCGGGCGATCAGGGAGTCGATGCTGCCACTGCGAATGATGGGCGGCGTGCACCGCCTGGTGCTGACCGGCGAGGCGCCGGAGCTCGCACGCTTCTATCCCTCCGTTGGCGGCACTGCGGACGCGGAGGCCGCCTGGCCCCCCTTGCGCGAACTGCTCGGCGAGGCCCGCGATCGCATCCGCGCCGAGATCCAGACGCCCGTGCAGACGAACGAGGTCGCGCGCTGCGCCGGGTTGCTCGGCGGGTTCCTGACCGTCGCGGGCCGCACCGGGCTTCCACTTCGGGTGTTGGAGATCGGCGCCAGCGCCGGTTTCAACCTCAACTGGGACCGCTACCGCTACGAGAGCGGCGGCCGCGGCTGGGGCCCCAGTTCTTCTTCGGTCCGCTTCGAGGGCTTCCTGGAGCATGGTGATCTGCCTTTTGACGTCGATGCCACGGTGATCGAGAGGCGTGGCTGCGACCTGTCACCGCTCGACCCCTCCAGGGAGCGCGATCAGCTCGCGCTTCGCTCGGTCGTGTGGCCCGACCAGGTCGACCGCTTCAGGGTGCTCGACGCCGCGCTCGATCTGGTCGTCGCCGAGCCGGTGAGCGTTGAGCGCGCCGACGCAATCAATTGGGCGCAGCAACAGCTTCGACAGCTGGAGTCCGGCAGCGCGACGGTGCTGTTCCACTCGCTGGTGATGCTCTACCTCGGCGAGGACGGCCGGACGCGCTTGACCGAGGTCATCCACGAGGCCGGCGAGCGGGCAACCGCCGATGCCCCACTCGCGTGGCTGCGAATGGAGCTGGGCGGAGACGAGGCCGACGTTCACCTGACGACCTGGCCCGGCGGCGAGGAGCGGCTGGTGGCGCGCGCCCACTACCACGGCAGCCCGGTCACCTGGCTCGGCGCCGACGGCTGAATACCAAGCCGGCTTCGCCGGACACCTAACGTCCTGAGCGTCGCCTTCGGCGCCGCCCGTCTGAATACCAAGCCGGCTTCGCCGGACACCTAAAGGTTTGAGCGTCGCCTTCGGCGCCGCCCGTCCTAACTCGCCTCGTCCGCGGCCGCCAGCCGCAACTCCATCTCCTCTGTCGAGCCCGGGCGAACCTCGTCGGTGCCCTGGGCCCCGGAGCGGTAGACGAGGTAGAGCAGGCTCGACAGCACCAGCGCCGTGGCGACGAAGGCGACCTCGACTTCGCGCACCGCGTTCCAGTCGCCTATCAGCAGGAAGGCGACGAAGAAGGTCGCCGAGATCGCCCAGCACGCGGCCGCGAGCCGCGCGCGGCCCCGAGCCAGCACCGCCTGGTTGACGGTGGTGGCCGCCAGGTACAGGCCCATGCCGGCGGCCACGTAGACCAAGCCCAGCCGGTCGTAGATGAACTCGTCCCCGAACAGGAGCCTCATCGCGCGCGGGCCGACGGCGAGCACGCCGATCACCGTCAGACCGCCGAACACGAGACAGGCGATCACCGTCATGCGCACGCTGCGGCCGAAGTCGCCGGCATCGCCGCCGTCCTGCTCGCGCACGACCAGCCGCGTCAGGTGGGGTAGAAGCGTCGTCGCGACGGCCTGGAAGAGCTGCAGCGGCGCGCGCGCGATCATCAGCACGGCGAACACGAGCGCGGTCAGGTCCTCGCTCTCCGTCTTCAGCTGCACGATCAGCACGCCCGAGTTGAGGATCATCTGCTCGGAGACCATGATCACGAGCACGGCGCCGGCGAAGCTGAGTCCGCGCGCCATCGTGAACTGGGGATCGTTCGACCCGGCGGCGTCCGGGGCTCCACCGGGCTCGGCCGGCGGCCGAGCCCTCATGCGCCTGACCTGGCCGCGCAGCGCCCACGGCACCACGCATAGGCTCAGCAACGGAGCGCTGGCGATAGCGATCGCCGCCACGTCGCGCTCGTCCTCGACGGAGAGGATCCCGGTCACGAGCAGCAACACGATCACAACTCGTGACGCCGACTCCATCAACACCAGGCCGCCGTAGAGGCCGAAGCGGCGCTGTCCGGCCAGGAAGCCACGCGCGAAGTAGCTGGCGCCATAGAAGATGACCGCCCCCACGAATGCCCAGTAGAGGGTGGTGTGGTGGGCGAACAGGTGCTCCTCGAGCAGGTCGCGAAGCAGCAGCGCGGCGATGGCGAACACGAGCGCAAGGCCGAGCTGGATCGTCGCCGCCACCCGCAGGGCCGACGAGGGCGAGCTTCCCCGCGCCTGACGCTCGGCGATCGTGCGCGACAGCAGCTGCTCGACCGGGCGGTAGATCACCGACGCCGTCAGGAAGACCGCGGCCCACAGCGACGCGATCGCACCGTAGTCCTCGATCCCGAGCGCGTGCGCCGCCAGCGAATGGAACGCATACGTCAGCAGGCCGGTGACGCCGATCAGCGCCGACAGCAGGGCGGCGCCACGCCCGAAGGAGACCTCGCGGTCCCCGCTCGCCTGTCCGCCCCGCGCGCCGGTGTCGCTAGCCAACGCGGACGAGCGCCATCGTCCAGGGGAACGGAGAGCGAAGCTCGACGACCTCGCCGTGGCGGCGCAGCAGCGACTCGAATCCGCGCTTGGACCAGTGGTTCAGATGCCCCGGCGTGTTGCCGAGCTGGCGCAGGTACGCGCCGCGGGCCATGTTGAGCATGCGCCACAGCGGCTCGCGCGGAACGCTGACCATCACCCAGCGCGACGAGACGCGCGCCATCTCGGCCAGCACCGCACCGGGGTCCGGCACATGCTCCAGGACCTCCATCGCCGTGGTCGCCTCGAACTCACCGTCCGTGAAGGGAAGGCGATCGCCCGTGCCGGTCTGGAACTCCAGGTTCGGGCGCGTACGGCGTGCCCACTGCTCGCGGAGCTTGGGGTCGTCGAGATCGATGCCCACGACGCGCCCGCCGCCGACACGGTCGGCCCACTGCTCGGTCAGCACGCCCTCCCCGCAGCCGACGTCGAGGATCGAGCCCGGCGCGGCGATCTCGAGCAGGTCATGCATGTCCCGCTCGAAGCCGGCCATCAGTCGCTTCACGACCGGGTTGGCGGAGCCGTACTTGTCGAAGGTGTTGCCGGTCGGAACGGCTTCGGGCGACGCGGTCGTCCGTGTCACTGGTCGCCCTCGCTGCCCGGCGTCGTGACCACCCCGACGGCCGTCGTCGCCTCCTGCTGGTCGGGCTCCAGGTCGACCACGTCGCGCGGACGCGCGCGACGCTCTGCCGGCTGGTAGTGGGAAGGCTCGACGCCCAGCTTCAGCTCGATCCTGCGCGTGCGCTCCAGCGTGCGCTGGATCAGAACGCGGTTGTTGGCCAGCAGGTCTCCGATCACGCCCAGCGCGGCCAGCTGCACGGCGACCACGAACAGCATCGCTCCCAGCACGACCGACTGCACGTGTCCCGCGCCCTCTCCCTGCACGAACAGCACCAGGAAGCGGCCCCAGACGACCATCGCCACCAGCCCGACGATCGCCGCCGCGGTCAGGAACACGCGCAGCGGCTCGTACATGGTGTAGATGCGGAAGATGGCTGTGGCGTTCGTGCGCACATAGGAGGAGACGGAGCGAAACAGGCGCGAGTCCCGCAGCTTGGGGTTGGTACGAATGGGGACGTGGTCGATCGCCACCAGCATCTTGCCTGCCTGGATCACCGTCTCCAGCGTGTAGGTGAAGCGCGACACGACCTGCACCTGGAGCGCGGCCTCGCGGTTGTAGGCGCGGAAGCCGGACGTGGTGTCGGGCACCGTCGTCTGCGACGCGCGGCGCACGACCCAGCTCCCCAACCGCTGAAGCAGCTTCTTGGTGGTCGAGAAGTGCTCGAGCGTGTGCACCTCCCGGTCGCCGATCACCATGTCCGCCTCACCACGGGCTATCGGCGCCAGCAGCTTGGGGATGTCGCGTGCGTCGTACTGGTTGTCGGCGTCCGTGTTGACGATCACGTCCGCTCCCAGCTTGAGGCTCGCATCGAGCCCGGCCTGGAACGCCGACGCCAGGCCCTTGTTGTTCGTGAGACGGACGACGTGCTCGACGCCGTGCTTGCGTGCCACCTCGACCGTGCGGTCGGTGGAGCCGTCGTCGATCACGAGCCATTCGACCTCGTCGAAGCCCTCCACGGTGCGTGGAAGGTCGGCAAGCGTGACCGGCAGCGATTCCTCTTCGTTGAGGCAGGGGATCTGGATGATGAGCTTCATCTGATCTGGTGCGCCGGGGATCCTCTCCGCCGCGAGGGCAAGGGAAAACTACCCGTCAATCCGGAATGATTGCGTAAACTGGGCGCCTGATTATCCCGCTGGTCGCGCATTTGCCGGGGGCGCGCCCCGCGAGAGGCACGGCCACAGCCTACCGCTGCTTGCTCTAGAACCCCGATGGAAAGCGCCACTGTTCAGCGAGGCATGCCCGAATCCCTGGGGCTGCTGCGGCGCCTGCGCTCGGCCTCCCCCGACTCGCTCGCGATCTGGGGTTTCGGGGTGCTGGTCGTGCTGGCGGTGATCGGCTTCTTCGTCAAGCAGACCTATCCCAACTACGACAGCTACTACGCGCTGATCTGGGGAAGGGAGCTGCTCGACTTCCATCAGCCGAGCTTCGAGGCCTACCGGGCTCCCACCGAGCATCCGCTCGCGATCTTCGTCGGCGCCGGGCTGTCGCTGTTCGGCGACGGCGCGGACCGGGTGCTGGTGCTTCTGACTCTGCTCTCACTGGCCGTGCTGGCCGCCGGCACCTACCGGCTCGGGCGCCTTTGCTTCTCGCCCTTCGTCGGGGTGATCGCGGCCCTGCTGGTGCTGACGCGCTTCGACTTCCCATCGCTTGCCGTGCGTGGCTACATCGACGTCCCGTTCATGGCGATCGTGATCTGGGCGGGCGCGCTCGAAGCCGGCAGGCCGCGTCGCGGTCTGCCGGTGTTCATGTTGCTGGCGGCGGCGGGCCTCCTGCGCCCCGAGGCGTGGCTGCTGGCCGGCCTCTATTTCCTCTGGATGAGCTGGCGGGCAAGCTGGCCCGACCGCCTGCGCTACGCGGCGCTGACGGCGATCGGCCCGCTGGTCTGGGCTGCGACCGACTTTGTCGTGACGGGTGACCCGCTCTTCTCGCTCAACTCGACCCAGGACCTCGCCGAGGAGCTGCGACGCCAGAAGTCCGGCTCGGTGGTGCTCGACACGCTGCCCCAGTTCCTGCGCGCGACGGTCAAGACGCCGGTCTACTTCGCCGGCATCGCCGGCTTCGCGATCGCGCTCTGGCGGTACCCGCTGCGCCTGGTGATCCCGGCGGTGCTGTTCCTGACGGGCGTGTTCACGTTCGTCGCCACCGGCCTGGCGGGACTGTCGGTGATCGTCCGCTACCTGATGGTGCCGTCGGTGATGATGTGCCTGTTCGCGGCCGTCGCCCTCGGAGGCTTCACGATGGTCAGGCCCGGCTCTCGATTGCGGCGCGGTTGGGCGCTCGCCGCTGCCACCGTCACGGCGCTGGGAATCTTCTACACCTCCTTCTACCCGCCCAGCCTGACGCGCTTCGACGGCGAGCTGGTCTTCCGCGGCGACGTCAGCCGCAGCCTGCGCTCGATCCTGCACAAGCCCGTGGTGCAGCAGGGGCTGGAATGTGGCGCCGTGTCGGTTCCGACCCACAAGCTGATCCCGGACGTGCGCTGGATCCTCGATGTCGGCGCGGGCCGCGTCGTGGCGCGCTCCGACCCGTCGCCGCAGGCGCAGCGAAAGTCGCTTCGGGGCGTGGCGCTGTTCCCGGTCGGCAGGCGCAACGTGCTTCGAACCGGCATCGCGGTCAACACCGCCACCACGACGCAGGTTCCCGGCCCCGGTTTCACGCGGATCGCCACCGACCGCTACTTCTCGGCCTACCTGCGCTGCCCGCGCGGCGCGTCCTAGTGGCCGTTCTCGCAACGTTCGCCAGGAAACAGAAGGGCCACTAGCCTCTTCTTGCCACGTAAGCGAATCCGGCAGGAAGCGAGAGCGCCGCGCAGCATCTCGATGCCGTCCGCTTGGTCGATCGCCCTCGTGGGTGTGCTTGCGGTCGCGCTGGGGCTGCTGCTGTGGGTGGTCGCGCACAGCCTGCCGTACGTCTACAACGTCGACGAGTACGCGAATTTCGTTCCGGCGGCGGTCGGGTTCTTCTCCGGCGACTTCAATCCTCACTACTTCATAAACCCGCCGGCGTTCTCGTACCTGCTGCACGCGGTGTTCGCACTCTGGTACGGGTCGGGGTGGCCGTTCCACACCGGGGCGGAGGTATCGGACGCGCACGCCATCCATCCGTCCGCGATCTTCACGCTCGCGCGCGTCACCTCGGCGGCGCTCGGCGTCGGCGCTGTCTCACTCGTTCACGCGACCGGCAGGCGGCTCTACGACCCGCGCGTGGGCCTGCTCGCGGCGGCCATCATGGCGACCGCCTTCCTGCCCGTCTACTACTCGCACCTGGCTCTCAATGACGTGCCGGCGCTTTTCCCGCTCATGCTCTCGGTCTACGGCAGCGCCGGCGTGCTGGTGCGAGGGCGCACGCGCGACTACCTGATTGCCGGTGCCGGCCTGGGTCTCGCCGTGGCGACCAAGTACACCGCTGGCATCGCGCTGCTGCCGCTGCTGGCGGCAACGGCCTCTCGCGTGCACGACGACGTCTCGCCCCGGCATGCCCTTCGAGGACTCGCCGCCGCGGGCGCGCTGGCGCTCGCTGCCTTCCTCGTCGCCAACCCGCACGCGCTGCTCGACTTCTCGGAGTTCTGGTCCGACGTCCGCAAGCAGGAGCGCTCGGCGGGCGACCTGGGCAAGCTGGGACAGACCTACGACTCGGGCTTCGTCTACTACCTGTGGGTCCTGACCTGGGGACTGGGGTGGGTGCCCGCCATAGTGGCGGCGCTGGGCCTTCCGGTCGTGCTGCGTCACGACTTCAGAAGGGCGCTGTTCCTGCTGCCATGGCCGCTGGTGTTCGTGCTCTACATGGGATTGCAGGACCGCTACTTCGGGCGCTGGCTGCTGCCGGCGCTGCCGGCACTGGCGCTGCTCGCTGCAGTCACCGCGGTGTTCGCCATCGACAGAGTGCGCGCCGGCCCGCAGCTGCGGGTGGTCCTGCTCGCCGCCGCCGGTTTGCTGCTGGCAGGACAGGGCCTCGTCTACAGCGTTCACCTCGATCGCGTGCTGTCGCGGGACGACACACGCAACCTGGCGCGCGCGTGGATGGTCGACAACGTGCCGCCGGGTTCCAAGATCGTGGTCGAGCCGATCGTGCCCGAGACCTGGACCACCGACCCGGGCAGGCCTCCGCCGCTCTCGCGCAGCGGGCGGCGCTGGGAGAAGTTCCTCACGACGCGCACCACGATCGACGAGCAGGGGCACAAGCGGCGCGGCAACGTCGGGCGCACGATCGAGGTCGAGGACTACGAGCGCATCACGCGGCCGGCGCTGGTCGGAGCCTACGAGCGCGGCGGCTATTGCTGGGTGATGATCGGCTCCACGCAGTACGGCCGAGCGCTCGCCG
>JBBQNR010000061.1:0-17297 GCA_038330145.1 Solirubrobacterales bacterium
CTCGCCCGAGGACCTGCGGGCGATCGAGGACCGCGTCAACGAGTGGGTGCTGGAGAGCCGGCCGGTGAGGGCGCTGCACACGACCCGCGCGCGGGCAGAGGAGCTGGGCGCGATGGCACTGTTCGGCGAGAAGTACGGCGACGAGGTGCGCATGGTCGAGGTGGAGGGCGTCTCACGGGAGCTCTGCGGCGGCACCCACGTCGGCGTCAGCTCCGAGATAGCGCTCTTCAAGATCGTCTCGGAGGGATCGAGCGCCGCAAACGTGCGCCGCGTCGAGGCCGTGACCGGCCCCGAGGCCGTGTCGCTCGTGCGGCGCCACGACGACGCGCTCGGCGACGTCGCCACGCTGCTTCGGACGCCTCCCGTGGACGCGCCTCGCGCGCTGCGCACGATGCTGGAGCGGGCAGACGAGCTGGAGCGCGAGCTCCGCTCCGCCGGTGCCGGCGAGCTCGACGCGCAGGTCGACGCGCTGATCGAGTCGGCGGCGGAGGTCGGCGGCGTGAAGGTCTTGACCGCCAGCTGCGAGGCCGCCGGCCCCGAGGACCTGCGTGAGCTCTCCGACCGCCTCAAGTCGCGGCTGGGCGACGCCGCAGTCGTGCTGGGCTCCGCCGTCGACGGGCGTGCCCACCTCGTGGCCAACTTCGCCCGCTCCGCCACGGAGCGCGGCCTCTCGGCGGTTGAGATCGTGCGCGAAGCGGCGCAACAGATAGGCGGCGGTGGCGGCGGCCGCGACACGATGGCGCAGGCCGGCGGCCGCGACCCCGAGAAGCTGGACCAGGCGCTTTCCACGGCGCGGGCCGCGATCGAATCCAAGCTCACGTAGTGGACGCTTGGTAGCGCTGCCTCCAGGCCGGATCCTGGCGCTCGACTACGGTCGTGCCCGCTGTGGCTGTGCGGTCAGCGACCCTTCGCAGACGATCGCCACGCCGCTGGACCCGATCCTCGACCCGGCCAGCGAGGCCGGCATCGCCCGCGTTGCGGACGTGGTGGCGGATCAGCAGGCAAGCGCGGTGCTGGTGGGGCTGCCGATCGGGCTCTCCGGCCGTGAGGGCCCGCAGGCGGCGGAGACGCGCGAGTTCGTGGAGTCGCTTCGCCCCGCCGTGGCGGTGCCGGTCGAGACCTACGACGAGCGCTTCACCACGGCGATGGCGAGGCGCATTCCTGGCTCCTCGTCCGAGGACTCGCGCGCGGCGGCGCTGCTGCTTGAGGCCTACATCGGCGAGCGCGGGGGAGAGGGCCGGTGAGGGGGCGGTGGCCGGTGAGGGGGCGGTGGTCGTGAGGGGGCGGTGGTCGTGAGGGGGCGGTGCCGGTGACCCGCAGGCGAGGCATCGCCCGCGCCGCGGTCGTGGTCGCGCTGCTGGCCTTCGCCTGGGCTCTCGTCCAGCCCTTCGCGGGTGACGGCAACGACGAGGTCAGGGTCGTGATCCCGAAGCAGGACGGGCTTGCTGGGATCGCGGACATCCTCGACAGCGAGGGCGTCGTCAAGAGCGGCATGCTGTTTCAGGTGCGGGCGACGCTGGCGGGCAAGCGCGGAGACCTCAAGCCAGGGACCTACACGCTGCGCAAGGGCATGAGCTACGGGGACGTGCTCGACCTCCTCACGGAGGGTCCGGGCAACGAGGTGCTCACGGTCACGATCCCGGAGGGGCTCAGCCGCGCCGAGGCGGCCCCGATCGTCCGCAAGGCGGGCATAGGCGGCGATTACGCGCGCGCCAGCGAATCCTCGAGCGCCTTCCGGCCGCGCGCCTACGGGGCCCCGGCCCGGCCCGACAGTCTCGAGGGCTTCCTCTTCCCGGCCACCTACGAGTTGCGGCGGGGAGCCTCGGCCATCGACCTCGTGACGAAGCAGCTGGCCGCCTTCGACCAGAACATCTCGACCGTCGACACCTCCTACGCCAAGAGCAAGAACCTGACGATCTTCGACGTCGTCACGATCGCCTCGATGGTGGAGCGCGAGACCAGCGTGGCGAAGGAGCGGCCACTGGTCGCGGCCGTCATCTACAACCGCCTCCGTCAGGGACAGCCGCTGGGGATCGACGCCACCGTGCGATTCGCCACCGGCAACTGGACCCGCCCCCTGACCAAGAGCGAGCTCGCCGGCGACTCGCCCTACAACACCCGCAACAGGGCGGGGCTGCCACCGGGGCCGATCGGGAGCCCGGGGATGGCGTCGCTCGAGGCCGCTGCCCGGCCCTCCAAGGTCGGCTACCTCTACTACGTGGTCAAGCCGGGCGCCTGCGGCGCGCACGCCTTCTCGTCCACCTTCACCCAGTTCGAGCGAGACCGCGTCCGCTACGAGGCCGCACGCCAGGCGGCCGGTGGCAATTCGCCGACCAACTGCCCGTGAGCGCAGCGCTTGTGACGAGGCGAGTGCCGGCATGACCACCTTTGTAGCGGTGCTGGGTCACCCGGTCGGCCACAGCCGCTCTCCCGCCATGCACAACCGGGCGTTCGCCGAGCTGGGGCTGGACTGGAGCTACGAGGCGATCGACGTCGAGCCCGAGCGTTTCGAGGCCACGGTCGCCGAGCTTGCCGAGCGTGGCTTCGCCGGCGCCAACGTGACCATCCCGCACAAGCTGCGGGCGCTCGAGCTTGCCACCCGGGCGAGCGACACGGCGCGAGCCGTGGGCGCCGCCAACACGCTCCGGCTCGGCCCCGAGGAGCTGTTCGCCGACAACACCGACGTGGCCGGATTCCTGGCTGCCCTCCGTGGCCAGGCTCCCGAGGCACCAACGGGGATGAGTGCACTGGTGCTGGGAGCCGGTGGGGCCGCCAGGGCGGTCGTCTACGCCCTGCTGAGCGAGGGAACGGCGGCCGTCGAGGTCTGGAACCGCCACCCCGAGCGGGCCGCCCGGCTGGTCGAGGACTTGCAGCCCCATGCCTCATCCACGGCCCTGCGGGCCTCCGCCATGCCTGAGCCTCAGGCGGCGGATCTGATCGTCAACGCCACCTCCGTGGGCATGCGCCATCCCCACGAGAGCGGCGGAACCGTGGCTTCCTTCAAGGATCTCCCCCTTGTGGCCGATGTTCTGGGTGATCGGCAAGTGATGGTGGATCTCGTGTACCGGGACGGCGAAACGGCTCTCGCGCAGGCAGCACGCGCGCGTGGGATGCGTTTTGTCGGCGGTCTTGAGGTCCTCGTTCAACAAGGAGCGGCGAGCTTCCAGCTTTGGACAGGGAGGCCAGCGCCGCTACAGGCGATGAGGGATGGCGCAAGAACGGGAAACACAAGATCCGAATAGGCCTCACCTGAGGCCAGTGCCTGCGGGCGTGGAGGAAGGTTCGCACGAGGTGGATGGAGCGCTCGCGCGCAGGCGCGACGAAAGCGCAGATGCCGCCGTGGACGAGCCTTCGACCTCCCCGGCCAGCAACGGCGCCAGCGGCAACGGCGCCGGTGGCCGCGGCCCGGGCGCCAATGGAGGGCTGACCCCGCCCAGCCGCCGCGGCGGCTCGGGGCGCTTCGTCACCGACCATCTGATCGAGCTCGGGCACACGACACGCGAGCGCGTGGAGACCGCCATCGTCGAGGGACGCGAGACCGGGCGCACGCCTGAGCAGGTCCTGACGGAGGCCGGCGACGTGACCAAGGACCAGCTCGCCCGCGCGATGGCCGAGCGCTTCGGTCTCGACCACGTCGACCTAAACGGCTTCGACGTCGACCTCGGCGCCGTCAACCTGATCCCGGGCCAGGCCGCACGTCGCTTCGAGGCGATCCCGATCGCCTTCGTCGACGAGGGCACACTTCTGGTCGCGATGGCGGACCCCGCCAACGTGAGGGCGGTCGACGACATCTCGATCATGACCGGCCACGACGTCCGGCCCGCGGTCGCCTCAGCGGAAGACATCCAGGCCGTGATCGCCCGCGCCAGCCATCTCGAGCACGCAGTCGCAGAGGCGATCGAGGAGGCGGCCGACGAAGACGGCCCCGAGGTGAGCGAGGTTCGTGAGTCCGCCGAGGACGCGCCGGTGATCAAGCTTGTCAACAGCGTCATCGCCCAGGCCGTCGAGGAGGGCGCGTCCGACGTGCACTTCCAGCCCGAGGGCAGGGACATGCGCGTGCGCTTCCGTGTCGACGGCGTGCTGCACGAGGCCACGACGGTCCCGCGCCGGCTGGTTCCCGGCGTTACCTCGCGCCTCAAGATCATGGCCGTGCTCGACATCGCCGAGAAGCGGGTCCCGCAGGATGGCCGCGTCAGCCTCACCGTCGGCGGGCACAACATCGACGTCCGCATGAACTCGCTGCCCTCGGTGCGCGGCGAGAAGATCGTGCTGCGACTGTTGGACAAGGAGCAGGCCCTCTACAGCCTCGACAGGCTCGGCATGCAGGAGGACACCCTCGAGACCTACCGCAGCGCGTTCATGAGGCCCTACGGCGCCGTGTTGGTGACCGGCCCGACCGGCTCGGGAAAAACGACCTCGCTCTACGCGGCCCTGAACGTCCTCAACCAGCCCGAGCGCAACGTGATCACGATCGAGGACCCGGTCGAGTACCAGCTTCCAGGCCTGAGCCAGATTCAGGTCAACCCCAGGGCCGGTCTGACCTTCGCCAAGGGGCTGCGCGCCATCGTTCGTGCCGACCCCGACGTGATCATGGTCGGTGAGATCCGCGACGCCGAGACCGCAAAGATCGCGGTCGAGTCGGCCCTCACCGGGCACCTCGTTCTCTCGACGCTGCACACCAACGACGCTCCCGGCGCGATCTCCCGCCTGACCGAGATGGGGATCGAGCCGTTCCTGACCGCTTCCGCGATCGACTGCGTGATCTCGCAGCGCCTCGCCCGCGTCCTCTGCACCAATTGCAAGGAGCCCATCACGCTCGCCGCCGATGCCCTGTGCAAGTCCGGCTTCGAGGTCTCCGATGACGTCGAGGCCTACGAGCCACGTGGCTGCCCGCGCTGCAAGTACACGGGCTACAAGGGCCGCGTCGGCCTCTACGAGGCGATGGCGATGACAAACGAGTTGCGTGAGCTGGCGATCGAGCGTGCCTCCGCCGACGCCATCCGTCGCGTTGCGGTGGCGCAGGGAATGCAGATGCTTGCGCACGACGGCTTCGCCAAGGTTCGGACCGGCATCACCTCGATCGAAGAGGTCGCAAGGGTAACGGGTTCCGCGCCTCCTGCCGAATAGGAAAAGACACGAGAGTCACGGAGACATAATGGAATTCTCAGACATCCTCAAGGAGACGGTCCGGCTCGAAGCCTCGGACCTCCACATCGCCGTCGGATCACCGCCGGCGGTGCGGATACGCGGGCAGCTACAGCGCCTCGACGCCCCGCCATTCACGTCCCAGGAGACACGTGAGCTCGTCTACGGCATCCTCACGAACGATCAGCGCAAGAAGCTGGAGACCGAGTGGCAGGTCGACTTCTCGTACTCGATCCCGGGCATGGCGCGCTTCCGTGTCAACGCCTACGTCCAGCGTGCCTCGATCGGCGCGGCCTTCCGCCTGATCCCGTCGACCATCAAGAGCATCGAGGAGCTTGGCCTGCCGGCCACGATGCACGAGTTCGCCAAGAAGCCGCGTGGCCTGGTGCTGTTCACCGGCCCGACAGGCTCAGGCAAGACGACCTCGCTCGCCGCGCTGATCGACGAGATCAACAAGACGCGCAAGGAGCACATCATGACGGTGGAGGATCCGATCGAGTTCCTGCACCTGCACAAGAGTTGCATCGTCAACCAGCGCGAGCTGGGCAACGACGCGCAGAGCTTCGCGCTGGCGCTGAAGGCAGCCCTTCGCCAGGACCCCGACGTGATCCTCGTCGGTGAGATGAGGGACCTCGAGACGATCTCGACCGCGCTGACCGCCGCCGAGACCGGCCACCTCGTGTTCGCGACCCTGCACACCCAGGACACACCCCAGACGGTCGACCGAATCATCGACGTCTTTCCCTCTCACCAGCAGCAGCAGGTGCGCGTGCAGCTCTCGGTGGCGCTTCAGGGCATCGTGACCCAGCAGCTGCTGCCGACCGCCGACGGCTCGGGGCGGATCTGCTGCTGCGAGGTCCTGATGCTGACGCCCGCTGTCCGGAACCTGATCCGGGAGGGCAAGACGCATCAGATCTACTCGGTGCTCCAGACCTCGGCCGGCCAGGGCATGCAGTCGATGGACGCCTCGCTTGCCCAACTGGTCCGCAAGGGCAAGATCACTCGTGAGCTGGCGGAGTCCAGGTCGAGCTCGCCCGACGAGCTGCGCCGCCTGATGGGCGTCGGAGGAGCGATCGCCGCATGAGCACCTTCGCCTTCAAGGCCGTCGATCTCTCGGGCATCCCGGCCCGCGGGCAGGTCGAAGCAGATTCGAAGCAGGCGGTCACCGATCAGCTGCGCGAGCGTGGGCTGATCGTTCTCGACATCGCCGAGGAGAAGGGCGGAATCAGCTCCGACGACCTGTTCGACCGCTTCAAGCGCATCAAGGGCTACGACCTGACGGTCATGACCCGTCAGCTCGCCACCATGGTGAGCTCGGGCATGTCGATCCTACGCGCGTTCTACGTGCTCGAGGAGGCCACCGAGAACAAGAAGCTGGCGGGGATCCTGGGCGACATCCGACGCGACATCGAGGCGGGCCTCTCGCTTTCCGACGGGCTGCGCAAGCATCCGGACACGTTCAACGACCTGTTCGTCGCGATGGCGGAAACGGGAGAGGCCGCCGGAATGCTGGAGGAGACGCTCGAGCGCGTTGCCGACCAGCTGGAGAAGTCTGAATCTCTGAAGCGCCAGATCCGGGCCGCGATGGCCTACCCGATCATGCTGACCTCCTTCGCCGTTGTCGTGATGCTCGCCCTGGTGGCGTTCCTGATCCCCGTCTTCGAGAACATCTTCAAGGACTTCGGTGGCGACCTGCCGACAATCACGAAGTTCAGCGTCGCGCTGTCACACCTGGTGACCGACCGCTGGTACCTGCTGATCGGAGGCACCACCGCCGCGGTCATCGGCTTCAAGCGCTGGAAGAGGAGCTCCTGGGGCGGACCGCAGTGGGACCGATTTAAGCTGAAGGTTCCGATGAAGATCGGCGACGTCGTGCAGAAGGTGGCGCTGGCGCGCTGGTCACGCACATTCTCCGGTCTCGTGCACGCCGGCGTGCCGATGCTTCAGGCGATCGAGATCACCGGTCGCACGGCCGGCAACGCCGTCCTGGATTCCGCGATGAAAGACGTCCAGGAGTCCGTCATGCGGGGCGGCACGATCGCCGAGCCGCTGCGAAAGAGCCCGGCGTTCCCCACCATGGTCGCGCACATGGTCGCCGTGGGCGAGGAGACCGGAAACCTCGACGGCATGTTGAGCAAGGTGGCCGACTTCTACGAGGACGAGGTGGCGGCGTCGGTCAAGGCGCTGACCTCGATCCTGGAGCCCGTGATGATCGTCGTCGTCGGAAGCATGGTCGGCTTCATCATCATCTCGATGTACATGCCGATGTTCAAGGTCTACGAGAACATCCGCTAGCCCACTCGCGAGCCTGCGAAGCCAGACACGATCGGCCATGAGCATCCAAGTGCCTTGCCGGCGAACGCGCCTGGGTGCCGGCTCCGAGGAGGGCTTCACCCTCCTGGAGCTGATGATCGTGATCATCATCCTGACGATAGTGGCCGCGATCGCCATCCCGTCAATGCTCAACCAGCAGGCCAAGGGTGATGACGTGGCGGCCAAGTCGAGGGCCCGCGGGGCCGCGATGGCCATGGAGACGTGCGGGCTCGAGAACAGCGGCATCTACAACAAGGCCGGTACTCCCTGCGACAGGTCGGAGCTCATCCGCATAGAGCCCAAGCTCGCCGATGCGGGCCCTCTGCTCGACGACCCCGTGCTGACGCGTGACAGCTACCGCGTCACGGTCTGGTCAGAACGGGCCCCGACGGAGGTCAGCTTCGCGTTTCGCCGCGAGTCCGACGGCACCATCGAGCGGATCTGCGATATCGGCACTCAGAGCAAGGGCGGCTGTCTCACGCCTGGCGGTCCGGGCGACGACTGGTAAGTCGTCCAGCAAGCCTAAAGCTGCCCCCGCGCGTGCCGATAAACCGAGCAGGAGAGTCCGCCAGAACCATCGGCTCTCGGAAGCGAACGCAAAGAAGGCCGATGGGTCTGGCGGTGAAGCAAGCCAGTAGCCCCCCCCCACAAGGAGGAAGAACACATGTTGCGGAAGCTCCGCGAGCGCGCCCAGGACGAGAAGGGTTTCACCCTTATCGAGCTCCTGGTAGTGATTCTGATCATCGGCATTCTTGCCGCGATCGCCATCCCGTCGTTCCTGAACCAGCGGAACAAGGGAAACGATGCCGAATCGAAGTCGGCTGCGACGACCACAGCCCAGGCGATGGAGACCTGTGCGACCGACAACAACGGGTCGTACGCGACGTGCAACCTGGCGGCTCTGATCGCGATCGAGCCGTCCCTGAACGATTCGTCTGCCCGTACGACGGTTACGTCGACCGCCACCACCTACGGGATCACCGTTTCGTCCACCAGGACTGCTGCTGTGACCTTCAGCGTCAACAAGGCCGCGAACGGCAGCACGACTCGCCCATGTGTGGTCCCCGCTGGGACCGACAGGGGTGGGTGTCCGTCCGCCGGTACCTGGTAAGCGTTCGAGAAACGTTCACCAACAGGGGCGGGCCCATCTCGGGCCCGCCCTTTTTGTTTAGGGCGGCCGGCGGCGGCGTTAAGGAGGTCTGACCGCTGGCCGATAACAGCATCACCATGGTTCTGAGCGCACGGAAGCACTGTTGGGGCGCCCGCGCCGTCTTCCTGCGCCGCCAGGACGGCTCGATGCTGATCGAGTTCCTGGTTTCGATCTTGATCTTGTCGGCCGTGCTGGGCGCGATCCTCAGCCTCTACCGCGTCTCCGCGACCCAGCAGCGGGGAGTTGAAGGCGGCGTCCGCGGGCTTGTCGGCCAGAAGGACGACCTCGAGCGCATGAGCCGTGAGCTGCGCCAGGCGACGCAGGTCTGCACCGTGTCCCCGGCCTGCAACACCGCATTTTCCGACGCATCGTCGATCGAGTTCGAGCGCTGCACGCCGGACGGCTCCGGCGGCTGCACGCTGAAGTGGGTTCGTTTCGACTGCTCCGGCACGCCGACGCAGGCGGTGCCGCCCAACCTCACGAGCAGGGCCTGCCTGCGATCTGAGGCGACCACGCCTGGTGGGCTTGGCACCAGCCAGATGCCGCTGATACGCAACGTGATGACGACGCCGACCGGCATCTTCACGCTCACCGGCACCAGCTACGTGACGATCTCTCTGCGCGTCCAGGCCATGGACCGCACCAATCCGCTCGTCCTCGAGGACGGGATCCGGGTCAGGAACGCGAACGAGACGCCCACGGGATCGACCACCGGAACGACGCCATGAGGTCCGCCAAGCGGCTGCAGCCGCGAGCCGAGCAGGGCTTCACCCTGATCGAGATGCTGGTGGCGATGTTCGTGCTCGCCATCGGGATCGTTGCGACGATGAACGTCTTCACCTCGTCGAAGGCCATTTCGGTGGTGGCCCAGCGCTACGAGGTCGGAGTCCACCAGGCCCAGCGGGAGATGGAGCGTTTGCGCTCGCTGCCGTACAGCCAGCTCGGCCTGACGTCACAGCCGGCCCTCGCGGATCGCCTGACCGCCGACCCCACCAAGGTCGGGTACTTCAACGGCGCCACCTTCACGGTCAAGTCGGCCGCCGGGGCCCAGTCCGCGGTGACGGAGCAGCTCGTGTTGCCGGCCACCAGCCCGACGGGAGCGGTAGATCCCACTCCGACCACCTTCACGCTCGCCGGGGCGGGCGTCAGCGGCAAGGTCTACCGCTACATCACGTGGCGACCAGAGGACTGCGGCACCGATGGCGCGGGCGCGGCGCTTTGCCCGGGCAATCAGGACACCAAGCGGATCCTCGTGGCAGTGAAGATGGATACGAACGGCAACGTCGGTCCGAGCAACCCGATCTGGGTCACGTCTGTGGCGATAGACCCGACCAGCGAACCCTACATGTGAGGCAGCCTCACGAACGCTAGACAGCGATGAGCGCGGGCACCCGCGGATAGCACGCAGGGAGCCCAGCAGGCAAGTCCGTGCCGCAAACGGTCCAGTGATGGAGACATATGCGGCAGCAGCAGCGCTTCGGACGAATTTCGGGTTCAGAGGAGGGCATTGCCCTAGTACTGAGCATCATGGTGATGATGGTCGTCGGAGCCCTCGCGGGCGTGGCGGCGGCCTCGGCGCTTGAAGCGAGCGACCAATCGACACAGGACCGCAAGGTGAAGCAGGCGATATCCGCTGCCGACGCCGGCATGGACGTCTCCCTCTACCGCCTCAACAAGTTCGCCACCCTGCTCACCGACACGGTGCAGTGCGTGGTCGCCGCTCCGGTCACGGGCGCCCTCAACGGCGCGGTCGTGCTTCCCGACGGCTGGTGCCCCACGCAGACCGAGGAGTTGGGTGCTGGAGCCAGCTTCAGCTACAGAGTGTCGTCGCCGCTTCGCGTCGAAAACGCCGGTCAGGACGTCTGGCAGCGGAAGGTGGTCGCGACCGGGACCGTGAACGGCGTTCGGCGCCGGGCGGCCATGGTCGTGAACGCTCCGACCGGTCAGGCGCTGTTCTCGGACACGGTCTTCAGCCAGGAGAACCTGTTGCTGCGCAACTCCGCCCGCGTGAACGGCAACGTCCGGTCCAACGGCGACGTCATCACCCTGAACAACTCGCTCGTCTGCGGCAACGTGACCCCCGGGCCGGGCAAGCAATTCCAGGGCGGTAATCAGTGTGCCGGCTTCAACAGCCAGCCGGCCACCGAGCCCTTCGTGCTCAGCCCGGTGGTGCTTCCGCTCGTCAACGACAACGCTCGCATCGGCACCCTCGACCCGTGGACGGATCCGAGTCACATCGGCTGGAGCCCGATCAGCCGAGCATTGACGATGGACCACTCCTCCACGCTCACCCTCACGGGCGGCAACTACGTGTTCTGCCGCCTCGACCTCTCGACCGCCGCACAGCTGATCGTGCCCAACGACGGCACGCCCGTGCGGATCTACATCGACTCACCGGAGAACTGCGGCGGGAACACGGCGTCAGTGGGCCTGTACAACAACAGCACGATCCTGAACCCGAGCGGGGACCCCACCATGGTCCAGCTCTACGTGGCCGGCAGCAGCAACCCGGCCATCACCACTACCGTTCAGTTTCACAACGGCCACGAGGTCCTGCTCGTGGTCTATGCGCCCAACTCGGTCATCACGTTCGACAATCAGAACCGTCTGCGCGGGGCGGTCGCGGCGAGAAGGGTGGCCCTCAACAACAACCTCGAGATCAACTGGGACTCCCGCGTCGGCAACCTGTTGCTGGGCGACGTCCCACTGAGGCTGTACACACGCGAGTCGTGGGTCGAGTGCGTGCCCACGGCTCCGGCCGGGGCCCCGGACGCAGGCTGCTAGTGCCCGTCGCGAACGCTCCGGGAGAGGCCACGACCTGAGCCGTATCGCGGCGGCCATCTGCCTGGACACCGAGGCCGTTTTACCGCTTGTGTCCAGGAAAACCGGCACCGTCGCGCTAAAGGTCCGGCGCCAGTGGCCGATAGAGAGGGCACGGCCCCTTTTGCGGCGAAGGAGTCCCGACATCGGGCCGCAGGCTGAATACGAACAGCAAAGGACTGCTTGTGTCGAGGTCAAGGACGATCGTAACGTCACTCAGGGCGCGCATCGGCTCTCTCCGTTCGGAGAGTGGCATCGCGCTGCCGGTCGCGATCAGCGTCCTGATGATCACCGGCGCGCTCGCCGCCGCGGCCGCGACCTCGGCCATGACCGCCAACCGCCAGTCTTCGCGTGACAAGTTCGTCAAGCGGTCGGTCGCAGCCGCGGATGCCGGCATCGAGATCGGCAAGTTCCGCATCAACAAGTTCGCCACCGTGCTGACGGCTACCAATCAGTGCGTTTCGAAGAACGCCAGCACGGGCGTTCTCTATGTCGAGTCCGTCCAGGCCGACGGCTGGTGCCGTGAGCAGACCGAGGACCTCGGCGATGGCGTCACCTACAGCTACCGCGTGTCCGGTCGTACCACCTCCTTCGTTGGAGGCCAGGACGTCAACCAGCGCAAGATCGTGGCCACGGGCCTGGTCGGCGGCGTTCAGCGCCGGGCTGCCACCACGGTAAGCACTCCCAGCGCCCAGCCGCTGTTCTTCAGCGGCATCTTCAGCGAGCAGGACCTCCAGCTGTCGAACAGCGCTCAGATCATCGGCAACGCTCGCTCGAACGGGAACATCAACCTCTCCAACTCCGCCAAGATCTGCGGCAACGTCGAGTCCGGCCCCGGCAAGGCCGTGAATGGCAGCAAGAACTGTGCAACCGGTACCAGCGGGCCGGCGACCACGCCGTTCGTGACCGCACCCGTGATCGTGCCCACGTCGGAGGAGAACTACCGCATCACCCCGGGCGTTCCTGGCCCCGACGATCCGCGAACCGGCACCGTCACGTGGAGCGCGTCGACCCGCCAGCTGACCCTGGACCACAGTGACCTGACGCTCAACGGAAGCATCTACGTGCTCTGCAAGCTGAGCATCGCGACCCAGGGAAACCTGATCATCCCCAACGACGGGACGCCGGTCAAGATCTACTTCGACTCACCGGAGAATTGCGGCGGTGCGGGCACCGGCGGCATGAACATCAGCACCAGCAGCTCCGACATCACCAACTCGAGCGGTGACCCCAGCATGCTCCAGATCTACGTTGCCGGCAGCTCAACGATCCCCTCCAGCGTGGACTTCAACAACTCGCACGCGACGGCGCTGACCATCTACGCGCCGAACTCGAGCGTCAACCTTTCGAACTCGACCACGCTCACGGGCGGAATCATCGCCAAGAAGGTGACGATGAACAACAGCGCCAGCGTCGCCTGGGACGCCAGGGCCGGCAGCTTCAGCGTGGGGTCTCTTCCGCTGCTTCAGATCTACAAGCGCCAGTCGTGGACCGAGTGCGCCACGACGGCCAGCGGTTCCAGCCCCGACTCGGGCTGCTAGCCACCTCGCTCCGCTCAGCCTCAGGCTGGACGTACCGGCCGGCCGCCAACGAGCGTCCAGATCGCAGCGCGATTCCTAAGCTGGTTTCGCCACGGCGTCGATAGATCGCGCGCCAACCCAAATTCGGTAGTTGACCGGCCGCACGGACGCGGCCGGCCCGAAGGGAAGGCGGGACAAGTAGGCGGGGGCGGCCCCGGTCGCTCCTGAAAGGGACAGGGATGTTCGAGCGGTCGAAAGGGTGGGCAGGTCTCCTCGATGGCGAGGAGGGTGTTGCACTACCGGTCGCTGTCGCAGCGCTCATGATCGTCGGGGCGCTCGCGGGAGCGGCGGCGACGTCCGCCGTGACCGCGACCAGGCAGTCCTCTCGCGACAGCAACGTGAAAGCTGCCGTCGCCGCCTCTGATGCAGGTCTCCAGGTCGGCGTCTTCCGGCTCAACAAGTTCGCCAAGATCCTGGACGACACGGGGCAGTGCGTGGTCGTGAACGGCTCGGGCGTACTCGCCGTCGAGGTCATTCAGGGCGACGGATGGTGCCGGGCCCAGGCGGAGGACCTCGGCCAGGGAGCAAGCTTCAGCTATCGGGTCTCGGCCCGCAAGTCCGTCACGGTCGGCGGCCAGCAGGTCTGGCAGCGCGACATCGTCTCGACCGGCCTCGCCCGCGGCGTCCAGCGCCGCACGGTCACGACTCTCAACGCGCCCAGAGGCACCCCGCTATTCGTGGCCGGCGTGTTCAGCGATCTCGACCTCAACCAGTGGAACTCCTCGCAGATCAACTCCAACGTGCGCTCGAACGGCAACGTCAACCTCAACAACTCGGCGTTCATCTGCGGCAGCGTGATGTTTGGCCCAGCCAAGAGCATGACCGGAGGTCCGAGCTGTGGCGGTGCCCTCACCCAGGCGACGGAGCCGTTCGTCCTCAGCAGCGTCACGCTGCCGGCGGCGAACGACAACGCCCGCATCGGCAACGGCCTCGACCCGAAGAGCGGAAGCGTGGCCTGGAACGCGGGCACCCGCGTGCTGACCATCGACGGCGGCACTCTGACCCTGCGTGGGAGCAACTACTCCTTCTGCAGTCTGCACCTGGCCAAGGACGCCCGACTAATCATCGAGGACGACGGCACGCCGGTGAAGATCTACATCGACGCCCCGGAGAATTGCACCACAGGTGACCCGTCGCGAGGGTCCGTTCTGATGGAGAAGAAGGGCAGGATCGACAGCCTCGGCCCGGCTTCCCTGGCGCAGGTTTACATGGCCGGGAGCAACACGATCGCCACCAGCCTCGACTTCGAGAACAACGAGAAGGAGGGCGTCGAGATGGCGCTCTACGCTCCGCGTTCGACCTTCAGCATCCGCAACCACGGCTACCTGATCGGAGGCGTGGTGGCGAAGCAGGTCGTGCTCCAGAACAACAGCGAGATCAGGTACGACAGCAGCGTGGCGGGAATCGGCTCCGAGACGATCCCCCTCCAGATGTACCGCCGCCAGTCCTGGGTCGAGTGCTCGACGGCAGGTGGCGCGGCTCCCAACTCGAACTGCTGAGTCGTTGTCCAGCGGGCCGGCGGTGCAATTCGTGGCTCCCGGACGTCAAGTCGCACCCCCGCCCGGCCGACAATCCTGAGTATGGAGGCGTCTGTGCCCCAGATCGTGCTGCTGGCCCTGCTCGGCGCCTGCATCGGCAGCTTTCTGAACGTGCTGGCCTACCGCCTTCCGCGTGGAGAGTCGCTCGTTCGCCCGCGCTCCCGCTGCCCTGGCTGCGGCGTGCAGATCCACGCCTACGACAACGTTCCGGTCGTCTCCTGGCTGGCACTCGGCGGCCGCTGCCGCAGCTGCGGAGGCGCGATATCGCCGCGCTATCCGATCGTCGAGGCGCTGACCGCCTCTCTGTTCGTCGCCGTCGGCGTGCAGACCGACATGTCGCCGGAGCTATGGTCCGGCCTTGCCCTGATGGTGATGTTGGTGACCGTCGCGGCCACCGACATCGAGCATCGCATCGTGCCGAACAAGGTGGTGGCGACGTCGGCACTCGCGGCGCTGGCGCTCTGGGGCCTGGTGGACCCGTCGCGGCTGCCCGAGAACCTGATCGCCGCGGCCGGCGCCGGCGGCTTCCTGCTGTTGGCCGCGCTCGCCTATCCGGCGGGCATGGGCATGGGAGACGTCAAGTTGGCGGGGGTGATGGGCCTGTTCCTGGGTCGCTCGGTCGCTCCCGCGATGCTGATCGCCTTCGGGTTGGGGACGCTGGTCGGGATCGGAATCCTGCTCGCGCGCGGCAGCGCGGCTCGAAAGCAGGCGATTCCTTTTGCCCCCTTCATGGCGCTGGGGGGCATCGCCGGGCAGCTCTTCGGCCAGGACATCGTGGACTGGTACGTGGGCACGTTTCTCTGATGATGGGCGGCCGCGGGGCGGGGGCGTTGAAAAACCGTTCGCGTCTCGTGGAAATGCCTAAAGGAGGCGGGGCCCCCCGTCGATAAACAGCGGGTCACGATCTTTCGGCTGGGCGGCCCTCGCGACGAGGGCAACGGCCAGCGCAGGATGCGTGCCTAGCAAGCAATGGGATTCTCACTCACAAAGCCAAAGAACCGGTCGGTCGTGGGCCTGGACATCGAGTCGGGCTTTCTGGCCGCCGCCGAGCTCGGCAACGGCAACAGCCCGGTTCTGAGAAGGGCGGCCACCGAGCCGCTGCGCGCCGGCCTCTTCCACGAAGGTGAGGTCACCGATGCCGAGGGTCTGGCCGAGCAGCTCAGGACCTTCTTCGCAGAGCACAAGCTTCCCAAGCACGTCCGCCTCGGGCTGGCCAGCCAGCGCGTGGCACTGCGCGTGCTCGAGCTGCCGCTGATCGAGGACCCTCAGGAGCTCAACGCCGCCGTCCGCTTCCAGGCGCAGGAGGAGCTTCCGATGCCGCTGGAGCAGGCGGTGCTCGACCATCGCGTGCTGGAGCGCTACACGGACGGCGACAGCTCGCGCATGCGAGTGCTCGTCGTGGGCGCGCGTCGCGACAGCGTGGATCGCTTGCTTTCAGCGACTCGCCGCGCAGGCCTGGTGCCCGAGCTGGTCGACCTGTCCGCGTTCGCGATGATCCGCGCTCTCTACGTGGCGCCGTCCGAGGTTTTCGACGAGGGAGGCCCGCTGGAGGTCGACCATCGTCCGGAGCACGACCTTGTGGACACGATGGGCCACGCCTTCGAGGCAGGCGAGCTGACGGCGCCCGACGGTGAGCCGGAGGCAGTCGGCGGCGAGCCGGCCGTCGATCCGGGAGCGGCGAACGAGTTCGGTGACGGCGGCAATCCCGATGGCGGGGAGCTCGGTGGCGAGGGAGAGTTCGTCGACCTCCACGCTCCCACCGCAGCCGCCGAAGAGCCGGTTTCCCCACGTGCAGGTCTCGCCCCGGCGGTCATGTACTGCTACGTGGGCGGCGGCACCAACCTGGCCATCGCCGTCGGGACCAACTGCGTCTTCAACCGCGTGCTGCCCAACGGCGTCGAGTCGATGACCGCGACGCTCGCCGAGCGCCGCGGGCTCACACTCGACCACGCGCGCCAGTGGCTGCGACACGTCGGGCTCGACCGCGACCTCGACACGATCGAGTGCGAGCGCGAGATAGTCAACGAGGCTCGCACCGTGCTCGAGCGCGGCGCCGGCCGGATCGCCGACGACGTGCGTCTGTCGCTCGAGTACTACCAGGCGGCCGTCTCGGACGCCCGCCGCGTGGAGCGAATGGTGATGGCCGGCCCCGGGATCGCACTGGAGGGCCTGCCGCGCGCCGTCGAAGCACAGCTCGGGCTGCCGGTCGTGCCGCGAAGCCTTGGCAGCATCGAGGTGAACCCGGGCGCGCTTGACGGCGTCGACGCCTCGCAGCTGACCGTTGCCGCAGGCCTGGCCCTCGACGAGGTCACCTCGTGAGGGCAGTCAACCTAATCCCCGCAGAGGAACGGCGCGCGGTCCGTGGACAGGGCGCAGGTCCTTCGCTTTCAACCCGGCTGCTGCTGGGAGGCCTCGGAGCGGCCGTACTGGCCGTGACCGTGCTGGTGCTGGTCTCCAACCAGATCAACTCGAAGCGGGATGAGCTTGGCAAGCTGGAGAGCAAGCAGCAGAACGCCGTGGCAGCCACTGAGGCCCTGCGGCCCTACGGTGAATTCGTAAGTCTTCAGCAGGCTCGCTACGGCACCGTTACCGGCATCGCGAGCTCCCGTTTCAACTGGGAGCGAGTCGTGAGGCAGCTTTCGCGCGTCGTGCCTCCCAAGGTCTGGATCATGCAGTTCAGGGGCACCGTGACCAAGGACACCTCCTCGGGTGGCAGCGGCGGTGGCGGCGGTGGCGGAAACCTTCGTGGCT
>JBBQNR010000062.1:0-17180 GCA_038330145.1 Solirubrobacterales bacterium
CTAGTCGCCTGACCTCCCGCTCCAGCTCGGGAGACAACCGCTTCGGCATCGACGCCCTCCTTGATGAGCCCCCAAGTGAACCTTGGTACTCACCAACCCGTTGCGTCGATCCCTTGAACTCGCCTTGTCATACCCACCCCCACCCTGGTCCTGTGGGGCGAGCAGGATCCGGCGCTTGGCAAGGAGCTGACGGAGGACTTCGACCGATACGTCCGCGGACCGATGCGTATCCAGTTCTTCCCCGACGTCGGGCACTGGCTCATCGAGGATCGGCCCGCCGATGTCGCCCGCCTGGTCATCGACTTCCTCAACGAAGGCAAGTCACAAGCCGGATCAGGCGGCTGATAGCGAGACGCCCAGCCCCTGCGGCACTGGGCGCGCCAAAGGCAGCAGCCGGAGTGCTGAGGGTGATCCCCAGAGCCAGTGCACCCACCTTGGACCTAGTTGCGTGGAGCCGCCACCAGGCGCTTGCGCGAGAGGCCGGGGCGGCTGATCCCGAGGACGCCTCGGCCAAGGGCCACTGCAAATGCGGTCCCCAACACGCCAGAGACCGTTGCTGCCAGTCCCACCAGCCGCTCGTCCAACACTGGTGGTTTGCCGGAGGGTGCTTGAATGATGGCGATTAGGAAATACCCGTATAGAGCTACGAAGCCGACAAGAAACAGCGCGACGAGAGTCTTCCGCAGCGGTTCGAGGTTCATAAGTGCCTCCGATCAATGCTACGTTCGCACAAGGCTGTCAGATTGGTCCTCACCTCGGCGTGGCGTCTAGAACGAATCCCGACTCTGAGTCACGGCGGGACCCAAGCCGCCTACGCGATGGCCACGGGCACGTCACGGAATTCCCACGCCCGGAGAGCTATGACTCCGCTACCTCACTCTGCTGCTCATACGCCTGATGGACGAGATCCATGACGTAGTCGAGTTGGTTTGATGTTGCGAGTCTCACCTCGACGCTCCCGTTCCCCCAGTGTCCAATTCCAGAGACATCTCTGGCGATCCCCTGAGGGTCGTTCAGATCTCCGATCGTGAGATCCAGCGACAGTTTTAGAGCGGTGCCTTGGGGAATAACGTCCACGAAGTTGGAGGCGCTCTTGTAAGCGATATACAGCTTACGGACGTCCTCACGCACGCTGGAATCGATATTCAGGATGCGCTTCCGAAGCTCTTCGAAAAGAGCAAGCACCGGCCCAGTGAGGTGCGGGTGGTCCGAAAGCCCGTAATGCTCATCAGTGTCCAATGCGGTGGGGCGATAGAGTTCGAGGACCGGCTCCGCGAGCACAGGGCTCGCCCAGATCTGCAAGGCACGTTTGGCCATGGATCCCCCACGCCTTTCGATCTCGGCCCGATCCCAAGTCTTCAATTTGGCTAAGTCTTGGTTTAAGCGAATGGGGCTATCACGGAATCCCCCGACCATGTCGCGCTTGTCCTTGAATGCCCGATCGCTCAATTCACTGTTGTAGCCAGTCAGCGTCAGATTGCCGATGGTGTGGAGATAACGAGCGCGCACCTCCTCCCAATCGGGCCCGAGGGCTTCCTTCCACTCCTGCGACAAGTCAGGGTTCTGGGGCATGACATGCTCGATCGTGTAGCTTTCAACGTCGGCAATTTCTTTGCGCCCATGGTTCTCAAGCTTGCGAAGCAGGTAATTGCGACTGCGCAAGTTGTAGATGTCCTTCGCCACGAATTCCCTGCTGAACTCTTCGTCGGCAGGGAATCGCCGATAGGAGTCCTTGAGGAGGAATGCTGCCTCGATGCTCTCGACCGGATTCCCAGGGACCACAAGCGAGGACAGCGATGCAAACGTCTTATTCAGCGTGTTCGTGGGGATCCCGCAGATCACTCGCCGGAAGACGTAGGTCTCAATTAGGCGCAAGATCCGCAGAAGATCCTTCGCTTCGATCCCGTTCCTCGCGTACAGGTCATAGACATGGAGGAGAAACGGGTATGCGACGTCGACCCGCAGAGTGTTGATATCGATTAGGGCATTCCGCAGGCCGGCGTCCTGCTCCCGTTCAAGAGCCATTGAAACGAAGTAGCGGGAGAAGCGATGGAGCTCTGCAAGGAGTTCGGTGACCGTTTGCGGGCTTTCCCGTGTGTACTCCTTGAAGGCAGAATAGATCTGATCGATGTTTGGAATGCGCCCGGTCCTTAGGGTCAAGAAATCACGGACGTACCGATCGAAAAGGCCGGCGTCGGCCTCAGCCCCAAAGCTTTGCTCCATGGGATACCAGTAGTTGGAATACAAATTCTCCTGCTGTTCGGGCTCCAGAGCCATCAGCACGAAGTTTCGAATAAGGTCCGTCTGTGTCAGCGCAAGGCCAGTTGAATTCAAGCTCTCAAAGATAAGCTGCGGATTGTCGTGGGTTCGGTCGAGCGCTATGTTGACGATCATCAACTTCTGAAGTCCACGGTCATATAGCTCGTCAGGATCAAGGTCGGCCTCGCGAATTTTCTCCGCGAAGAATTCGAAGTTCTGAACAATGCGCCTCGCATGGGGTTCCGGTAGATCTCGTTCATCCAACAATGCCCCTAGCGTTTCGCGGTCCCCTCGTGTGAGCACAAGCTTCTTGCGCTCGTCGCCCTCCTCCTCGGAATTGACCATGTAGTAGTTCGTGAGCTTGCGGGCGGAGATATCCGATCCGGAATCCTTCGCCGCCAGATCGCGTGCGAGAGCGGCTATGAGGAGTGACAAGGTAGTCAGGCGCTGCTGTCCATCGATGATGAGCAGTTTTGGGACCGGACCGACCTGAAACAGTCCGCTCTCAATGTAGACAATCGAACCCACGAAGTGGCCACCCGGATAGTCGCCCTTGACGATGCGAACGATGTCGCTCCAGAGTTGGCCGCATTCGTCAGTTGTCCAGTTGTAACGTCGCTGATATATCGGGACCACAAACTGGTTCGTTCCCTGCAGAAACTTGAGGAACGGTTGCTCGCTAGCCTTCACGCGAATTCACCTCACCGTGCAAACCACTGATGACGCTGCGACCCTTGGGCGGATGGCACGTCTTATCCTTTACTCCGCAATTGCCTTCGAGAGGGCTTCCTTCGCGTCGCTGTAGTAGAGGATGCTTACGCGAGTCGCCATATCGTCGCTCAGGTCGTTGAGTTGCCGCCGCGCTGAGATTGGGACGAGGAGCGTCGCGGCCCCCTTCTCGACAGCCAACTCTGCAAGCCCCACTGCATTCGACAACGGTTCCAGTCCCCCACCCAGAGTGAGCGCGCCAGCGACGATCAGCCCTCCGCGCAGGCTCTTCTCAACGAGGCCACTCGCCAGTGCCAGCAACGTGCCGATACCAAGGGCGGCTCCACTGCGAGCAGTATCGAGCGCGCGCAGCTGAACGTTGAACTCGTGCTGGCGCGGGTCACGGTCGCCGACCAGGTCACGCGAATGTACAAGCAGGTTCTGCTCGGCGACTCGCGCGCTCTCGCGGAAGGGTGCAGGGGTCGGCTGATTGAGGATTTTCACCCCGGAGCCGGGTCCGACGGTCACATCGATCCGAAACAGGCCGGCGTTCTCGCCCTCGGCGCCTGGACTGAGGGCCCAGACCTGGCCCGGAGGCAGCGGATCGGTGCCGATCTGATCGGGATTCTGGAGCTCCGCCGTGGTCACAAACTGCTCGACGCCCTCTTCACCCAGCCTGAAGCTGAAATGGGTGTTACGGAACTCCGCGGAGCCGATACGTCGCTGCTGCTCTTTCACGCGGCGGCGTGACTCGATCGCCAAACAGACCGCCCACTCGATATCGGCATCCGAGATCTCGGCGGCCGGATCGGGGTAGACGAGCTTGAGCAGACCGCTGACCGTCTTATTGACCGCAGCAGTATCGCGACCGCTGAGGGCGCCCCCGTAGAAGACGCGTCCTTGGATGGCCTGCAGCCGCGTCTGCTCGCGAAGTCGGCTCCAAGCCTCCGAAAGGGAGTCGCTGACCAGACCGAAATGTCCGGTGAAGACCTCCTTACTCAGCTTTGGGACATCCCAGCCCGGAAGGTAGGCGTGAATGCGATCCATGAAGGCGGTGTCGTCCCGCATCTGTTTCGGGAACGGCCCGAAAAGGTGGCTAATGCGCTGCTGGTGGGCAACGTCAACCTCGAAATTGCCCACCATAACCACACCGCCAGACGCGCGGATCGATTCCTTGCCGCGGCTGAACTCCCCCGCCTCCATATAGCCCTTCAGGATGTTCACGCCGTCCTTCTGGTCGAAGTCGATACCGCTCACCTCGTCGAAGCAAACGACGTCGTACTGCGCAACAAGCCCGCGCTTGCCGGTTGAGTTGTCAACGAACATCTTTGCCACGGTGGCCTTGCCGCCCGACACCAGATGGGAGTGCGGCGAAACCTGTTGGAACAAATGCGACTTCCCAGTTCCCCGCGGCCCGAGCTCCACCATGTTGTAGTTGCGTTCGACGAAGGGCACCATGCGAAGCAGGAGGACATCTCGCGCGCGATATGACAACGCGGCCGGCTCGAACCCAACGCTGCGGAGTAGAAACTCCCTCCATTGGTCCGATGTGAACGCGGCGCGCCCTCGTGCGACCACATCAAGAACGTCGCGGCGCGACATCTGGATCGGCCGCAGGCCTACGATTCCGAAGGGACGGCCCTTCGCCTCCTCGGTGATTGCCGCGTCGTACTCGAGCTCCAGCTCGGCGTAGAAGCCCCCCGTGAGCATTCGCTCGTTCTCGGTGACCATCTGAGCGGGGATGCGCACGTTGTTGAGGCGCATGCCAGGCAGTGTCACCATGTAACTGTCGGTGGCTGCATCAAGCTTGGCTGTGACCAGATCGATCAGCTTCACGCGCCCAAGCTCGCGGGCTCGAGACTTGAACAGCTCCTCATCGCCGGCGCGGACCGTTCGATTCTGGAGTTGCTGCTGCACGATCGCCAGGCCCTCTGCGATCTCAGACTCGACCGTACTGGCGCAGTAACGGCCGAGCAAGAACTCGCCGACGTACGTCGGAACCGGGTACTGGCCCTTGAACTTCAGCGCGAGATCCTTGCGGACGACGCTGCCTGGGAATGCCTCAGCGGCGATCCGGTCGAGCCCATCGAGCTCCATCAGCCCCCGCCTCCCACGGTCACCATCTCTTGTGCGATCAGGCGGTCGTCATCATCGAGCACGACGAGGAACGCCGGCGTGTCGATGTCATCGTCTTGGCGAACGAGGATACGAGCCACGCCTTCTTCCGATACGAGGGAAGGACTCGCGAGGAGTGACGTTGCGCCATCCCCGGCCTTGCGGCGAAGATCGACTCGTGCCCGCGCCGTGGCTCCGGAGGCTGTGACGTCGGCACGGAGGCCCCGCCACGCGATCGAGACCGCGATCGGGCCGCGTGAAGCAGCTGCCGGCCTAACTGTGATGACAGGTGTGATGCATTCCTGGGGGCTGACTCCCCCATGCTCATACACGCAGCCAGCGATGAATGTGGCGATGCCAGGGGCGACTGCCATGCGTACCGAAGGGTCCCAGAACCAAGGCACGGTCCCGGCCGGGGCCACGGCACCCTCAGCCAGGCGACCCGTGCGACCCTTACGCATCCGCTCGTCTTTCGTTAGGAACAATGGCAGTTCGACCTTTGGGAGATCGCCGGGCAAGTAGAGCCAGCCGTGGTCGGTCACGACAACGACCTGCCGCCAATCGGCAGCCAGCAGGCCGATAACCCGCTCCCCCAGCGACTGAGCCTCGCTGTCCAGTAACGACGGGAGCTTGGCCGCCTGCTTGTGACCGAGTTCGTCGATATCGCCGTGCTCGGTCCAGGCCCGCCCAGTCGGATCGCCAGTCTCGCCCTCCATGAGCACCTGGTATCCGCCTGAGGCGAGGAGGGAGCGGAGTCCGATGACGTTCAGGTCTGCACCACCATCCTTGGGCGCCGGGCCAAGGCCATTTCCAGGCCCGAGCCGCGACGCGATCGGCGCGGCCGCCGGCTTCGCCGTTGCGGTGATCGTTGGAAGCGCTGTGAGTCGCGGCCGGAGCGTGACCTCCAGACCGGCAGCGCGAAGCGCGCCCTCCACTCGTTTTGCGACGTCGAAGCGGAGCCCATCGATGAACACGAGGCACGTTCCTTTGGGCCAGTCGTCGAGCGGTTCGACGACGTAGTCCGTGGCAGTATCCCCGACCGCCTGCTGGAAGCGACGAGCACTCTCGTCAAGCCATGGCGCGTAGATCGCCCGGATCACCCCGATGACTTCGTCACGGTCCGCCTTCGACGTGACGGCACCAAGCGCACGCATTACCGAGTCATCAGCGCGCCAGGCACCATTGACGTAGGCATCCACGATCGTGGCCACGGCCGCGGATGGAAGCAGGTGGCGAGTGTTGGCCACGAGTTCGCTTAGATGCCTCGAGGCCATTGCTAGAGGGGCTTCGCCGACCGACGCCCAAACCCAATCCCGTCGCTCACCATGCTCTCGCTCGAGCGTCAGGATCCGGTCGGCGCCGGCGGCCGGATCCATCGATGCGACTTCGCCGAACCCGCGCCGCAGCCGTCCTTCGCCGGCCTCGTTGTCCTGGGGCCAGGAACCGAGTGGGCCGTCGAACAACCCCGGATCCTCGCGCAGGCGCTTCGGCGCCGCATCCCGGAGCCTCTGCTCGACGGATGGGTACCTATCTGGTGCGTCGGCATAGCGCTGCCAGACGATCGCCCATGCGCCATGCCGCCGACCGAGCTCGCCAGCCACGATGATCTCGCCCTCATCGAGGCCGATCCCGAACAGGTCAGCGAACTGGAAACGGAATGCGTCCCACTCTTCGCGGGTGAGGGCTTCCCGAAACGCGGCCGGGTTGTCGAGCCAACGCAGCACCTCGCGATCCAGATCGGGTGCGAGCAAGCCGTCGAAAAAGGACGCCTTAAGGGGCGCGCGCTTCCGAAGCTCGTCGACCGACTGACCTGCGAGTTCCAACCCGGCGCGGAGCATTGCGTCCCTCGTCGCTTGGTCGTCGGCGACCTCGAGGCCCAGCCCACCCTGCTTCGACTGGAGGAAGGCTGCCAGCGTCCAGTCACGTCCGTTCTGCTGCGCAAAGATCGTCCCGCGGTACTGGAGCTCTGCGAGCGGCTTGAGGCGAACGTCAGCCTCCTCAACCGCACGGATGTCAGAGCGTGCGTAGTGCGGCAGATACACGATCGGAACGGACGTGTCGGCTCGACCCGGCAGAGCCACGTCACCGTCGAGGACCGCCTTGATCCAGTAGGCGGGACCTCGGAAGGCATCCGGTTCGTAGTCGCCAAGTTCGATGACAAGACGCTGGGCGCGGAGCAACGGAATGATCGGCTGCCACTGGCCGGCCTCATCGGGCCACAGGAGCGCGACCGGCGCGAGCTCGGAGGGGCCATACCGACCGCGAGTGCCGAGCGCCGCTGCGAGGGCGTCGAGGACAGTCTCCGAGCCCACTACGTCTGCCTCCCTGCCGTCGCCCGTGCGGCGCGCTTCTCGGCAAGGGTCGGGTGGAGGTCGTTGATGCGCTCCGAGCCGTGGGGGTTCTTGCCGCGATCCTTGTCCCACTTGACGTTCACCTTGCCCCGCAGGACGCCGGCCGCCACGAACGGTCGGATGTTCAGCCGCACCCCATCATCGAGGTCAGGCTCCCAGCCGATCGGCTGCACGGCGAGCGACTTCCAGCGCACGTAGATGTCGAAGGGCTGCTCGCCCTCGACGATGCGGGCGAGCTGCTTTTGGAGGCCGAGGGCGGCCGCGAGCCGTGCCTCCGTGCCCGGTTCGTCGCCTGCCGCTCGCTGGCGCTCGATCCAATCCCTGAGCAGCGTGTAGGTCAGCTTCTCGAGCTTGGCTCGGTCGAGGCGGTGGTAGTGGCAGAGCACGCTGAAGCCATCCTTGCGTCCGTCCCACACCTGCCAGATGAAGGGCCGCTGCTGGAACAGCTTGGCGTGCTGGGCGGAGAAGTCGTCGCGCAGCCAGGTCTCGAGCGTCGCGCCCGGCGACCCGGCTTCGGCGAGCAGCCGCTCGAGGAGCGCCGACGACCAGCCCTCGCCGTATGCCTGCGCGAGGAGCGCCCGGAGCCGCTCGGCGGCGGGGCGCTCGCCGCCCACTGACACGAGCGGGACGAGGCCGTCGGCGTCCGCGAACTCATCGAGTGCGTCCGGTTCCTGCTCCGGCCAGCGATAGCCGAGGAGGCGCGCGACGGCGACCTGGAGCGGGGCATCGGACCCGACGACGTTGCCCTTGAACAGCCACTGGGTCGGGTCGTCGCTGTGGGGCTCGGGGAGGCCGTTTGGGTATTGCTCCGCGGCCACCTTGGTCCAGTGCTCGAGGTCGAAGGGGACCTTGACCAGGGTTGCATTGGTGACCTTTAGCGCCTTGTCAATCTGCCTCACGAGGGGCGCGAAGACACCGGATGAGCAGAATGCCCAAACAGCGGGCATGTGCTCCGGCCGAAGGGGCGCCACGACCGCTGCGTTTGAGTCAAATGAGTGGCCGAGATAGAGAGTCACCGGGAGCGACCGCATCTGGCTCACAACAACCCCGGGCCGCGCCCAAACCTGCAGGCCTGCATTCCAGTCCGGGCTTACCGAACCGGCTGCGGCGAAATCGGCGATCCAACGAGCAAGTCTTCCGCGCCCGTCTTCCCAAAGGAGCAGTCGACTCGCGCCGCCGAAATCGCGGGTGGCGTCGACCGTCGTCTGCATCCGGATCCATCCGGTCCCAATCGTCGGGAATTCCCAATGATCTCTCATGAACCGGTCGGAGTCTCGCGTCCCTTGGCCGTGGTAGCTGTTGGCAACCTCCGCCAGGAGGGGCAGGTTCTCGTCTCTTTCAAGCAGAGAGATCCTATGGTCGGGATCTCGAAGAGCAGCGGCGATGGAAATAGAGACCCCATCCGCCGAGTGGAGTCGACGCGCCTTTTCCATCGAGGTGTTAGCGGAGGAGGCATCGAGCCCCCAGCCAGGAACGGTCCCGTCCAAAGCGCTGGCTGCCGCCGAGGCATTACCGGTAGCGATATAGAGGGCTACGAAGGCTCCAGCCGCAGCTGTCGACTCAAACGCATGCTCTCCCAGGACGGTCACCACCCTCGGTGGGAAGTTCAACAGGCACTTTGAACGAAAGACGCGGTACCGCGTGAGGAAGAACCAGTTCTGTGGGGTAACAAAAGCTTCGACACCTCCCGCGGCACACATGCCCACGGAGCGTTCCAGCAAAGCAGTCGAGAGGTCATGGCGGGAGCTGCCCAGGCGAAGATCGAGGTAGTTCCCCAGCCCCCGCGACACCGAGGCTCTCTGCAGGAACGGCGGATTGGTCGTGACCAGCCAGTAGCGGCCGGCGAGGAGCTGGGCGGCCTTGGCGGTGCCGGCGGCTGCAGCCCCGAAAACGGCCGCAGCCGGGTCGGTGGCTGACTCCTTGGCCAGGGCCCGATCGAGCTTGGCCAGCAGCGCATCGGTGTCAACGGCCCACAGGCCCTCCCCCGCAGCTGATCGGGGATCGATGAGCGAGCCGAGCTCGGGGGCGTCCTGGAAGAGGTCGTAGAGGCGGTCGAGGGCGTCCGCCATGTTGGTGTCGGCGCCGGCGAGGCGGTGCCAGTCGGCGCGCTGGCCATTGATCGCGATCCCGGAGCAGGCGAGGTTCGGGATCGGCAGCAGCTGGTAGCCGCCGGCCTTCCAGGCATCGAGGGCGAGGTTGAAGGCGGCGAGCTGGAGGCAGCGGGCATCGAGCTCGAGCCCGAAAAGGTTGTCCCGGATGACCGCGGTCGCCGCCTGGGCAGGGGTGAGCCCCTCCTCCTCCATCCGCATCTTGCGCAGCATCTCCCCGGCGCCGACGAGGAAGTGCCCTGACCCGCAGCACGGATCCATGACGGTGACCTCGGCGACGCGGGCGGGCCAGCCCTCGAACGTGCCGGCGGCGGGGGTCCCGTCGTCGCGGAAGCGCAGGTACTCCCACTCGCGCAGCATCGGGCTGGCATCCCGCCAGCCCGCCCACCAGGCGCCGAGCGAGTTCTCGAGCAGAAAGCGGACCATGTAGTGCTCGGTGAAGAGCTGGGTCACCGCCGGCAGGTCCGCTCCACCGATCTTGTCGCCCCGCTTGTTGACCTCGTCCTTGCGCTCACTCTGCCAGAACTGGTAGACCCAGCCCAGGGCGTCGTCGGCGGTGAACAATGACGCTGGCAGCTGCTCGAGGACGGCCTCGAGCCGGCTGCGGTCCTCGGGCGCGAACGCGACCCGGTTGGCAGGATCGTCGGCGCGGAAGATGCCGGGCAGCATCGCGGCGGCATAGCGGGCCGCCAGGGCCCAGGGATCACGTTCGCCCTCTTCCGCGGCCAGCTCCCGGACCTCGGCGAGCGAGACCGGTGCGCCCTCGGGGTGAAGAAGCAGGTCGTTCTCGGCCAGGAAGCGGGCGAAGAGCATCCGGTGCCACTGCTCGTAGGCGATCTCCTCGACAAGCAGCGGGATACCGACCGTGCGGTCCCCACCGCCGAGAGCCTTGGCACGCTCCCGCAGCGCGGTGCGCAGTCCTCGTTGTTCCGCCGTCAGAGCAACCGGCGCATCCGTCTCCCCGACTCCAAGGCGGGCGAGCGCGGCGCGGCCCGCCGCCTCCGCGAGCCTGCGGGCGGAGACGACCGCCTTCTCGAGGTCGCGCCGGAGCTCGGCGGGAAGAGGCGGCATCGTCAGATCACCACCGAGTCGCCCGCAGCGAGATGGGTTTCGATCGTTTCGCGGAGTTCTTTGAGGTAGGCCTCGAGTTCCGGCTTGTCGTGGATCACGCGCCGCGGCGTTTTGACCGGCACCGGCGATGCCTCGGTTTCACTGACAGCGCGCTCATAAGCCTTTGCTGCCTGCGCAGCCACGGCGTCACTTCTGACCTGCCAGTCGGCAAGCGGCCACGCGTCGAGCGCGGCGAGAAGCTCGACAGTGCTGCCGATCGCCACCTTTCGGTGGTCACCAAGACCACAGGCGGCGAGGATCTCCATCCGTTTCGCATCGTCGAGACCAGACCAAGCATCGGTCCCTGCTAGCTCGGCGAGCGCGACCTCGCGAGCATGGGCGAACGTCTCGAGCTGCTCGGCGAGGGCCTGCCGGAGTGCGTCAGCGAGTCGGGTCACGATCGGCTCAACGGGGTCCGGATCATCGAGGACCGAACGCGCCGCCTCGACTGCATCGAGCGTCCCCCGCGCTGCCGCGGCTTCGTCCAACCCAATCGCATGCTGCAGCAATCGTTGTGCGAGATCCCACTGCGCCCGCCTCGAAGGGATACGCCTGGCGCGCTCACGCCACCGGTCCGCCTCCGTCTTGAGGGCGTCCCTCTGGGTCGCAACGGCGACGATCTGGGCATTGCCGGCTACGCCCTCAAGATCCCGGATTGCGTCAAGCGACGGCCGCTCCGGGAGGGGAGGTTCGCCTCCTGCGGTGTCGGCGAGCGATCGCATTGCCGAGAGGATGCGGCCGACAAGGTCAACGTCCACGACGCCCGGAGTCGGGATGCCGAGATCGACGGCGAGACCTTTGACGCGCTGTCTGTCGTTGGCTGTTGGGACCACCGACTCAGCGCGATACTCCACCGCGCCCATCACGTTCTGGGTCAGCTTCGCCGCCAATGTCGGCTCCCCGTTGTAGCGGGCCTGGACCTTGCCGGCGGAGATGAGCGCGAGCAACGAACCGTCGATCGCGTCCTGTGGCCAACCGTAGGGTGGTGCCTCGAACTGGCGACGGATGTCGAGGCCTCGCTTGCCCGCGACCCCGAGGAACCCGAGGACGGCCTTGACCACCGGGTGCTCATCGACTTCCCCGCGGTGCCCGACCGGGGAGAGCGGCTCGGCCGAACCCTCCTTGGCCCGCTTGACCACGGCGTCCCAGTGGCTGTCGTCGGCCTGCGTGAAGTCGGCGAAGAGGCGGAGCACGGCGTTATCGATGGCCCGGGCCAATGACGGAGCAAGGGTCGCGTTGCCTGAGGGTTCGGCGACCTCGTTGCCCCCGGCCTGGTACACGCGCGCTGCAGCCACGATCTGTCGAGCCAGGCCTTGCTCTCGGTCCCGAGCGGCGTCGCGCCGTGAGATGAGCCCGGCTCGGGCATTTCTGCCGTCCTCCGTTGTCGGGACCGCGCGCAGGTCCACAGTGACCTTGGCTGCCTGTGCCTCGACCATCGCCGCGCGCAGCTCCTCCGGCTGCTCACGGGGGATCCAGACGAGCACGAGCGGACTGTCGGTCCCGACTCGCTGCGCGTCGTCCTTGACGTCGCGCTCGGTGACCGACCAGCCGTCCCGGACCCAGACGGGGACCTCTCCGGCGCCGACCTTGGGTTCGTCGGGTCCCACAGCAACGCGAACCTTGCGCGACACGAGGCTCTTGCCCTGACGAGGCTTGAGGCCGCGCTCGGCCTCGGCGAAGACCTCTCGGAGGAGTTCGGTTCGTCGATCGGTCTGCCATCGCGTATCCGTCCGCAGATCCTGGACATGCGCCTGGTAGTCGGCGGCCCATTCCGCTGCGGCGGGCGTCTGGAGAAGGTACGCGCCATCGACTTCGAGGAGGACGCCGCGATCCGCGAGGCGCTTCGTGATCACAGGCACACGCTCGCGCATACGGGCGCCATCCGTGCGCAGGTCCTCGATGAGGAGGTCGGCAACGGTCTCGTTCGTGGCGCGCAGGCCCGTCGAACTCGGGCCATCCTTCGGCAGCCGGCCGATAAGGTAGACGGCCTTCGCAACCCGCGAAGTGAGGAGGCCGTCATTAGACTCCTTCGCGAGATCGGCGATGAGCTGGGCAGTGACGGTCGGCAGCGCTCCGCTCTGCTGGAGGGCGCTCTCCTGTTCGTCGTAGATACGCTCCGCCGGAACGACCACACCGAGTTCGCGGCCGGCGACCTCCCGCGTCGCATCAAGCACAACGCGAAGCTGGGTGCGTAGCTGCCCGGATCGACCCCCCGTGTCGACCGCGCGGAGGAACCGCTCCCAGAGGCGACGCCGCGCAGGTAGGAGCGGGTAGTCAGTGACGACGTACTCTCGATCCGCCCCGGTCGGTGCGATGGCCGAACCCGCCAGCTGGCGGTTGATCTCGCCGCTCGCATCGTCGAGGACGGCTGCGAGCTCCTTCTGCCGTTCGGGGCGCTTGCGCAGGACGACCGAGCGGACGACGCGGTCAAGGTCGCGATCCTGGAGGGAGACGGCTACGGTGAAGCGATCCAGGAGCTTCTGGAGCGTCGGCGTGGCGCCGAGCGCCATCTGGCCAGCGCCAAGGAACAGGATCCGACTCCGGAACCGGGAGCAGCACGCCTCGACCAGCTGCTGCACTTCGTTGACCCGGTCGGTCTCATCGCCCATGAACTGCTGGAGCTCGTCGAGGACGACAAGGGTCAGTGGGAGCTCCCGAGCATCATTGGTGGACCGCAGGGTCTCCTCGAAAACTTGGAGGAAGGTTGAGTCCGGGAGGGTCGTCGCGGAGGGGAACTGCGCGCGCAACTGCTGGCGCGTCTCCGCAGCCGAAGTCGCAAACCCCGGTCTGGCGGCGAGCAGCGCCTCCGCGAGGTGGCCGGACACGTACAGATGCGGAAGCTCACCCTCGAGGGAGCGGCCCGCACCATGGAGGTGGACATCGACCGCGTCGAGCAGCGCCTCCTCGCGCAGCCACAACACGAAACGTGCCTGCGCGTAGTCCTCCGGCAGACCGGCTGCCGCGAAGACGATCGCTAGAAGGGAGAGTGCGACGCTCGTTCCTCCGGCGCTGAGCACACCCGACGCAGCGAAGCGACCGCCGAACTGCTGCCCGCGAGTGTCGAGCTCGCGGAACTGCGCCCTGACGTCGTCTGGCAGGTGGACGAGTCCGCTCGCCCGTGCCCGATCCGGGAAGAACCGGTCGACCCACAAGGAATCCAGAACGCGGATGAGGTGTGACTTCCCGCTCCCGTAGAACCCGCTGACCCACACGGCGGGCTGGGACGGTTTGTCGAGATTCGTGAGGTAGCTCCGGAGGATCCGCTCCAGGCCGGTGGCGTACTCCCCTTCGGCGACGAAGGCGTCGAGCTCATATCGGAGCACCGCCCACTCTTCGTCGCTCCGAGGCGGACCGACCTTGCTCACGCCAAGGTTCGGGATCGACCAGGAAGAGGGGTCGCGCTGGAGGACGTCGCGGATCAGCGTCATCGATTGGCTCCCTCCGGGATCGTGATGGGGATGGCAAGGTAGTTCCAGCCGTCGCGAGCGTCGAGGAGTCGGTAGTTTCCCTGCTCATACGAGCCGGGGAACAGGATAAGCAGGCGCCCTTGCACCTCGTCGGCGACCCGTTGGAGCAGGTCGGAGACCCTGACCATCGGGAAGAGCGACCCAACGCCGACCAGCCCGACGACGGACGTAGGGCCTGCTTCCGGCCGGCTCAGGGTCGCAATCACCTGCTCCTGGAGGCCGGCCAAGAACTTCGGCAACGCCGGAGCGAGCAGTTCTGGGTCTGCGTAGTACAGATCTCGGTACTCCTGGCTCGCGAGCCAAGCCGAGAACGATTGTGTCACGTCGTGAGCGACCCAGGAATGACCGGCCTCGCGGGTTGCGAGCTCGAACTCCCCGAGACGCGCCCGGACCCGCCGTTCAAGCTCGGGCGGGTACACGGCCATCCAGACACGTTCCGCTCCTGAGAGGTCGGTCCGCCACGGGAGTGAGAGCTGACGGCGGTACTCGGCGAGGAGCGCGTCGGCGCGGTCCACGTCAGGCCCCGTCCCGGCCAGCCACGTCGTCGAGGTGGTGAAAGCTTAGGTCAGTCATCCCACCGCTACTCCGATACTCGAGCCAGCCGCTCCTCGCCGCATCCTCCGCCATCGCCCGAAGCGTTGGCCCGTCGGTGTCGAGCAAGTGCGCCCAGCGCGTGGCGAACAGCGAGGGACCCATAGTGCCCTCGAGATGGCCGAGGTAGAGCGCGTAGACGACGGCCGGGAAGTCGACGACCGGGTGTGAGCGGCGTTTGTCCCAGCGACCCGCAAGGAACCCTGCCTGCGCCCAAGAAGAGGCAAGGTGCGCACCGATGGCGCGCAGCGTGTTCGCGGAGTAGCGGCCCCGGAACACTTCTGCGATCCGCGCGGAAAGGTCATGCGCACCGATGGGGGTCCCCTCCTTTGCGCCGAGCACGACATCGACCGTTGTGCGGAGAAACACGTCGCGCGCGCTTGCGCATAGGAGCGCAAGGGCTGGCTGGGTCGTCTTCCGTACAGGCCACAGCTCCCGGAGCGCGGTGAAGACCGGTAGCTCCGGACGGAGACCGTAGAGTTGCTTGAGATACATGATCGTGTTGCTGCGATTCACAGCGGTGGCCTTCGCGAGCGCGTTCTGCTCGACGACAGCCCGCTCATAGTCGGAGTAAGCGACCAGGCCCGGAACCGCTTCCAGCAGCAGGCGCAGCTCGGCGAGCATCATTGTCTTGCCCGTGTGCGTGCCGATCGGGTGGTTGCAGAAGCCGGCTGCGACCGCTATCGCGGGGACGTCAACGCCGAGCCCCACCCTTTCTCCGTCTACCATCCACGGCAGCGTACCTCGGCTCACACCGACAGTGTGGCCGCCGCTGCGTGAGCGTCGCCAAGCGGCGCAACTGCAGTAGCCACACAATCGTCCGACGTGCCTAGCCTTCGTCCCGCCTCGGTCGCTAGATCGCGGGGTGGGGGGCTATCCACCAGATAACCGAACGGGCGATTTGAAGTAAGGAGGCGGACGTGGCCAGAGTCAAGACGTTTGTGCGAGCCGACGACCAGCACGGCACGGCGCAACCATCGGAGGTCGAATGCTCCTGGAAGATGTTCGACTACGCCGGAACGCGCCTGGTTCAACTGGATACCTTCGGATCGGCGCATCGAAAGAATCCGGGCAAGCAGAGTCAGACACTTCAGCTCGACCGTGATGCAGCCCGATCGTTGGTCGCGATTCTGAATCGCGCCTTTCCGCCCGCTTCTTAACGTGAGCGGGGTGGCGATATGACGCCAGCCAGGTTGTCAGCTCCTCACTCGCGGTTCGCAGCGACTACGCATCGGAGCTTGGAATTTGATTCCGCTTCGCTATGGTTGGAACGGTGAGTGACCGCATTCCGACGTCACGCATCTTCATCCTCGGCGCGGGCTTCAGTGCGCCCGCGGGATTGCCGTTGTCAGCTGACCTCTTGCCGCTCACATTATCCGAGCTCGATGATATTGGTCACTCTCAACATCTCCGCTCGTCACTCCGGGCATACATCGCCTACAAGGTAGGGACGCAAGGGATCACGCCTGACCCCGTCGACCTCGAGGATTTCGCCGCCTACCTCGACTACGAGCACTACCTGGGTCTCCTTGGATCGGATGGCTGGTCAGGCGAAGGGAACCGCGCTCAATTGCAATTGCGATGGGGCATTGGTCGACTAATCGAGCGACTTACACCCTCATCCGACGAGATTCCGGCTGCGTACTTGAGGTTCGCCGAGCACCTGAGACCTCCCGACATCTGCGTGACCTTCAACTACGACCGCGTGCTCGAACGCGCATTGGATCGAGTCGGGGTCCCGCACCGACGATTCCCATGGAGGCAGCGGATCGATCCGAATCACGGCCTTGTGGTCGATTCCGAAAGGGAACTGCAGGAGGTGCTGATCGTTAAGCCGCACGGAAGCGTTGACTGGGTTTCTACCTCGGATATCCGCCAGCAGCTCAAGCGCTACGAGGCTGAGGGCAGCAAAGACTTCGTCGAGTATTTGAGGAGAACAGATCCGCTATTTGGGGCCGATCCTGTGAGCTAGACGCATCCACTCGTGGAGGGCCCAACTACGCTCGATGATCCGCTGGCTGAAGTCCAGGTCATCGACGACGTCGACCGATATTACGGCTCGCCAAACGTCCTATATTTCCACGCCCCAATGATCCTTGCGCCATCCTCCGCAAAGCAACTCTACGGGGCGACCCTGGCTCCGTTATGGAGTGGACTCGATGGCTATGGGCGGACCGGGCTAACGGTAATTGGCTACTCGCTGCCCGCTGGCGATCCGTACGCGCGCCAAGCGCTCTACGCCATTGTGAAGGGCTACTTGTGGTCCCTCAAGTCGGAGGACCGGGTGGGCGAGCCGGGTCCAATGGCCTTGGTCAGCCGCAAGGCAACATCTGATAAGGCTGACGCTCTTCGAGCGACGTATCGATTCATGCCTGAATCTGACACGCGCTTCTACATGGAGGGATTCAGCGAGGCTGCCGTGGGATGGATCTTCGATGCACCGCCTAGCCAGGAGTGATAAGGGGTCGGCA
>JBBQNR010000063.1:0-16956 GCA_038330145.1 Solirubrobacterales bacterium
GATCGGGATGCCGCCGCGGAAGTCGTCGCAATCGACGTCGCGGTTCTGATCGACGTCGAGGCGCACGATGCCGGCGCCTTCGAGGCCGAGTTGCCACCCCTCGGGGCGGACGTTTCCTTTAGTGCCGTAGCGAATCAACCCGACGTTGCCGCCGAGCGTGAGATCCCCCCGGTTGCGGCCGCGCTCGTTGTACCAGAACGAGCGGAGTCGCGACTCCTTCTCGCCCGCGAGGTAGCTGCGGTAGATCAGCCCCTGCGGCAACATGTGCCATTCGTACGGTTCGCCCGTGACGATGCTGGTGGTTGTGGAGTAATAGCCTCCGCCGTCGCTCGGCACGAGAATGTCGGCGTAGGCGGGCAGCGGAGTGACGTAGGCGGTTGGACACCGCGAACGGCTGGCCCGCGCTGATGCCAACGGCCAGGGTTCCGTGCGGGGTTCCCTCCACGACGGCGACCTGCGAGGCGCCGAGCTCGTCGACGGATACCAGGCGGGCGGCGAACTGCTCGGAGTTAGGCACCCGCGGACTATCTCACAGCTTGCGGGCCGCGCGGAACCCCATCCAAGACCTAAGCGCCGCTACCGGAAGGACGGTGCTCATTTCTTGTCCTCAGTTAGAGCCTCCATGCGCAATGGCTCAGTCGGCTTCTGAAAGGTCAAGGTCGTTCAGAAGCCGACGGAGCTTCGCGGCCTGCTTCTGCTCCTCTGGCGTGAGGTTGCTCTCTTCGACGATCTCGATCACCTGATCGAGGGATCGCCGTCTGCTCCTCTGGCGTGCAGCCCTCGGCCACAGGGATGCGCGGCTTCTGGCCGTCTGCCCCGGCTGGGTGATGTCATTTTCCATCGTTCACACGTCCAAGCTCGAATAGGTATTGGTCTTTGACCCGGACTTCGCCCGTTGGAAAAGATTTGTCGTCTCTAGGGTCGGGAGCCCTCGGCGAGCAGTTCGAACGGTCCCGCGTTGAGCCCTCGGTAGGCTTCGTCGTCGATCCAGTGGAGCCACGCCTCCAGCGCTGCGACTTGAGCGCCGGCGGCCGGAGCAAGACGTGTGCGCCCTGCTCGGTCGTCGTGCCGATGGCGTCGTGGTAGCGATCGTCCAACCGGTCCTGCTCCCGTAGCGCCGCGTGCAACCGCTGCACGGCGCTGTCGTGTCCCTCGCTTGTCATCGTCGTCATTGCGTCTCCCTTTCCGTCCCTCCATTGGGTCCACGCGGAAGAGAGAGGGCCGAACCCCCAGGCGTTCAATCAGATTGGGACGAAGCCACGGTGCCGGTGGGTAACGTCGTAGAAGTAACACGCCGGCCCCGCAGTCAAAGCCAGTGGCTCCCGCCTATCGCCTCGTGGCGCGCAATGCGCCGTCGGTGGCATTCCGGCTTGAGCGGAGGATCTGGCCGCAGGGCCAGCACTGATTTAGACAGTACTCTCATTGAAGGTGTTTTGTGTGAGCAACTAGGGATTCCTCGGTCCCTCTCGGTCGTAGCAAGACAGATCACGCAGCGGTCGCGACAACCACGGTGTTAGCGAAACGGCAGCGAAATTTCGCCGCTCGCCGCAGTAGTAGCCTGCTTGGTGACTGATCGCTCGTTGGGCTCTCTCAGCTTCTCTCTTCCTTTCGCGCGTTCCCTTAGAGAGGGACGAGGAGGTTGAGGGCCGTGACGAGCACACAGCAACGAGCCGCAGCAGGGGCCGCACGACGGCGGGGGGGTTTGCACCGAGCTGTCGGCGACCGCCGGGTTGGGCGGACGATTGACGCCCGGCGCTTGGCTACCCGCCCAATGGGACGTGCCTGGATAAACGGCCGCGAGGTCGGCGGCGCAGATCCCCGCTACATCCACCTCTCGGAATCACACGACTAAGGAGGCCGCCTACGCCGCGAGTGGCGCGCCCTGCGCCTCTGGCGAGCGCGCAGCTACCCACCATCGCTCGTCGGGGGTCTCCCCTCTTCCTTTTGAGGGGTAACAGGAGATCGTCACTCGCCGGATGTTAAGTTCAGAGCTCGCAGAACTCGAAGAGATCAGGGCGCTGATCGCCACCGGCCGGCAGCTCGGCGCGCTGGCCCATGGTGAGGTAGCGATGGCGGTCGCCGACCTCGACCTCGACGAGACCGATATCGAGGAGCTGCACAGCTTCCTCGAGGGGTGCGAGATCGAGCTGGTCGATGACGCCGCGCCACAGCCGGCGGCTCCCCCGCCCGACCAGGCCCAGGCCGGGAAGCCCGCGTCGCCGCTCGACCTTACGCCGGACACGACCACGGACGCTCTCCAGCCCTTCTTCAAGCGCATCGGCAGGGTCCCGCTGCTGACGCGGGCGCAGGAGCTCGCGCTGGCGAAGCGGATCGAGCGAGGGGAATTCGACGCCAAGCAGAAGATGGTCGAGTCCAACCTGCGGCTCGTCGTCGCCTACGCGAAGAACTATCGCAACCGGGGGCTGCCATTCCTCGACCTCATCCAGGAGGGCACGATCGGGCTCATGCGGGCGACGGAGAAGTTCGACTACCGCATGGGGTTCAAGTTCTCGACCTACGCGACCTGGTGGATCCGCCAAGCGCTGGCGCGGGCGCTGGCCGACAAGTCCCGCACGATCCGAATCCCGGTTCACATCAATGAGAAGCTCGCCAAGATCCGGGCGGCCGAGCGGCGGCTCGTGGTCGAGCTCGGGCGCGAGCCGACCGTCGATGAGATCGCCGAGGCAACCGGCGTTGTGCCTGAGGACGTCAGATCGATCCGGAAATCGGCGCAGATACCGCTGTCCCTCGAGATGCCGGCGGGCGACGAGGAACAGTCGGAGTTAGGCCAGTTCATCGCCGACGAGGCAACCGAGTCGCCCTACCAGCGCGCGGCCGAGATCCTCACCAGCGATGCCCTGCGCGAGGCGCTCGAGATCCTCTCCTACCGCGAGCGGCGCGTGCTCGAGCTGCGCTACGGGCTCGGCGGCGAGCATCCGGGCACGCTCGATGAGGTCGGCCGCACGTTCAACGTCACGCGCGAGCGCATCCGCCAGATTGAGCAAGAGTCCCTGCGCAAGCTGCAGGCCCTGGCCGCGGCGGAGCAGCTGGGCGCGGTGGGAGAAGCCGGCGACTTCACTCAGTGATCCGGCCGTCCTCGAGCTGGAAGACGAGACACACGGCAACATCCAGGTGCTTGCCGTCTCGCTTCGCAGTGTTGTGGTGGATGCCGACCACCCTGCCGTCATCATCTGCAAGTAAGTGCTCCAGTTCGGCCCGGAAGGTGCCCCCTGTCTCCTGTCCCCAGTCGGCCGAAGTAGGCGAAGGCCGCCTCGCGGCCCTCGTGGTCGCCGGCCAGCGAACTCCGCCCCGGCGTGCGCCAGACGGCGCTCTCGTCGAAGAGTTCGTGAGAACCACCTGCTAATCGGCCTGTCGCATCCCGGGCCCGATTCGAACCAGCGACCCTTCGGGTTATGAGAACGATCGCCGCTGGTCTACTGGCACGGATCAGCTTCGGCAAGCGGTCTAGGTGGTTCTGACGTTCCCGGCGGGCTGCCGCACCGCCGTCGTGTGGCGGGTACGGGGCTTTCGCCGCCGCAGACAGCTACGCCAAATGCGTCAGCCTGTCAGGCCATCGCGAACAAGTTCTTGGCTAGGCTAGCTCCGTGATTCCTCTTCTTCTTGTGGCCATGACGCTGGTGCTTTTCGCGGTGGGTTGTGGCGATGATGGACAAGAGTCGAGCCCGGTCTCGAAGCTGGACGACCCTGGGCCAGTTCACGTCCACGGCCTTGGCGTCGACCCCAAGGACGGCGCGCTGTTCATCGCCACGCACACGGGCCTCTTCCGGGCGGAGAAGGGTCAGCAAGAATCAAAGCGCGTCGCGGACCGCTACCAGGATACGATGGGATTCACCGTGGCCGGTCCGAACCGCTTCCTCGGTTCGGGTCATCCTGACTTCCAAAAGGATCCGGACCTGCCGCCGCTGCTCGGTCTCATCAAGTCAGAGGACGCCGGACAAAGCTGGGAACCAGTCTCGATGCTCGGTGAGGCCGACTTCCACGTACTCGAATCTTCTGGGCCACGAGTTTATGGCTTCGACAGCAGCGGCGGGCGGCTGATGGTGAGCGTCGATGGCGGCCAGCACTGGATCGAGCGCGCGACCCCCGAGCCGCTCATATCGTTGGCGATGGATCCAAGTGATCCGGGACGGGTCGTAATCGCGGGCGAGGGACGCCTCTATCTATCTTTGAACGGACGGGGCCGATGGCAAGCCCTAGATGGCGACCCCGGACTGCTCGCCTGGCCCACTTCGAAACGCCTCTACCGGGTCGGCGGCGACGGTGGTGTCAGCGTGAGCAGAGGCGCAGCGAAGGCCTGGCGGCAAGTCGGCGAGCTCGGCGGCCAGCCAGCCGCCTTCGAGGCCGAAGGACCAAACGACCTCTACGCAGCCCTGCACGACGGGACGGTGAAGCGTTCGACGGACGGGGGAAAATCATGGAGGGTTCGGTCTCGGCCCTAATCTCATACAGGCTGTGTGGAGATGCGAGGATACCCAGCCATGGCTCGCGTGCGAATCCTCTTGGTCCCAGCCTCACCGAGCTCGAGTGGCTGATCAAGCCAGAACTCGAGCAGCAGGGTTGGGACTCGTGCTTCATCGGCGACTCCCACGGAATCCCGACCGCTGTTAAGACGGCAGCTGCCTGGCAGGGAGAAGTGGTGGGAATGGCGCTCAGCCACGCGCGCCTCTCGGAACACACGGAGGGCGAGCGCGCGCCCGTGAACAAGGCAGTCTGGGACGCGATGGGCCAACTGCTGCGAAACGACTACAGAGCGTTCGTCCGCCACGGGCTAACGCAACTGATACAGGGAGCGATGGGCGACGAGCTCGCAAAGCAGATGCTCGTGCCCCTGGATCACCTGGAGCCGGTGGGGTTCGATGTCGAGCAGCTCAAGCGTTCCAAGCTTGGGTTCCTTGAGCGCCTTTTTGCGCTTAAGCCGAGCTGAACATTGCCTCGGCGCCTTTCGACATTGACTCATTGCAGCCGCCGCCGGCTGGCCATCATCGCCTTCGTGCTCATGCTAGCCGCCCTCGTTGTGGTCGCCCATAGCGGAATTTCAGACCAGCATTTTGGCGATGCTGCGGCTGCCTGCGTGGCGGTTGTGCAAGTACTGGCCCTTGGCACGCTTGCCCACAGCCCATTTACCTCTTCCAAACCGCGGGCAACCACACCGGCCCACTTTTACGAGCCCGACCTGCGACCTGTATGGGCCGGCGAGAGCGCCCGCGCCGGCCCTCTTTTTCTTCAGGTTCTTCGACGTTGAGTCGTGCACGCCGTTAACGGCGTGCGAACCGTTCAGCCGGCCAGCGGTCGGCACGTTCAGTGACTCAACTTCGAAAGGGAAATGATGAGCTTTAGACGATCAAGCAAGCCGTCTGTACTGCGGCTCGTAGTAGCGATCACAGCAATGACGAGTGCTCTGGCTCTGGCGGCAGGATGCGGGGGCGACGACAGCTCCGATAAGAATTCCGCCAACCCGATTGACCGCGGATTCGCCTCCGAGATGGTTGCCCACCACCAGAGCGCCATCGACATGGCCGACGTCGCGCGCGATAAGGGTGAGCACCCGCAGGTGCGAAAGCTTGCAAACGACATAGTTGCGGCTCAGCAGGCCGAGATACGCACGCTGCGCAGCATCGACGGCGAGCTCGAGGGAATGAATATCGGGCGTGGTGAGCTTGGTCTCGATCAGCACGCCATGGGCATGGACACCGACATGACTCAGCTCGAGAGCGCCAAGCCATTCGATCGTGCATTCATCGAAATGATGACTCTGCACCACGAGGGCGCGATAACGATGGCCCGCAAAGAGCTCGCGAACGGCGGTTACGAGCCGCTGAGGAAGGTCGCGAACGACATCATCGCGGCACAGTCACGAGAGATTGCCCAGATGCGCGGCTGGGCCGCGAACTGGTACGGCCAAAGCCAGGATGGTGCAGGTCACACCGGTGGTAGTGACGCTGGCCATATGTGAGCCGTGCAGAGACGCTGCCACCAGGTGGCCACTCCATAGGAGGTGTTAGGCAAATCTGGTCGGCTCTGTCGCGAACTGGCGCGCGCACTGCAGGGAGCAGAAGTAGTGTTGCGCGCCCTCGTGCACCAACATTCCAGCCGCACGCTCCGGGTCGACCGCCATGTGGCAAACGGGATCCATCGGAAGGCCTTCGGGAGTTTGCTGCGCGCCGGGTGATGCCATGTATAGGAGCACAGGCTCGCTGATGCCCTTGAGGGGGTGTCGGCCTCGCTCTATGAACCGCACCGCGGCGAGGGATCCCGCCGCCTGCATAACGGCGTCGGTGAGAAGGACCTCGCCTGCACCGGCGAGTGCCGACACGCGAGCTGCGACGTTGACCGTGTGGCCGAAATAGTCGCCGGAGCGCTCGATCGCCGGCCCGTGGTGCATGCCGACGCGGACGCTCGGAAAGCCGTGCTCGGCGCCACTGATGTCGAGCACCGCGCGCAGGCCCAGCTGCACAGCCTGCTCAGCTTGGGGCACTCTGATTAGAAGCGCATCGCCGATCGTCTTGACCTCATGAGCACCATGCTCAGGAAGCAGCTCGCGCATGGCGGCGCAATAGCGGTCCACCAAGCGCACAGCTTCCTCATCGCCGTGCACCTCGGTCATCGCGGTGTAGCTGGCGAGATCTGCAAACAGGAATGTCTGTGTTCTTTGCTCGCTCACGGGATCAGTGATCGAGCTCCCGTGCTGCCTTGTCAGCGAGCTTCGCTCCCACGCTCGCCATTGACGCTCCCTGCTTCAGGTGAGACACGACGTTAGCCACAGCGGCAGGGCTTTGGAGCACATCGTGTGTAAACGAGAAGAGTCGCGCATCGGCGCGCGAGCATCGAGAGATCAGGACCGTTTGCACCGATGCGGTCCTCGTGGAGCGGGAAGTTGAGTCCAGTGCCACATCCAACGTCGATCACCGCATCACTCGGTTTCTAGTGCGCAGCGTCTTGCGGGTGCCAGCGGCGCAGGCGGTTCGCGTTGGTGACGACCGACAGCGAGCTTGCCGCCATCGCGCCGGCCGCGATCTCGGGACTCAGCTGCAGCCCGATGAACGGGTACAGCACACCCACTGCTATCGGGATGCCGATCATGTTGTAGAAGAAGGCGAGGAACAGGTTCTGCCGGATATTTCTCATCGTCGCCCGGCTCAAGGAGATCGCGGTTACGACGCCGCGCAGACCGCCCGATACCAGCGTGACGTCGGCCGCCTCGATCGCGACGTCGGTCCCGGTACCGATCGCTATGCCGACATCCGCCTGGGCGAGCGCAGGAGCGTCGTTGATGCCGTCGCCGACCATCCCCACCACCTTTCCCTCACCTTGGAGACGCTTGACCTCAACGGACTTGTCCTCGGGCAGCACCTCGGCAAGCACTCGCTCGATCCCAACTTGGCGCGCGATCGCCTCGGCCGTGTGACGGTTGTCGCCGGTCATCATCGCCACCTCTAGCCCGAGCTCGCGCATCGCCCGGATCGCATCGACGGACTCGTCCTTCACGGTGTCGGCCACCGCGACCACGCCCGCGGGGTTGCCATCGATGGCGGCGAGCATCGCCGTCTTTCCCTCGACTTCGAAGCGTGATGCCATCTCACTCATAGTGGCGGTGTCGAGCCCCGCTTCGGCCAGCAGGCGTCTGGTGCCGATCAGAAGTGAGCGATCAGCAACGCGCGCGCGGACTCCCTTTCCGGTCACCGAGTCGAACTCGCTCGGCCCAGACAGGGATAACCCGCGCTGGCGAGCGCCCTCTACGATCGCATGCGCTAACGGGTGCTCTGATGATTGCTCGGCGGAGGCAATCAATCTCAGCAGCTCGTCATCCGGAACAAGACCCGCACTCGCCACGTCGGTCAGCTCGGGCTCACCCTTCGTGATCGTGCCGGTCTTGTCGAGCACGATCACATCAATCTTGTGCGCCGTCTCGAGCGCCTCGGCAGAGCGGATCAGGCTGCCGTTCTGTGCCCCCTTTCCAGTGCCGACCATGATCGACAGCGGCGTTGCCAGCCCCAGCGCGCACGGACAGGCGATGATCAGGACGGCAACTGCGCTGACGAGCGCGAAGATGAAGGCGGGCGAGGGCCCGAAGTCGAACCAGATCACGAAGGTAGCGATCGCGATGAAGATCACCGCAGGGACGAAGTAGCTCGAGACCTGGTCGGCCAGTCGCTGGATGGGGGCCTTGGAGCCCTGGGCCTGCTCCACCAGCCGGATGATCTGAGCGAGCATCGTGTCCTGGCCGACGTTGGTCGCGCGAAATCGAAACGCCCCGGTTTGGTTGAGCGTCGCCCCGACCACGATGTCGCCTTCCCCTTTTGTCACCGGGATCGACTCGCCCGTAACCATCGACTCGTCGAGTGTCGAGCGGCCCTCGACGATCTCCCCGTCGACCGGAACCTGCTCCCCCGGGCGTACGGAGACGATGTCGCCGGCCCGTACCTCGTCGACCGCAACTTCGAGCTCCTCTCCGTCGCGCATGATCCGCGCGGTCTTTGCCCGCAGGCCGATCAGCTTTCGGATCGCCTCGCCCGTTCCAGCCTTCGCGCGCACTTCCAGGAGCCGACCCAGGAGGATAAGCGTCAGGATCACGCCAACCGCCTCGTAGTAGACCCCTTGCATGTCGTCGGGAAGCAGCCCCGGTGCCAATGTGACGACCAGGCTGTAGAGAAAGGCGGCGAAAGTCCCGATCGTGATCAGGCTGTTCATGTCGGCCGAGCGGTGCGAAAGCGCCAACCAGCCGATGCGATGGATCGGCCAGCCGGTGTAGACCATCACGGGCGCGATCAGCGCGAGCTGAAACCAAAGGTTCGTCAGCACCTCCGGCACCCAGTTGGCGCCGAAGAGATTCTCCGCCATCACAGCGAACAGCACCGGTGCCGTAAAGACCGCCCCAAAGGCGACGCGACGGCTGAGGTCGCTGATTTCCGCGCGGCGCTCCGCCGCCTCTGCGTCTCCGGCTTCCTCGGGGACCGGGGCGCGCTCCGTCGCTGTGTACCCGATGCTTGCGACCGTTCTCTCTACGTCCTGCGTGGTGACGGCGCCCGGCTCGTATGCGATCGACAGGCGCTCGGATGCCAGGTTCATGTTGGCCTTCTGGACACCCGCCAGCCCACCGACCACGCCCTCTATCTTCGTAACGCAGCTTGCACAGTGTGCCCCTCGAATCGACAAATCCGCTGTTGCCAGCTCGACGACAGGCGCCGCTTTCGCCTCCGTCGCCGACAGCTGTGCGGTTGCGGTGTCCGGGCCCGAAGCGCCGACGCCATTGTGCTCCACCACTAAAGTTCCAGAGACCATGTTCATTCCGCAGGCAAAGTTGAACTCACCGCTTCGGTCCGGGATAAATTCCACGGCGGTTTGCTTGAACGCGGGCAGCCGCGCATTGACTTTGAAGTCCGGGAACACGACGCGAGACGTGCATTCGCCCGATTCCTGCCTGTCGAAAACGAGCCGCAGAGGCACTCCCTCCCGCACCCGAATCAGGTTGGGCGAGTAGCCACCGTTGACGGTGACCTCGACCTCCTGAACATTGCCACGCACGGTTGCCTCGCTCAGCTTTCTCGACCCGAAGAAAAACCAGGCTAGGACGATGATCAGGCTCAGGCCGGCGGCAGTGACGATGACTTCAGCGCCCATTCTCGACTCCCCCCGGTTTGACACTACTTACAGTACCCTGGTACGGTATCACCATGTCGGAGCTACGTGGCTACACGCAAAGTAAAGAGGACCTGCAAAAGCGACTGGCGCGCGTCGAGGGTCAGGTGCGCGGCCTCTCCCGGATGATCGACGAGGACAGATACTGCATCGAGGTCATCACCCAGATCAACGCCGCTCGCGCGGCGCTGGACAAGATCGCACTCGGTCTGCTTGACGGGCATGCGCGAACCTGCCTTTTGGGCGAGGGGTCAGGGCCTTCTGATCCGGACGCTCAAGCCGACGAGTTGATGGGCGCCGTTGGTCGCATGCTCAGATGAGCGCCCTGCCTGACCGTTTTCGCTCCGCTTCCACCGTCCTCTGAACAGGAGTTAGCCATAAAGCATTCCAGACCGGACACTCGATGAAGATGATGTGGGGCTGCGTGGCGGTTGTCCTGCTGGCGGTCATCGTGGCGTTCGTCGCCAACACTTACGCGCTGCTGTTCGTAATTCCATGCATGCTCATGATGGGCGCCATGATGTGGATGATGATGGGCGGCATGGGCGGCGGGAAGCCGGGCGGCGAGCAAAAGTAGCGTCCTCCGCCCCCGCCTGGTGCGGCGGAGGTGCGCGATCGCGTTTGTGATCTCGACCATCGCATCGGCCTTCAGATTGAGGCGCTCGAGAAGGGATCGAGCCTGAGCTTGTCGGACAGCGGATCGCGGAACTCCGTGCCGCCAAGGACGCCGCCGAAGCCGAGCTGAAGGCGCTCGGCGCGAGCACTGCCGACTTCGACTCACACGACCTCGCTGATGTCCTCTCCCGCCTGCCAGACCTCAGCGAGGCGCTGCACAAGGCGCCTCCAGGATTGAAGCGCCAGGTCTCCGAGCCCTTCTGCCTCCAGATCCGTCACGACAAGGTCGAGAGGCGGATCGAGAGCTCCGCCACGGTCAGCGAGGCGGTGGCTGAGGCGTTCGAGAATACGAAAGACCTCCCGGAGGAGGTCTCTCGCGTCACTCTTAGGGACATAGCGGGGGCCCGATTCGACCCTCAGAGCGACGCACGGATTGTCGAGCGGATGCGGCTAGCAGCGTGACGAACCTAGATGTCTGAGGGCGGCGTGGCACGGGACGGGCGGCGTACTCGTCGCCGCCCGCTTGGCTGCCAAAGTGACCCGTCGAGTCAGCAGGTCACCTGGAGGTGAAAGCCCGAGGCTGTGCCAGACTCGGTCACGATAACGCTCTTGGCGTCCGAGCCGGTCGAGACCCCGAGGGTGCCCGCTGTGGTGTCTGTCGGGTTCGCCGTGTAGGCGCATTTGCTGATGTCGCTCCCAAATGAGACGGAATAGGTGGGCGGGGTGCCGCCGGTTTGTTCTGCCGTGGTGGCGCCGCGGTTGTCACCCAGGCTTCCGGTCGCGCCGACCGTCGCGAACAGCAGCTCCGTCTTGCCAACGAGGTCGGCTGCGTGCTTGCCGTCGACCGCGTCCGAGTTCAGGTTTTTCACGAGCCCGGTCCCATTGGTCGCAAGTGGGGGCTTGTCGACAGGCTTGTTCGTGCTGGGTCCAAAGAGCAGTTCGCCTACGGCAGCCGACTTGGCATCGACCGTGAACTTGAACGCGGCTCCGTCGGCGAGGTTGACGGCAGCCAAACACGCGTTCTTGCCAACTTTCGCCCGACATCCGTAGATGGCGCCGCCGCCGGAGCTGGACTTGTTGGACTGCCGCGTGGAGTAGCCACCGGTGCCTTTGGCGACGCCGCCGGCGCCCTGCGCGATGTCAGCGATTATCTGCGTCTCCTTTTTGTACTCCACCGACGTGCTCCCGCCTGGATTGCGCTTGCCGCCCAAGAGCGAGTCTCCGGTTGTGGCGGCGACAGCCCAGGGTGAGCACACCAGCGCAAGCACGAGTGACGCGACGAGTACGTGACGACCACTTCCGCCAGCCTGCAGACTCCGCCGTAGTGACGCCCACGTCAGCTCGATGCGGCTCGAGTCGACGTCGCGTCGATAGCGGTCCAATGGCGACATATACGCCTCCGATTCGTTGGATTAGCAGCGACCGTTGTCGAGCCAGCCGCCATGAGCGATAGGAATGAGCTTGATCGAGCAGCCTCACAGGGCAGGGTCAAGACCGCCATGGGTAGGACTGTGTATTTCCGAGGAGAGGAAGTCGCTAGCCTCGGCGGGCCGCCCTTCGCACAGCTGGCGCGCGCGCATGCATGGTCCGGACCATGTACGCCGATAATGTCTCGGAGGAGGTGGCTCCGACACTTGGCTGAACGTCCACAGCCCAAACCACATCGCCTGTCGCTGTTCTGGCGTGTATTTACGACCAACGCTGCCGTTCTTCTTGTCGCAGGTGCCATCCTGTCGCTCTCGCCGGCCAGCGTGCCTTCGCCGACGTCCGTATCGGAGATTGCCGTCCTGCTCGTCGGCCTCGGGGCGATGCTCGTGGTCAACGCGCTGCTAATGAAGCGTGCCTTCTTCCCGCTCGGCCGCCTGACCGCCGCGATGGGAAGGGTAGACCCCCTCCGTCCCGGCGACCGAATTCCCGCCTACAGCAGAGATGCAGAGGTGCTGGAGCTGACACGTGCCTTCAATCAGATGCTCGACCGTCTCGAAGCCGAGCGCCGCGAGAGCGCCCGCAGCACGCTCGCCGGGCAGGAGTTGGAGCGGAAGAGGCTAGCGCGGGAGCTTCACGACGAGATCAGCCAAAGCCTCACCGCACTGTTGCTCGAGATCGGCCGCACCGCGAGGCGAGCTCCGCCTGAACTCGCCGACGGACTTGCGAGCGCTCAGAAGGCGACACGCTCGAGCCTCGAGGAGGTGCAGCGGATCGTGCGTGAGCTTCGGCCTGAGGCGCTTGACGATCTAGGGCTTCGAAGCGCCCTTGCGGTCCTCAGCGATCATGTGTCGGAGCAGACTGGGCTACGCATCGTTCGCAGCATCGACTCCGATCTGCCGGCACTCGATCCCGAGGAGGAGTTGGTGATCTATCGGATTGTTCAAGAGAGTCTGACGAACATTGTGCGACACGCAGGTGCGTCCGCGGCGGAGCTCAGCCTCGAACGCACGACTACGGGCATCGCGTTGAGTGTTCAAGACAATGGCTGCGGGCTGACCGGGCCGCCAGGGGCCGCCGGCAATGGAATTCGCGGCATGCGTGAACGCGCGCTTCTGATCGGGGCGGAGCTCTCAGTGGGCTCTCGGCCGGGCGGGGGGAGCGAAGTCCGCCTTCGGCTCCCCTCTGGGCAGATGCAAGGGTGACGGTCCCGCTGAAGACGCGGATCCTGCTCGCCGACGATCACAATGTCGTGCGGCGCGGGCTGCGCCTCGTCTTGGACGGCGAGCCCGACCTCGAGGTCATCGCCGAGGCAAGCGACGGCGCCGAAGCGGTCGAGCGCGCGCTCGAGGAGGAAGTGGATCTGGCGATCTTGGATGTCGCGATGCCGCGCCTGACGGGGCTTCAGGCAGCACATGAGCTTTCGAAACGCAAACCGGATCTGCGGACGCTGATCCTTTCGATGCACGACAACGAGCGATACTTCTTCGAGGCCCTGCGGGCGGGAGCGTCGGGATACGTCCTAAAGACAGCTGCCGACCGCGACCTGGTGGAAGCGTGCCGTTCCACGATGCGTGGTGAGCCCTTCGTGTATCCCGGTGCGATCAAGGCGCTGATCCGTGACCACCTAGAAAGGGTGAGCGATGACGCGAGCGCGAGCGATGAACTGTTGACGCCACGGGAGCTCGAGATCGTCAAGTTGGTCGCGGAGGGGTACTCGACCAAGGAGATAGCCGAGACGCTCGTCATCAGCGATAAGACGGTCGAGCGCCACCGGGCGAATGTCCTGGACAAGCTCGGCATGCGCGACCGCGTGGCGCTCACGCGATATGCCATCAGGCGAGGCCTGGTGGAGCCCTGATCGGCCCGGGATTCCGCGCCGCTCTCGTCCTCTCACTCTAGCGACACGCCTGAGCGCTGGTGCACCCGAGCAAGAAATACAGGGAACCCCTCATTTCTAAGGCCATCCTGCGGTGAGAGGCTGTCCTCGGTGTCGCACCCAATTTCACAAGCACGTTCGGTGCAAGTTACAACCGGTCGTCTCCTGGGGTGAGCTGATGATCAGGGTCTCCGTGGTCGACGACCACCCCGCTGTACGCACGGGGCTTTGGACCGTAATCCGATGCGAGCCCGGAATGACCTTCGGAGGCTCGGCCTCGAGCTCCGAAGAGGCGGTCGAGCTGATCGAACGTGTCCGTCCTGATGTGGTTCTTGTCGACTACCAACTCCCGCGCGAGGACGGCATCCTCCTCTGCCAGCGTTTGAAGAGCCTGTCAGATCCGCCTAAGGTCATCATCTACTCGGCCTACTCAGCCCCTTCCCTCGCGATCCCCGCGATCCTTGCCGGCGCGGACGGGATGTCCAGCAAGGCCGCCCTCGCCGATGAGCTCCTGAACGCCATTCGCTTGGTCGCCCGGGGGCAAAAGGTTTTACCACCGATCCCCAGCGGTCTACGTGAAGCGAGCGCGTCCAAGCTCGATCCCGAGGACATGCCGATCTTCTCCATGATCATGGAGCGCACCCCGATCAAGGACATCGCCGAGGTGACAGGATTGTCCGAGGCTGAGCTCGGGGGACGGCTGAGGGCGATTCTCGGAAGGGTCAGAGTCCCGACAGCGAGAGTTTCGCTCGGGTAGAGCCCTCCCATTCAGTAGTCCGATTTCCCCTCTGCACGCCGACTCGCCAAGTTGAGGAGAAGCCTGGCCGAATATGGATGGAAACCCCCATGGGTTTGCGCCCGATCAGCGGGAAGTCTCTAAGGAGCAAGGACTTCAGCTACGAAATGGTAAAAAGCCTTTCCCCACTAATCAGGTTCGCTGCAAGAAGTAGCATCCAGACCCCCTTCCAAATAGCATCCAGACCCCCTTCCAGAAGTCAACGCGAGAGAGAGGAACCAGCAATGGATGAGCCCGTCCGGTCTGTCCGCTCCCTGCATCTGATCTTGGCTGCAGCGATCATCGTGATGATCGGCCTACTCGTTGGCCGCGACGGCTCGGCAGGCGCCGCCAGCAAGCAGCGGATCACGCCAACTCCTGACCGCGGCGGCCAGACGGTTCGGGCTGCACGAAAGCTCGCCCGGGCGATCGTCACGAACGGCCGCTGGATACGAGGGGCATCGTTCTCGGCCCTGCCGCCGTTCGGAGATCCGGCGGCGATCTCGACCAAGCGCCTCGCCGGCTTTCCTCGCCATGGCCGAAGCTTCGGGATCCTCACGAGCGGCGGCGCGAAGCTCGCCGACAACAAGAACAACAGCGGCTCCACCGGCCAGGAGAACGGCGGGCCAAGCATCCGCGGCGCCCGCGACGTGACGATCTTTCGCATCACGCTTCAGGTGCCGAAGAAGGCAAACTGCCTGTCGGTGCGGTTTCGGTTCCTCTCGGAGGAGTTCCCGGAGTTCGTGAACAACATCTACAACGACGCGTTCATCGCCGAGCTCGATGTCTCGAATTGGGACGCTGGCTCAACGGGCAACCCGAAGATAGTCGCGCCCAACAACTTCGCCAGAACCGCGGACGGCAATCCGATCCGCGTCAACTCAGTCGGGGATGCGAACGTCACGGCAGGCAGGGCGAAGGGCACCACCTATGACGGGGCCACCCGCATCCTGCGCGCCTCGACGCCCGTGTCGCGGGGTCGTCACATCGTCTACTTCTCGATCTTCGACCAGGGCGATCGCGCGTACGACTCGGCGGTGTTCCTCGACCGGCTGACGCTCAACCGCCGCGAACCCTGCAAGTCGGGTGCGATCAAGGACTGAGCCTGATGGGACCTGGAGCTCACGGCTCCGACGGACTACTCAGTCCGCTGATAGCAGTGGACATCCTTCGCCTACGCCAACCGAACGATCTCGCAGCTGCGAGATCGTTCGTCTTGACTGGCCGAGGTACAGGCGCTACGACTGACTTGTTCCAGTCGCTCGAACCACTAACTCCGTGCACCAGCAGCCCCTGTCCCTCTGTTTGGAGAAGCCAAACACCCCCTGGCACAGCGAGATCTCTAAACCGGAGCGATTGGTACTCCCCCCGGAGGCGGCATGACAGAGCCCAGGATCAGGTTCCAGTGGATCGACTACGACGGCTCACTGGTGCGCGTGTACCAGTCGCCGGCGGCCGCAGTGGCAGGGATCGCCTGGCAGGCGCCAGCGGCCCTCGTCATCGCGGGATCTATCCACTCATCGGATCATCCCGCCCGGCGGTAGCGGATGTGTGTGGCTAGCGGCGAATGCAAGACCTCGACGGGCTCCAACCCGAACGACTCGACGCCGTCGAAGATCCGCTCGCCGGAGCCGAGCAGGACCGGCGCGACGTCGAGCGTGAGCTCGTCGACGACCCCGGCAATGAGGGCCTGGCGCACGGTCGAGGCGCCACCCGCGATGTCTACGCCGCCCTCGCCGGCCGTCTCACGCGCTTGTGCGTAAGCGGCGTCGAAGCCGTCGGTGACGAAGTGGAAGGCGGTCCCGCCTTCCATCTCGATCGGCTCGTGGGCGTGATGGGTGAGCACAAACACCGGCGCGTGGTAAGGCGGCTCGGGGCCCCACCAGCCGCGCCAGTCCTCATCCCACTCGCCGCGGATCGGCCCGAACATGTTCCGCCCCATGACGTAGGCGCCGCGTGGGCGCATGAGCCAGCCGGTCGCCGTCGCGTCGGCGTCGTTGGCGCGCTCGTCGCCGAGATGCCAACCGTGGAGCTCGCGCCCGCGTTTGCCGAGTGGAGCCTCGCGGCTCTGGTCGGGCCCCGCGACGAAACCGTCGAGCGAGATCGACATGTGGCAGGTGGTGTCCGGCATCGGCGCCCTCCCAAGGTGGTTTGCGATTTGCAAGTGGCGGCAGCACCCTAGTCCAGGCGATGGCAAGCTCCTGGGCACGCCATGCCTACCAGCAACGGGTGCGGCAAACCCGCGCGGGATCGCATTGTGGGCGGGATGCGCTGATAGCTCAGGCCGCACTGCTCGAGCTCGAGCGCCTTGCTCGCGTGGCGGAACTCAAGGTCCAGCGAGCCGTCGAAGTTGGACCCGAGATCCTCGAGATCCTCCAGATCCTCCCTGAGGTTCCTCAGCGTGAACGGCACGGCCGCGATCCTGCTGTTCATCAGGCTCGCCACGCAGATTCTTGACCTTGTAGGCGGTCTCGCGGCTGCTGATGATTGCGCGCCCTTCGTCGTCGACCGCGACGATCACGGGGCTCTGCTGGATGCCACGCCGCGCCGGTTGGCCAATATTGTTCCTGCTGGGCCGGACCTCAGGCCGAACCGCGCGCCGGGC